>JBBINN010000087.1:0-12050 GCA_037443885.1 Gammaproteobacteria bacterium | reverse complement strand
GAGGTTGATGTTCTCCGGCTTCGTGACGGTCGGCTGGTTCGACTCGCGCGGCAGGTCGATCTTGACCGCGTGGGTCATGACCGGGATGGTGATGATGAAGATGATCAGCAGCACGAGCATGACGTCGACGAGCGGGATGACGTTCGGATCCACCATCGGATCCGAGCTGTCACCCGATACCGAGATGGCCATGGGTTACTTCCTCCCGGCCTGGGCGCCCGCCTCGACCCGAGAACCGGCCAGCAGCGAGGACTGCACGTCGTGCGAGAAATAATTCACGCGCTCCATGAGGCCCTTGTTGGCGCGGGTGAAGGTGTTGAAGCCGATCACCGCCGGCACGGCGACTGCGAGGCCGAGCGCCGTCATGATCAGCGCCTCGCCGATGGGACCCGACACGCTGGAGAGGTCGGCCTGCCCCCGGATCGCGATGTCACGCAGGGCGTGCATGATGCCCCAGACCGTGCCGAACAGCCCGACGAAGGGAGCGGTCGCGCCGACCGACGCGAGCACGACCATGCCTCGCTGCAGGCTCCCCTGGAGCATGTCGGTGCGCTTCCTGACGTGGCTCTCGATCCAGTCGGAGAGCTCGATGACCGCTGTGACTTCGCCGGAATGCTTCTTGTGGTGCTCGGCCGCCAGCAACCCGTCCTGCACGATGTCCCGGAACGGGTTGATCTTGCCCGTGAGCTTCGCCATGCCGTCCTTGAGCGATGTCGAGCTCCAGAAATTCTTCTCCGCCTCGGTCGCCACCTTCTTGAGGGCGCGGGTATCCAGGGCCTTGGTGATCATGATGAACCACGACCACAGCGACATGGTGATCAGGACCACATAAATGAACTTGCCGATACCGTCCGCCTGCGCCCATGCAGCGGCCGGTGTAAAAACATCTGCAGACGCCATTCTCAGTTACCTCCAGGAGATACAGACATCCCGAGCGGGCGGGCGCGCAGGCGACCGGCGCTCGAACCTTCAAATCAGCCGTCGATCACTCTAGCTTGAACGAAATGGGCAGCGTGGCCTGGGCCTCGATCGGCTGCCCGTCCCGTTTGCCGGGGTTGAACTTCAGGTTGCGCACCACGCACTCGGCAGCGGCGTCGAGACGCTCGAAACCGCTGCTCTGCTGGATCGTCAGGTCCTTCATGCGGCCGTCGACGCCGATGGTGATCGTCGCGACCATGCGGCCTTCCTCGTTCAGGCGGCGCGACGCGGACGGGTAGCAGCGGTTCAAGGCACTGGCGAGCGCGCGCGCGTTATAGGCCGGGGTCGGCGGCGTGATCTGTACCGGCCTCTGGGCTGGCGCGGCCACGACCGGAGCCGGCGCGGCGGGGCGGTCCGTGACCTGTACATTCGTGATGCCCTGCGACGGACCTTCGAAGGCCGGCAGGTCGATCAGCGGCGGCGGCACCACCGGCGGCGGGCGGTCGATGGGCGGCGGCGGGGCGGCTCGTCGAGATCCTCGGGCGGCGGGGGCGGCGGGGGCAGGTCGATGATGCCGACGTCCGCCAGCATGTCGATCGCATCGCGGTGCAGGCCCGCGACCAGGGCGAAATAGAACGCCACGTGCAGGCCGATGATGCCCACGAAAACGAGCGTGCGCCGCGAGTTGCTGCCACCGTAGTACGTATCTGACATATGAACGTGGATCCCCTCGTTCCGAGCTATGGCACCGGGAGCCGACGACACGGGGCGCCTGTCGAGCGGCAAGCGCACGGTCTCCCCGTCCGCTGACGGCAGGGCGCAACCTTAGCGGCACCGTGTGACAACTTCAAGCGTTGTATGCAGTCCGGTTGGACGAACGCGATCGCACGGTCGCTTCCGCCCTTTTGGATCGTCACTCGAGAAGGTCGGTGACCGCCCCGAGCGAGGCGCTGCTGACACTGCGTGCGTACTTTGCGAGCACCCCGGAAGTGGCATACGGCTTGCGCGGACGCCAGGCTGCGCGCCGCCTCTTGAGTTCGGCCGCGCTGACATGCAGCGTCATCACGCGCCTGCTCGCGTCGATGGTGATCCTGTCGCCGTTCCTGACCAGCGCGATCGGCCCCCCATTCGCGGCCTCGGGCGTCACGTGCCCCACGACGAAGCCATGGCTGCCTCCCGAGAAACGCCCATCGGTGATGAGCGCGACCTTGTCGCCGAGGCCGCGGCCCATGATGGCGCCGGTCGGTGACAGCATCTCGCGCATGCCCGGGCCGCCGCGCGGTCCTTCGTTGCGGATCACGACGACGTCGCCCGGCTTGACCTTTCCGTCGAGGATCGCCTGCAGCGATGATTCCTCGCTCTCGAAGACGCGCGCACGGCCGGTGAACTCGAGTCCCTCCTTGCCGGTGATCTTGGCCACGGCGCCCTCGGGCGCGAGGTTGCCGTAGAGCACCACCAGGTGGCTGTCCCGCTTGATGGGATCGGAGAACGGACGGATCAGGTCCTGTCCCGGGGGGTAGTCGCCGACACCGGCGAGGTCCTCGGCCACGCTGCGGCCGCTGACCGTCATGCAGTCGCCGTGCAGCAGGCCCGCGTCCAGCAGCCGCCTCATCAGCGGGCGGATGCCGCCGATCGCGATGAGCTCGGACATCATGTAGCGTCCGCTCGGACGGAGGTCCGCCAGGACCGGCACCCTGCGCCCGATGCGCGTGAAGTCGTCGAGCGTCAGGCGCACGCCCGCGCAATGCGCAATGGCCAGCATGTGCAGAACGGCGTTGGTGCTGCCGCCCAGGGCGATGACGACCGTGATCGCGTTCTCGAAGGCACGACGGGTCATGATGTCGCGCGGGCGTATGCCCTGCTCCAGCAGGCGAACGACGGCCGCACCGGCGCGCCGGCAGTCGTCGAGCTTGGTGCCGGACTCGGCCTCCTGGGCCGAGCTGTTCGGCAGGCTCATGCCGAGCGCCTCGATCGCCGAGGCCATGGTGTTCGCCGTGTACATGCCACCGCAACTGCCGGGACCCGGGATGGCCGCGCACTCGACCCGGTGGAGCTCGGCATCGGACACCACGCCGCGCGCATGGCCGCCCACCGCCTCGAAGACGGACACGATGTCGGTGTGCCCGGCACCCGGGCGGATCGTGCCGCCATAGACGAACACCGCGGGCCGGTCGAGCCGGGCGATGGCCATCATGCAGCCGGGCATGTTCTTGTCGCAGCCGCCGATCGCCACGAGCCCGTCGAAGCCCTGCGCGCCGACCACGGTCTCGATCGAGTCGGCGATCACCTCGCGCGAAACCAGCGAGAAGCGCATGCCCGGCGTGCCCATCGAGATGCCGTCCGAAACGGTGATCGTCCCGAAGATGGTGGCCTTGCCGCCCGCGCCGTCCGCGCCGGCCGCGGCCTCTCGGGCCAGGACGTCGATGTGCATGTTGCAGGGCGTGAGCGTGCTCCAGGTGCTGGCCACGCCCACCGCCGGCTTGCGGAAATCGGCGTCCGTGTAGCCTACTGCGCGAAGCATCGCCCGGCTCGGCGTCTGCTTGACGCCCTCCACGACGACTCGGGAGTGGGCACGGGGATCGGCGGGCGGTCGTTGGCGGGGCATGGGGTCTCCGGGGAGGTCGGTACGTTCGATTGGCCAGCCGCCGACGGCGGGACGCGCATGCGGCTGCTGGCGGCTCACGGCTGGCGGACGGTCATTCTCCCTCGCCGCGCCTGCCGTGTCACGTCCCCGCCCCCGGCAGCTTCCGCTCGCGCAGGGCGATGATGCAGACCCCGGTCAGGGTCATCGCACCTCCGGTGAGGATCCGCCAGTCGAGCCGGTCGCCCAGCAGCCAGACGGCAAACATCACGCTGAAGACCGGGGCCAGCACCGTGATCGGCGCGACGCTGGTGACGGGATAGCGCTGCAGCAGCCAGTAAAAGAGCGTGTGGGCGACGAGACTCGCCGCCACTGCCGTGTAGAGGACGGCGACGACGCCGACCGCGTCGATTGCAAGCAGGCTGGACCACTGGTCCTCCTCCAGCCAGAGCGTAAGCGCCAGGAGCACGGGCAGGCTGGTCCAGGCGAACCAGGCCTGCAGTTCCAGCACCCCGACGTTCTCCACGCGCTTGACCGCCACCAGGCCGAACGCGCCGACGAGGGCCGCCAGCACCACGAGCAAAAGGCCCCGGAGGGACTCCAGCACGGTGGGATTGAAGCCGATCAGCATCACTCCCGCGAACGACAGCCCGATGCCGGTCCACCGGCGCCAGCGGACGCGCTTGCCCAGCAGCAGGATCGACAGCAGGGTGGTGAACGGGACGCCCAGTTGCCCGACGATCGCCACGGCCGACATGCTCGCCGAGCGGGCGATTCCCGCGTACATGAGGGCAAATTGCAGGCCGCCGCTGAACAGGGCTGCCACCAGCAGCCAGGCCATCCGGCCATGCGCGATGCGCAGCCAGGGGAGCAGCAGCACCGCGACGATCGCGAATCGCAGCAGCGTCAGGAACACCGGCGGCAGGCGATCCACGCCGGCCTTGATGGCGATGAGGTTGAAGCCCCACAGTGCGCAGATCCCCACCAGCAGGGCAAGGTGCGCCGGCGCGACCGAGGTCATCCGGTGGTGGCGAAGCGGCGCTGGATCACGCGATACGCGCCACGCACGCACTGCGCCTCGGCGCCGACCGGCCGGCCGGGGCGCTCGCGCGGGTTCCAGGCGTAGAGGTCCAGGTGTGCCCAGGACCGGGTCGCCGACACGAAGCGCTGCAGGAACAGCCCGCCGACGATTGCCCCTGCGAATCCCGAGGTGGTCACGTTGTTGATGTCGGCCACCTTGCTCACCAGCTCCTCGTCGTACGACGGCCACAGCGGCAGTCGCCACAGCGGGTCGCCCTCCTCGATTCCCGCCGCCTCCAGGTCGGCCGCGAGCCTGTCGTCATTGGAGAAGAGCGCGGGCAGCTCCGGCCCGAGCGCGACGCGCGCGGCGCCGGTCAGCGTTGCAAAGTCGACCAGCAGGTCGGGATGCTCGTCGTCCGCCAGCGACAGGGCGTCGGCCAGCACCAGGCGGCCCTCGGCGTCCGTGTTGCCCACCTCGACCGTGATTCCCTTGCGGGTCCGGATCACGTCGCCGGGGCGGAAGGCGTTGCTGCCGACACTGTTCTCGACGGCAGGGATCAGCACGCGCAGGCGCACCGGCAGCCGCGCGTCCATCAGCATGTGCGCAGCCGCAAGCGCCATCGCCGCACCGCCCATGTCCTTCTTCATCAGGAGCATGGCGCTGGCCGCCTTGAGGTCGAGCCCGCCGCTGTCGAAGCACACCCCCTTGCCCACCAGCGTCACGCGCGGCCGATCCGGCTCGCCCCAGTTCAGGTCGATGAGCCGCGGCGCCTGTGGCCCCGCACGCCCGACCGTATGAATGGCCTCGAGACCGGCATCCAGAAGGGCGGCTCCGGCGAGCACGCCGAGCCTCGCGCCGTGCCGGCTGGCCAGCGCAGCCGCCTCCGCGGCCAGCTGCTCGGGACCCATGTCGGCCGCCGGCGTATTGACGAGGTTGCGGGCAAGCGCATCCGCCTCGCCCGCCCGGAGCGCGTGCTGCGCGTCGGCGCCGGGCGGCACTGCGAGGGTCACGCTTCGAAGCGCGGAGGTCCGTGAGTTGCGGTAACGGTCGAAGCGGTACGAGCCCATGATCCAGCCGAGCAGCGCGTGGGTCGCGGCCGCTGGCGGAAGCGCCGTTTCCAGATGCCACTGGCCCTGGGGCAGCTTGTCCGGCAGGCCCGCGACCGCAGCCGGGCGCAGCGCGTCCCAGTGATCGAGCGCACCCAGGCCACAGGCGCCGCCGAGCAGGCTGCCGTCCGGGCCGGGCAGGAGCAGCACGCGGTGGGGCTCGGCCGCGAACCCCGACCCGCGCGCCCACGCGGCTGCCGACGGCGGCAACGCAGCCCGCCAGACATCGAGATCCTGTTCGCGGACGAGCCAGAGGGGGCGCGAGGAAGGACCGCGCTGTGGCGTGAAAGACTCCGGCATGTGCACTCCGCTTGACTGCGTATACGGTTGACACGGGCGACCGCGCTATGGTGTCATCCCGCAATCTTGCACCGCACCAATCGATGATGCACGCACGTTTCCCGCCGAACCCTGCCCTCTCCTCCGGCGACCGGTCTTCCGGTGCACGCGCGTGCTCCCTGCTTGGCCTCGACCTCCTCCTTAGCCAGCGGAGGTGCGGGCGCCTGGGCTGATCCTGATCGGAAGCCAGGAATCACGAAACCCCGCACCGGACCCGCTCCGAGGCGGGGTTTCTTTTTGACGCGATCAACGACGAACCACGGGAGTTTGAAATGCGGATCTATTCGCGGAAGGACGTCGACCGGAAGGCCCTCAAGGGCGCGCGCATCTGCGTGCTCGGCTACGGCAGCCAGGGCCGTGCTCACGCGCTGAACCTGAAGGACAGCGGCTACGACGTCGTCGTCGGAGTCCGCAAGGGCGACAGCTGGAAGAAGGCCAGGCGCGACGGCCTGCCGGTCGCGGAGCCGGCCAAGGCCGTCGTCGGCGCCGACCTGGTCGCGATGCTGGCACCGGACCTGGCGCAGGCCGATCTGTACAAGCAGATCCTGCCGGCCCTCAAGCCCGGCGCTGCGCTGCTGTTCGCGCACGGCTTCAACGTTCATTTCGGCCAGATCAAGCCGCGCAAGGACCTCGACGTCGTGCTGATCGCGCCGAAGGGCCCCGGTGACCTCGTCCGCCGCCAGTACCAGCAGGGACGCGGCGTGCCCTGCCTGATCGCGGTGGCGCAGGACGCGACCGGCAAGGCCCACGCGAAGGCCCTCGCCTACGCGGACGGCATCGGCGGCACCCGCGGCGGCGTGCTGGAAACGACCTTCGCCGAGGAGACCGAGACCGACCTGTTCGGCGAGCAGGCCGTGCTCTGCGGCGGAGCGACCGAACTCGTGGTCAAGGGCTTCGAGACGCTGGTCGAGGCCGGCTACCAGCCCGAGGTCGCCTACTACGAGTGCCTCCACGAGTTGAAGCTGATCGTGGACCTGATGTACGAGGGTGGCATCGCCAAGATGCACAAGTTCATCTCCGAGACGGCCAAGTACGGCGACCTGACGCGCGGCCCGCGCGTCGTCAATGCCGCCACCAAGAAGGAGATGAAGAAGATCCTGACCGAGATCCAGCAGGGCAAGTTCGCCCGCCAGTGGATCAAGGAGAACAGGACCGGCCGCAGGAAGTACCAGAAGCTGCTCGCCAAGGACCTCGCGCACCCGATCGAGAAGGTGGGTGCGAAGCTGCGCGAGCGCATGCCCTGGCTGGAACAGGGTAAGGCCTGAGGACACCCCGGGCGGGCCCGCGCCCGCCCGGGCATCGACGAAAGGACGGACACCATGAGCGATCGAGACCCGAACCGCGTTCTGATCTTCGACACCACGCTGCGCGACGGCGAGCAGTCCCCGGGCTGCAGCATGACGCCCGAGGAGAAACTTCGCGTGGCGCGTGCGCTCGCCGAGCTCGGGGTGGACGTCATCGAGGCCGGCTTTCCGGCCGCCTCCCGGGGCGACTGGGAGTCGGTCAACCAGATCGCGCGCGAGGTGCGCGGCCCGATCGTCTGCGGCCTCGCGCGGTGCAACGCCGACGACATCCAGAAGGCCTGGACGGCCGTGAAGGACGCGGCGCGCCCACGAATCCACGTCTTCCTGGCGACCAGCGCCATTCACCGCGAGCACAAGCTCAACATGGCCAAGGAGGAGATCATCCGGACCGCCGTGGAGGGTGTGAAGCTGGCGCGCTCGCTCTGCGCCGACATCGAGTTCTCCCCCGAGGACGCCTCGCGCACCGAGCTCGACTTCCTGACCGAGGTCGTGCAGGCCGCCGTGGACGCCGGCGCCCGCACCATCAATGTGCCGGACACGGTGGGCTACACGACCCCGCAGGAATTTCACGAGACCTTCACCCACCTCAAGCGGCACGTGCGCGGTGCCGACGAGGTCACGTTCTCCGTGCACTGCCACAACGACCTCGGAATGGCGGTCGCGAACAGCCTGTCGGCCGTGCTGGCCGGGGCCCGTCAGATCGAGTGCACCATCAACGGCATCGGCGAGCGCGCCGGCAACTGCTCGCTGGAAGAAGTGGTGATGGCGATCAAGACCCGCGAGCAGGTCTTCGGCGTGCACACCGGGATCCACTCGCACAAGCTCTACCCCACGTGCCGGCTGGTGTCCTCCATCACCGGCATGCCGATCCCGCGCAACAAGGCGGTCATCGGCGAGAATGCCTTCGCGCACGAGTCGGGCATCCACCAGCACGGCATGCTCAAGCACTCCTCCACTTACGAGATCATGCGGCCGGTGGACGTCGGCCTGTCGCGCACGAACCTCGTCCTCGGCAAGCACAGCGGCCGCCACGCGTTCCGCGAGCGCGTCCGCGAGCTGGGTTTCGAGCTGGACGAGGCCGAGCTCAACAGGGTTTTCGAGCGCTTCAAGGCGCTGGCCGACCGCAAGAAGGAGCTGTTCGACGGCGACATCGAAGCGCTCGTCATGAAGCTCGACACGGAGTCGGGCGGCCCGTGGTTCCTCGAGGGACTGAAGACCGACGCGGCGCTCGGCGAGGACGCGGTGGCCGAAGTGACGCTGCGGCACGCGGACGGCCGGCAGGTCACGCAGCGCGCGGCCGGGGACGGTCCCGTCGACGCCGCCTTCAAGGCGCTCGAGGAGGCTGCCGGCATCACGGTGACACTGCGCAAGTTCGAGGTTCGCAGCGTGTCGAAGGGCGAGGACGCCCAGGGCGAAGCACTCGTTACGGTCGAGTACGGCGGCCGCACGCACCGTGGCTCCAGCGTCACCACCAACATCGTCGAGTCGGGCGTCCGCGCCTTTCTCGAGGTGATCAACCGCATCGAGCTCGGCCGCCGCACGGGCCGAATGGCGGTCGAGGCGCGCGGCGAGGCCCGCGTCGCACAGGCCGCCGTCTGACATCCCGGGGACAACGATGATCGCAAGGACCATGTTCGAGAAGGTGTGGAGCGCGCACGAGGTCGCGCCGGAGACGCGCGACACGCCGGCCGTCCTCTACATCGACCTGCACCTGACTCACGAGGTCACCTCGCCGCAGGCCTTCTCGGTGCTGCGCGCGCGCGGGCTGCCGGTGCGCCGCCTCGACCGAACGGTCGCGACCCTCGACCACTCCACGCCGACGGACCGCGAGCAGATCTTCGGCGGCCTGCCCATCAAGCTGGAGTCCGCCCGCCTGCAGGTCGAGCAGCTGGAGCGAAACGCCGCGGAGTTCGGCGTCGAGCTGATCGGCCTCAAGAGCGACAAGCGCGGCATCGTGCACATCATCGGGCCCGAACTGGGGCTGACCCAGCCCGGCAAGACCATCGTCTGCGGCGACAGCCACACGAGCACCCATGGTGCCTTCGGCGCGCTGGCCTTCGGCATCGGCACCACCGAGGTCGGGCACGTGCTCGCCACGCAGTGCCTGCTGCAGCGCAAGCCAAAGACCTGCGCCGTCACGGTGAACGGCCGCCTCCCCGCTGGCGTATCGGCCAAGGACCTCGTGCTGGCGATCATCGGGCGGATGGGCGTCTCCGGCGGCACCGGGCACGTCCTGGAGTACCGCGGCGAGGCGATCCGCGCGCTCGGCATGGAAGAGCGCATGACCGTCTGCAACATGTCGATCGAGGCCGGCGCCCGCGCCGGCATGGTGGCCCCCGACGAGACGACCTACGCCTACCTGAAGGGCCGTCCGCGCGCACCGCAGGGCGAGGCCTGGGAGCGGGCGCTCGCCGACTGGCGGCAGCTTCCCTCCGACCCCGGCGCGAGCTTCGACCGCGAAGTGGCGCTGGACGCTTCCACTCTGGAGCCCATGATCACCTGGGGCACCAACCCGGGGATGGTGGCGCCCCTCTCCGGCCGGATCCCGGCGAGCGGCGACGAGGTGTTCCGCAAGGCTCTCCACTACATGGGATTCGAGCCGGGTGAGCCTCTCGCCGGCAAGAAGGTGGACGTCGTTTTCGTAGGCAGCTGCACCAATGGCCGGCTGAACGACCTGCGCGAGGTTGCGCGCATCCTGCGTGGCCGCCGCGTGGCGCGGGGCGTGCGCATGCTCGTCGTCCCGGGCTCACAGCAGGTGAAGCGCGAGGCCGAGGCCGAAGGCCTCGACCAGGTGTTCAAGGCCGCCGGCGCCGACTGGCGCGAGTCAGGCTGCTCGATGTGCCTGGGCATGAACGGCGACACGGTCGAGGCCGGCAAGTATTCCGTGAGCACCAGCAACCGCAACTTCGAGGGCCGCCAGGGCACGGGCGCCCGCACGCTGCTCGCGAGCCCCGCAACCGCGGCTGCCGCCGCGGTCACGGGCCGGATCACCGACCCGCGCGAACTGCTGAGCTGAGGAATCCACGCATGGAACCGATCACCCGGATCACTTCGCGCACCGTCGTGATGGCATCCACCAACATCGACACCGACCAGATCATCCCGGCGCGCTTCCTGACGACGACGACGCGCGAAGGGCTGGGCGCGGCCCTGTTCGCCGACTGGCGCTACGACGCCGCGGGCGCGCCAAGACCCGACTTCGTCCTGAATACCCACGCCGCGCAGGGCTGCCGCGTGCTCGTGGCCGGCCGCAACGTCGGCTGCGGCTCGTCCCGCGAGCATGCTCCCTGGGCGCTGCTGGACTACGGCTTCCAGGCCGTGATCAGCACGGAGATCGCGGACATCTTCCGCAACAACTCGCTCAAGAATGGCCTGCTCCCGGTGATCGTGGACCAGGCGACCCACGCATGGCTCATCGAGCACCCCGGCGCCGAGGTCACGGTGGACCTCGAGCGGCGCACGCTCGACCTGCCCGACGGGCGGTCGGTCGAGTTCCCGCTCGAGCCCTTCGCGCGCTACTGCCTGATGAACGGCGTGGACGAACTCGGTTTCCTCCTTTCCAAGCTGCCCGAGATCGAGCGCTACGAGCGCTCGCACGCCAAGTGAAGGCGCGCATCGCCGTCCTGCCGGGCGACGGCATCGGCCCTGAAGTCGTCGCCGAGGCGGCACGCTGCCTCGCGGCGGTCGCGAGCCGCTACGGCCACGAATTCGATCTGCCGAAGGCGCCCGTCGGCGCCGCGGCGATGGACCTCACGGGCGAGCCCCTGCCCGCCGCAACGCTCGAGCTCGCGCGCTCGGCCGACGCGGTGCTCTTCGGCGCGATAGGCGACCCCCGCTATTCGGACCCTTCGCTCAGGATCCGCCCCGAGCAGAGCATCCTGGGCCTGCGGCGCGAGCTGGGCCTGTACGCGAACCTGCGCCCGGCGGTGACTCACCCGGCCGTGTATCACGCCTCCCCCCTCAGGCCCGAGCTGCTGGCCGGGGTGGATATCCTGGTGGTGCGCGAGCTGACGGGCGGGATCTACTTCGGCGAGAAGACCCGAGGCGAGGACTCGGCCTCGGACCTGTGCGCCTACACCACCGCCGAAATCGAGCGTGTCGTGCGGCTCGCCGGCAGGCTCGCTGCCGCGCGCCGCGGCCGGCTCACGTCCGTGGACAAGGCCAATGTGCTCGAGACGTCGCGGCTGTGGCGGCGCGTCGTGGATCGCGTAATGGCGGCCGAGCTCCCGCAGGTCTCCGTGGAGCACATGTTCATCGACGCGGCTACCATGCATGTGCTGCGCCGGCCGGCGGACTTCGACGTGATCGTCACCGAGAACATGTTCGGCGACATCCTGACCGACGAGATCGCCATGCTGCCCGGCTCGCTGGGCCTCTGCCCCTCCGCCTCCCTCGGCGAAGGGACCCGCGGGCTGTACGAACCGATCCACGGCTCGGCCCCCGATATCGCCGGCCGCGGTGTCGCCAACCCCTGCGGCACGATCCTGAGCGCCGCGCTGCTGCTGCGCCACTCGCTGGGCCTCGAGCGCGAGGCGGCGGCCCTGGAAGCGGCCGTGGCGCAGACGCTCGCCGACGGCGTCTGCACCGGGGACGTCGCGAAGCCCGGCGCGAAGGCGGCGACGACCGCCGAGGTCGGCGCCGCGGTCGTCGCGCGCCTCGCGTAGCGCGACATCGCCCACCACCGTCCCCGCCTCCCGTGGGGCACCCCGTGCGGGCGTGAACCGAACCTAGCAGGCTGTTGAAAAAGTCCGCTGATGCTGCACAGTGGCGTATCGCATGGA
>JBBINN010000086.1:0-12317 GCA_037443885.1 Gammaproteobacteria bacterium | reverse complement strand
GCGCAACAACGAGCGCCTGGAGTACCTTGGCGACGCGGTGCTGTCGTTTCTCGTCGCCGGTATGCTCTACCACGAGTTCCCGGACGCCTCGGAGGGGGAGTTGTCGCGATTCCGGTCAAGCCTGGTCAGCGGGGAGTCGCTCGGCGCGGCCGCCCTCGAACTCGGCCTCGGTGACCAGCTTCGCCTCGGCGAGGGCGAGCTGAAGTCCGGCGGCTTCCGCCGTGCTTCCATCCTGGCCGATGCGCTCGAAGCCGTCATCGGCGCCATCTACCTCGGCGCCGGCCTCGAGCCGGCCCGGGCGGCGGTCGAGCGGCTGCTGCGGCCACGGCTCGCCGCGCTGCCGTCCGCGGCCGACCTGAAGGATCCCAAGACTCGCCTGCAGGAGTTCCTGCAGGCCGACGGGTTCGCGCTGCCGCGCTACGAGGTGCTGGAAGTCAGCGGCGAGCCCCACGACCAGCGCTTCCGGGTCCGCTGCAGCGCCGAAGAACTCGGGCTGTCCGCGGAAGCGACGGGCACGAGCCGCCGTCGGGCGGAGCAGGATGCGGCCGAGCAGCTGCTGGCGCTCGCGGCGCCGGGGAGGCGGCCGTGACCTCCGCCCACCGCTGCGGCGCCGTCGCGCTGGTCGGGCGTCCGAACGTCGGCAAGTCCACCCTGCTGAATGCGCTCGTGGGGCAGAAGGTCAGCATCGTCTCGCCCAAGCCGCAGACGACCCGCCACCGCATCGCCGGTGTCGTCACCCGGCCGGGCTTCCAGGTCACCTTCCTCGACACACCGGGCCTGCACGCGCGCGCTGCGCGCAGGCTCAACCAGGCCATGAATCGCGCGGCCCTCGGCTCGCTCGCGGAGGCGGACCTGCTGCTGTTCGTGGTGGACGCCACGCGCTGGACCGCCGAGGACGACGGCGCGCTCGAGCGGCTCCGGGAATCGGGACGGCCCGCGCTGCTCGTGGTCAACAAGGTGGACCGCGTCCGGCCGCGCGAGAAACTGCTGCCGCTGCTCGAGTCGCTCGCCGCGAAGCACGACTTCGTCGAGATCGTGCCGGTATCGGCGCTGCGCGCCGACAACCTCGAGCGCCTGCTTGCGCTGATCGCGGGCCGCCTGCCCGAGGGTCCGCCGGCCTGGCCCGAGGACCAGGTCACCGACCGCTCCGAGCGGTTCCTGGCGGCCGAGGTCATCCGCGAGAAGCTGACCCACGTGCTGCGCGACGAGCTGCCTTATGGCCTCACCGTCGAGATCGAGCGCTGGGAGGAGGAAGGCGAGGGCAAGACCCTGGTCGGCGCGGTGATCTGGGTCGAGCGCGAGGGCCAGCGCCGGATCGTCATCGGCGAGCGCGGCGAGCGGCTCAAGCAGGTCGGGCAGGCCGCGCGCCTCGAGCTCAACGAAACGCTGGAACGGCGCATCCACCTCGAGCTGTGGGTCAAGGTGCGCGAGAACTGGGCGGACAGCGAGTCCGCGTTGCGGCAGTTCGGCTACGACCAGTCATGACCGCCCGGCAGCGCGTGCTGCTCGAGCCGGCCTGGCTCCTGCATCACCGGCCCTGGAGCGATTCCAGCCGCATCCTCGAGCTCCTGACCCGCGACCATGGCCGGGTGACGCTGTTCGCGCGCGGCGTGCGGCGCGGCCAGTCGACGCTGAAAGCCGTGCTCCAGCCCTTCGTGCCGCTCAGCGTCTCCTGGAGCGGCCGCGCCGACGGCGGCACGCTCGCCGGCGCGGAACTCGCCGGCGAATGCCGGCCGCTGCCGCCCGGGCGGATCCTGTCGGCGTTCTACCTCAACGAGCTGCTGCTGCGCCTGCTGCCCCGGGAAGAGGCGCAGCCGGAGATATTCGGCGCCTATTCGGCCGCGCTCGAGGCGCTGGCAGGCCCGGGCGGGGAGCAGGAGCCGCTGCGGCTGTTCGAGAAACAGCTGCTCGACCAGCTCGGCTACGGGCTCGACCTCGCCCACGAGGCCGGCGCCGGCGAACCGCTGGCCGGGGATCGGTACTATCATTTCAGGGCCGGGCACGGCATCGTCCGCGCCGTCGCGGAGCCTGCGCCTGGCTCCGCCTACCCCGGCGCGGACCTGCTGGCGCTCGCGGCCGGGCGACTCGAGACGCCCCGGGCGCTCAGGAGCGCGAGGCAGCTGCTGCGCGAGGCCCTCGCGCACTGCCTCGAGGGCCGGGGCCTGAGGAGCCGCGACGTGATGCTGGCGCTGCGCCGGCTGGAGGGAGAGGAGTGAACCCGCATTCGATCGCGCTGGGGGTGAACATCGACCACGTGGCCACCCTGCGCCAGGCCCGTCGCGGCCGCGAGCCCGACCCGCTGCACGCGGCGCTGCTGGCCGAGCAGCACGGCGCGGACAGCATCACCCTGCACCTGCGCGAGGACCGGCGCCACATCCAGGACCGCGACGTCCTGGCGATGCGCGAGGCGCTCAAGACCCGCATGAACCTCGAGATCGCCGCGACCGACGAGATGCTCGGCATGGCGCTGCGCCTGCTGCCCGCAGACGTGTGCCTGGTGCCGGAGCGGCGCGAGGAGGTGACCACGGAAGGCGGGCTGGACGTGGCGGGCCAGCTGCCGCGGCTTGCCGAGGTGTGCGCGCGGCTCGCCGGCGCCGGCATCCGCGTGTCGCTGTTCATCGACCCGGAGGAGCGGCAGCTCGAGGCGGCCACCGCCGCTGGCGCGCCGGTCGTCGAGCTGCACACGGGGGCCTATGCCGAGGCCCGCGGCCCCGCGCGCGCGGAAGCGCTGCACCGGCTCGCCGCCGCGACGCGCCACGGCGCGGCGCTGGGCCTGACCGTCAACGCAGGCCACGGCCTCGACTACCACAACGTCCAGCCGGTCGCGGCGCTGCCCCAGCTGGTCGAGCTGAACATCGGTCACGCCATCGTGTCCCGGGCCGTCTTCACCGGGCTCGGCCCGGCGGTCGCCGAGATGAAACGGCTCATGTGCGAGGCGCGCCGGCCGTGATCTTCGGCATCGGCACCGACGTCGTCCGGCTGGACCGCGTCGCCTCGATCTACGAGCGCTTCGGCGGCCGCTTCGTGGAGCGCCTGCTGATGCCGGAGGAACTGCAGGCCTTCGAGGGCAACAAGCGCCCGGTGCGGTTCCTGGCCATGCGGTTCGCGGCCAAGGAGGCGATCGTCAAGGCGCTCGGCACCGGCTTCGCGCACGGCATCTGGATACGCGACGTCGGCGTCCTGCAGAACGCCTGGGGACGCCCTGAGGTGCGCTTTTCGGCGCGCGGCCGGGAGGTGGCCGACGCCCTCGGCGCGGGAGAGGGCCACGTCAGCCTCACCGACGAGGCCGGCCTCGTGGTCGCCGTCGCGGTACTCATGCGCAAGGCGCCGGCATGAGCCTCAACTGCCTCGTCTTCGACATCGAGACGGTGCCGGACACCGATCTTGGCCGGCGGCTGCTGGACCTGGCGGATGCCGACGACGCGACCGTCGCCGAGGCGATGTTCGCGCGCCGGCGCGAGGACACGGGCAGCGACTTCCTGCCCTACGAGCAGCACCGCATCGTGGCCATCTCCGCCGCGCTCAGGAGCGCAGACCAGTTCCACGTCTGGAGCCTCGGCGGCCTGTCGTCGCCCGAGGACGAGCTGGTGTCCCGGTTCTTCGCCGGCCTCGAGAAGACGCAGCCGGTCCTGGTCTCGTGGAATGGCGCCGGCTTCGACCTGCCGGTGCTGCACTACCGGGCCCTGAAGCACGGTGTGGTCGCGCGCCGCTACTGGGAGACCGGCGACGCGGATCCGTCCTTCCGCTACAACAATTACCTCGGCCGCTTTCACTGGCGCCACATCGACCTCATGGACGTCCTCTCGCTGTACCAGGGCCGGGGCCGGGCGAGCCTCGAGAACGTCGCGGCGCTGCTCGGCCTGCCGGGCAAGCTCGGCATGAGCGGCGGGCTCGTCTGGGGCGCCTACCGCGAGGGCCGCCTGGCCGAGATCCGCGCCTACTGCGAGACCGACGTCCTGAACACCTACCTCGTGTACCTGCGCTTCGAGCTGATCCGCGGGCGCCTGGCGCAGGAAGCCTACGAGGCCGAGGTCGCGCGCGTGTTCGAGTGGCTCGAGGAGCGCAGCGAGGCGCACTGGCAGCAGTTCCTGGCCGCGTGGGAGCCGTCGTGAACGCCCTGCCGGATCGCGTGCTGCTCATCGAGTCCCTGGCGCACGACGGGCGCGGTGTCGCGCGCGTGGATGGCAAGGCGGTGTTCGTCGCCGGGGCGCTGCCCGGCGAGCGCGTGAAGGCGAGGCCCTTGAAGCGGCACCATCGTTTCGACGAGGCGGTCGCGACCGAGGTGCTGGAGCCCGCTCCCGGTCGGGTCGCACCGCGCTGCCCCCACTTCGGCGTCTGCGGCGGCTGTGCGATGCAGCACCTCGACGAGGCGCGGCAGCTCGAGATCAAGCGCCTGCACGTCGAGGAGCAGCTCACCCGGATCGGCCGCGTGACGCCGGCCGAGTGGCTGCCGCCATTGGGTGGCGCGGCCTGGGCCTACCGCAGGCGCGCCCGGCTCGGCGTGAAGTGGGTGCCCAGGAAGGGCCGGGTCCTGGTGGGTTTCCGCGAGCGGGCCACGCCCTACATCGCCGAGATCGGCAGCTGCGCCGTGCTGGCAAAGCCCGTCGGCGGCCTCATCGAGGCACTCGCGGCCCTGGTAGAGAGCCTGTCCATCCGCGAGCGCCTGCCGCAGATCGAGGTCGCGGTCGGCGAGCGCGCCACCGCGCTGGTGCTGCGCGTGCTCGATCCACCCTCGGTCGCTGACCTGGAGAATCTGCGCGCTTTCGCCGCCGCGCAGGGCGTGGAGTTCTACCTTCAGCCCGGCGGCTACGAAACCGTTGCGCCGCTCGATCCACCCGCGACGCCGCTCAGCTACACGCTGCCCGATTTCGAGGTGGAGCTGTGCTTCGAGCCCACGGATTTCATCCAGGTCAATGCAGACCTGAACCGCCGGGCGGTCGCGCTCGCGGTGCGGCTGCTCGACCCCCAGTCGGACGAAACGGTGCTCGACCTGTTCTGCGGCCTCGGCAACTTCACGCTGCCGCTCGCCCGGCGCGCCGCGCGGGTCGTGGGCGTCGAGGGCGAGGCCGGGCTCGTGGCGCGGGCGCGGGCAAACGGTGTCCGCAACGGGATCGCCAACGCCGAGTTCCACGTCGCCGACCTGGCTCAGGATCTCGCGGGTGCCCCGTGGGCGAGGGGGGCTTTCGACCGGGTCCTGCTGGATCCGCCGCGCGCCGGGGCCACCGCGGTGCTGCCGCTGGTGGCCCGGCTGCGCCCGGCGCGGATCGTCTACGTGTCCTGTCATCCGGCGAGCCTCGCCCGCGACGCCGGCGAGCTGGTCCACGTGCACGGCTTCAGGCTTGCGGCGGCAGGCGTCATGGACATGTTCCCGCAGACGGCGCACGTGGAATCGATCGTGGTGTTCGAGCCCGGCTGACATGGCCATCGAGATCGAGCGCAAGTTCCTGCCCGTGAGCGACGCCTGGCGCGCATCGGTGCGCGACAGTGCCCGCCTGCTGCAGGGATACGTGGCCAACACGCCGCGCTGTTCCGTGCGCGTACGTATCGCCGGCGAGTCGGCCTGGCTGTCGCTCAAGAGCATGGATGCGGGGACGACGCGCCACGAGTTCGAGTATCCGGTGCCGCGCGACGATGCGAGGCAGATTCTTGCCGGCCTTTGCGAGGGGCCCCTGCTCGAAAAGATCCGCCACCGCGTGCCCGCCGGCCGGCACTGCTACGAGGTGGACGAGTTCCTCGGCGCTAACGCGGGCCTCGTCGTCGCCGAGATCGAGCTCGGCGCCGCGGACGAGAGGTTCGATCGCCCGGCATGGCTCGGCGAGGAGGTCACCGAGGAGCCGCCTTACTACAGCTTCATGCTGGCGCGCGCACCCTTCTCGGGATGGCCGGCCGCGGCGCGCGAGGCCTCGCGGGCCGGTCGCCACGTCGCGGACCCGTGCCGGGGGGCGCGGTGACGCTCGGGCCGCTGATGGTGGACGTCGCGGGCGTCGCGCTCGAGCCGGCCGAGCGCGAGATGCTGTCGCACCCGCTGGTCGGCGGCGTCATCCTCTTCAGCCGCAACTACGAGAGCCCGGAACAGCTCGAGCGCCTAGTCGCCGAGATCCGCTCGCTTCGCTCGCCGCCGCTGCTCGTGGGCGTGGACCAGGAGGGCGGGCGCGTGCAGCGCTTTCGCGAGGGCTTCACGCGCCTGCCGCCGATGCGCGTGCTCGGGCGGCGGCATGCCGTAGACCGGCACGCCGCCGTCTCGCTCGCGCGCAGGCTGGGCTGGCTGATGGCGGCGGAGCTTCGCGCGGTCGGCGTGGACCTGTCGTTCGCGCCCTGCGTGGACCTCGACTGGGGCGTCAGCGAGGTGATCGGCGACCGCGCCTTCGCCGGCGGCGCCGAGGCGGTCGGCGACCTCGCGGTGGCGTGGATGCTCGGCATGCGCGAGGCGGGCATGGGCGCCACGGCCAAGCACTTCCCGGGCCACGGCCGCGTCGTCGCGGACTCGCACGTGGCCCTGCCGGTGGACCGGCGCGAGCTGCCGGACCTCGAGCCGGACCTGGCGCCCTACCGCCGCCTGATCGGCAACGGCCTGCCGGCCGTGATGGCCGCCCACGTGGTTTTCCCGACGGTGGACGAGTATCCGGCGAGCCTCTCCCGTGCCTGGATCGGGGGGCAGCTGCGCGGTGAGCTCGGGTTCCGCGGCGCGGTGTTCACCGACGACCTCAGCATGGCGGGCGCCGCGGCCTTCGGCGGCGTCCTGGAGCGGGCCCGCCTCGCGCTCGAGGCTGGTTGCGACATGCTGCTGGTGTGCAACGATCGCGCGGCCGTGCTCGAAGTGCTGGACAGGCTGCCCGCCGGGCCCGATCCTGTGCGGCAGGTGAGACTGATCCGGCTTCATGGCAAGTCGGCGCCAGGCCGCGCGGAGCTGCTGGCGGACTCGCGCTGGCGGGATGCGGTGGCGGCAGCGGCCCACGCCCTCGACGTGCCCATGCTGAGGCTCGACGCGTGACGGACGATTCGAAACACGACCCCTGGCGGCTGATCGTGGAGGCCCTTCCCGAAGGCGCCGCGCTGGTGGATGCGACCGCGCCCGGGATGCCGGTGATCTACGTCAATCCGGCGTTCGAGCGCCTGACCGGGCACAGTGCCGCCGAGCTCCTCGGCCGGAACCTGTCGCTGCTGCAGGGCGAGCAGCGCAACCAGCCGGGGGCGCGCCGCCTGCACGACGCCATCGCTGCGGGCGTCGAGACGCGGGCCCTCGTCCAGAACGTGAGGCCGGGCGGCGAGAGCTTCTGGATGGAAGTTCACATCGTGCCGCTGCGCGATGCCGCAGGGACGATCACGCACTGGGTATCCCTGAACCGCGAGGCGGAAGCGCGCGGTGCGACGGCGGACCCGCGGGCGACCGGGCGTTTCCGCCTGATGGCGCCCGGACTGCTGTCGCGAGAGGACCCGCTCACCGGCCTCGTCGCGCGCGCCGGCCTCGACGAGCTGCTCGACCAGCGATTCGAGGCTGCGCGGCGCGAGGGTCGCGCCGTCACCGTCTTCACAACGGACGTGGACGACCTCGGCGGCTACAACGACACCTTCGGCCGCGCGGCGGGTGACCAGCTGCTGCGCCGTGTGGCGCGCGCGGTAGGCACCTGCTTCCGCCGCACGAGCGACATGCTCGCGCGGTGGGAGGGCGGCACCTTCGTCGCGCTCACCGAGCCCATGGACGAGGAGCGCCTGCGGCTGCACGCGGACATGGCCTGCGCGCGCGTTCGCGACATGCGCATCCACCATCCCCGCTCGCGCTATGGGCGCTACGTGACGCTCTCGGTCGGTGCCGCCTGCGGCGTGTCGGCGCCCGAGACGCCGAGGCGGGTGCTGGACGAGGCGTTCTCGCTGCTGGGGCAGGCCCGCTCGGTGGGGGACACGGCGCGCTGGCGCGTTCTGGGCTGAGCGCCCGCCCGCTGCAGCCAGTCCTGTACGCGGCGCGCGGAGAACGTGCCGGCGCTGCGCTCCGGGTGGCGGTCACCCCGCCGCGCCGAGCTCGTCGAGCAGGCTTCGCGCCAGGGCTAACCGCGCCTCTTCCCCCTCGGCCGGCGCGGCGAAGCGCAGGCCGTGGCTGCCGTCGAGGCGGTAGCGCTTCGGGTCGCGCTGCACGAGCCGGATGACCCGCGCAGGGTCGACCTTGTGCTGCTCGGCGAAGCGAAGCAGGCCGCCCGCCGGCCCGACATCGAGCCGAGCGATGCCCAGAGGCGCCGCGCGCAGCTTGAGGCCCGCGACCCGAAGCAGCGTCTGCGCGGGCGGCGGCAGCGGCCCGAAGCGGTCCACGAGCTCGGCTTCCAGATCCGCGAGGCGCTCTGCGTCCGGCGCGGCCGCGATGCGCTTGTACAGCCGCAGCCGCAGGTGCACGTCGCCGATGTAGTCCTCCGGCAGCAGCGCCGGCACGTGCAGGTCGATCTCGGGGCCGGCGTGCAGCGGCCGCTCGAGATCGGGCTCGCGGCCCGAGCGCAGCGCCGCCACGGCGCGCTCCAGCAGCTCCATGTACAGGCTGAAGCCGATCTCGTGGATCTGGCCGCTCTGCTCCTCGCCGAGCAGTTCGCCGGCGCCGCGGATCTCGAGGTCGTGGGTCGCGAGCACGAAGCCGGCGCCGAGGTCGCCGAGCGACTCGAGGGCCTCGAGCCGCTTGAGGGCGTCCGGCTTCAGCGCCGCGCGCGGCGGCGCGATGAGGTAGGCGAAGGCGCGGTGGTGCGAGCGGCCGACGCGGCCGCGCAGCTGGTGCAGCTGCGCCAGCCCGAAGCGGTCGGCCCGGTCGATCAGGATGGTGTTCGCCGTCGGCACGTCGATGCCCGACTCGATGATCGTGGTGCAGACCAGCACGTTGAAGCGCCGGTGGTAGAAGTCGAGCATCAGCTGCTCGAGGTCCCGTTCGCGCATCTGGCCGTGGCCGAAGCGCACCGAGGCCTCGGGCGCGATGCGGGCGATGCGCGCGGTCGTCTCCTCGATGGTCTCGATGGCGTTGTGGACGAAGTAGACCTGGCCGCCGCGGCGGATCTCGCGCAGCAGCGCCTCGCGCACGAGCGCCTCGCTCCACTCGCAGACGAAGGTCTCGATGGCCACCCGCTCGGCGGGCGGGGTGGTGATGAGCGACAGGTCGCGCAGGCCGCCGAGGGCCATGTTGAGGGTGCGCGGGATGGGCGTCGCGGTGAGCGTGAGTGTGTCCACGTCGGCGCGCAACGCCCGCAGCCGCTCCTTGTCGCGCACGCCGAAGCGGTGCTCCTCGTCGACGATCACGAGACCGAGGTTGCGGAAGGCGACGTCCCGCTGCAGCAGGCGCTGCGTGCCGATGACGATGTCCACGCTGCCGGCCTTGAGTCCCTCGATCACCTTCCTCTGCTCGGCGGCGCTGCGGAAGCGCGAGAGGTTCTCGACCCGCACAGGCAGGTCGGCGAAGCGGTCGGCGAAGTTCTGCGCGTGCTGCTGGGCGAGCAGGGTGGTGGGCACCAGCA
Organism: Gammaproteobacteria bacterium; assembly: GCA_037443885.1. GTDB lineage: Bacteria > Pseudomonadota > Gammaproteobacteria > Steroidobacterales > Steroidobacteraceae > SG8-30. Next base: position 2,838 of record JBBINN010000086.1, on the reverse strand, counting down.
CCGCGACCTGGCGGCCGGCCTGCACGGCCACGAAGGCGGCGCGCATCGCGACCTCGGTCTTGCCGAAGCCCACGTCGCCGCAGACGACACGGTCCATGGGCTTGCCCGCCTGCATGTCGCCGATGACCTGGCGGATGGCCTCGGCCTGGTCGGCGGTTTCCTCGAAGGGAAAGGCCGCGGCGAAGGCCTGGTACTCGGCTTCCCTGATCTCGGTGGAGAGTCCCTGACGGGCGGCGCGGCGCGCATACAGGTCGAGCAGTTCGGCGGCGATGTCGCGGATGCGCTGCGCGGCCCGCCGGCGGGCCTTGCTCCACTGGTCGCCGCCGAGCCGGTGCAGCGGCGCGCTCTCGGCCGGGGCCCCGGTGTAGCGGCTGACCCGCTCGAGGGTGTGCACAGGTACATAGAGCAGGTCGCCGCCGGCGTACTCGAGGACCAGGAACTCGCCGGGCTGGCCGTCGACGTCCATCACGCGCAGGCCCCGGTAGCGGCCCACGCCGTGGTCCTCATGCACCACCGGCGCGCCAGGCGCGAGGTCGGTCAGCTCCTGCAGGATGGCTGCGGGGTCGCGCTCCGCCCGGGCCCGGCGGCGTTCCTGCCGGGCGCGCGACCCGGACAGCTGCTCTTCGGCGACGACCGCCAGGCCGACGCGCGGGAGGGCGATGCTGCCGAGGTCGGCAGCGACGGTGATGGCGAGCGGGGCGCTGCCGTCGGCGAATTCGCGCCAGCCGGCGACCTGGGCGGGGAAGATCTCCTGAGCGTGGAGCATCTGCAGCAGCACTTCCCGCCGGCCCGCGGAGTCGGCGGCCAGCAGCACGCGGCCCTCGAAACCGGCGAGGAAGGCCGCGAGTGCAGCGCAGGGTTCCGCCGCCCGCGTGTCGAGACGCAGGTCCGGCAATGGCGCCGTCGCCTCGGCGTCTTCGCCGGCGTCGGCGGCCGACACTTGCGCGAAGCGGGCTGCCTGCTCTTGGAGCTCGGCCGGGGGGACGAACAGCTCGGCCGGCGGCAACAGCGGCCGCTCGATGTCGTGGCGGCGCTGCTCGTAGCGCTCCTCGATGTCCCGCCACAATCGTGCGGCGGCCGGCTCGAGGCCCGCGGCGTCCACGACGACCGCCTTCGCCGGCAGGTATTCGAACAGGGTGGCTACGCCGTCGAAGAAGAGCGGCAGCCAGGCCTCGATGCCGGCGGGCGCGAGGCCCTCGCTCACGAAGCGGTACACGGGCGAGCGCATCGGGTCGCCCTCGAAGCGGGCGCGCCAGCGCTGCCGGAAAGCCTTCACGGCCTCCGGCGTCGTCGGGAATTCGCGGGCCGGCAGCAGCCGAAGGCGCTCCACGGCCGCACCTGAGCGCTGCGTCTCGGGATCGAAGTGGCGCAGGCTCTCGATTTCCTCGTCGAAGAGGTCCAGGCGCAGCGGCGTGTCGCTGCCCATGGGGAACAGGTCCACGACGGAACCGCGCACGGCGAACTCGCCGTGGCTCATGACCTGCCCGACCTGCGCATAGCCGGCCTCGGCGAGCCGCTGACGGAAGGCGGCGAGATCGAGGCGCTGGCCGCGGGTCAGGAACAGCGTATGGGCGGATACGTAGCGCCGCGGCGGCAGCCGCTGCTGGAGCGCGTCGAGGGCGACGACGACGGCGCCGCGGCGCAGCTCGGGCAGGGCCGAAAGGGCCTCGAGCCTTGCAGACACCAGGTCCGGGTGAGGCGAGAAAGGGTCGTAGGGCAGGGTCTCGTGCCCCGGAAATACGCGCACCGGAAACGCATCGCCGGCGTAGAACGCGATGGACGTCGCGAGCCGCGCGGCCTCCCGGCTGCCGGCGGCGAGCACCAGCACCGGGCCAGCCGCGTCCGTCGCGAGCTCAGTGATCGCGAGCGCGAGCGCGGATCCGTCGAGCCGCGGCCAGCTGACCGGGGCGCCGGGCGCGGGAGCGGGCAGGCCGAGGAGTCTCGCGGGCATGGCTTCCAGGAAAAGAACGACGTCCCGGGCGGACCAGACCGCCCCGGCTCAGGAAGCGCGCAGGATACCCGCCGGACGGCGGAAGGCAACCGTCAGCCGGCTGGGCGCACCAGCACGGCGTGGATCACCTTGTCGTGCTCGAAGAACACGGAGAACTGCGGGTAGTCCCAGCGCGTGATGGGCGGCTGGCCGACGGCGGAGTGCCTGGCAGCTGGCGCACCGAACCGCGATTCCACGGTGGCCATGGACGAACCGCGCGCGGGCGTCGCAGGCCGCGCCGTCGCATCACCCGCGGGGACGTCGAGCGTCTGCGCGCCGGCGAGGGCGGACGAGAGCGCGAGCGCGGGAACGAGCAGGCGTACCAGTCTCATAGCGGATCCTCCGGGCCGGAGTCTAGCATCGGCGCCCAAGGTGTCGAGGATCGGCCCATAAATCCTTGATCGGCTTCCCGATTCCTGCACGCCGGCGCCGCCGGCTGTGATTCAATACGCGCCCATGCTCACCCCCCTCCCGCTCGGCATCGGGCTGCGATACGTCCGCTCGCGCCGGCAATCGTATTTCGTGTCCTTCATCACCTGGGTGTCGCTGGCCGGGGTCTGCCTGGGCGTGGCGGCGCTGATCACCATCCTGTCGGTGATGAACGGCCTCGAGGGGGAACTGCGGCAGCGCCTGCTGGCGCTGTCGGCGCATGCGACCTATGGCGGCGAGGGCGCCGACCCGGCCGGGCTCGCGGCGCTCGCGGCCCGTCTGCGGGCGCAGCCGGAGGTCGTCGCCGCGGCGCCGTTCATCGAGGTCGAGGGGCTCGCCTCCAGCGGGCCCTACCTGGCGCCGGCGCGGCTGCGCGGCGTCGACGTTTCGGCCGAGGCCGCCGTCGGCGTGATCGCCGC
>JBBINN010000085.1:4116-12502 GCA_037443885.1 Gammaproteobacteria bacterium | reverse complement strand
TGACCTGGGCCCGCGCCGAGTTCGTCGTGGATCCGCCCGACAAGCTGGTACCGGGCTCGGGCGTGGGATCACCGGTTTTCGACCGCCTCTTCGAGCTCTGGGGCCAGGCGACGGACGAGGTCCTGATCGAGTCCGCGTATTTCGTGCCGACCAAGCCGGGCTCCCGGCTGATCGAGCAGCGCGCCCGCGAAGGCGTGCGCACACGGATCCTGACCAACTCGCTCGCGGCGAACGACGTGTTGCCGGTGCACGCCGGGTACGCCAAGTACCGCCGCCGGCTGCTGAAAGCGGGCGTGCAGGTCTACGAGTTCCGGCGCTCGGCTGCGCAGGGCGAGGACGACCTGCGCCTGTCCAGCTCCTCGAGCGACGCCTCGCTGCACGCCAAGGTCATGGTGTTCGACCGCGAGATCACCTGGGTCGGCAGCTTCAACCTCGACCCTCGCTCCGCCCAGCTCAACACCGAGCTCGCCATCGTGATCCACGACCCCGCGATCGCGCAGCGCAGCGCGGCCTTCGTCGAGCGCGACCTGTTGCCGGACCGGTCGTGGCGGCTCGCGCTGGAGCCGCGCGAGTCCGGCGGGCTCGGCCTGGTCTGGTATGGTGAGCGCGACGGGGAGGAGCTGCGGCTGACCGGTGAGCCCGACGCGACGCTCGCGCAACGCGCCGCGGTCAACATCCTGAAGCTCGTGCCGGGCCTGGAAGGATTGCTTTGAACATCCGCCGCGTGCATCACATCAACTTCCTGGTCCGCGACCTCGAGGCGGCAGTTTCAAGCTACGAGCAGACGCTCGGGCTGCGGCTCGACCGCATGGACGAGCTGCCCGACCGTGGCGTGCGCACGGCGCGCTTTCGCGCGGGCGAGACCTGGATCGTTCTCGTCCAGCCGGTGGCCGACGGCGAGCCCATGCGGACACTCGAGCGCAACGGCGAAGGGTTCTTCCTGATCTCCTACGAGGTCGATGTTCTCGAGGCCGCAGTTGACCGCGCCCGCCAGGCAGGCGTGCCGACGACGAGTGGCCAGCCGCGCACCGGCGTGGACGGTTGGCGGGTGATCGACCTCGAGCCGGGGCGCATGGGCGGGGCCCTGGTCCAGCTTTGCGAGGTGCCGCGCCCGTGAAGCGCGTCTACACCGGAGAGTCCATCGTTCAGGTGGTCCACGTCCGCAACGTGCTGCAGGCGGAGGGCATCCGCGCGGAGCTTCGCAACGAGCGCCTGGGCGGCGCAGTCGGCGAGATTCCATTCCTCGAGGCCTGGCCCGAGCTGTGGGTCGCGGAGCTGGATTTCGACCGTGCGCAGGAGCTGATCGAGCTCGAGCTGCACAGCCACGGCATCGAGGAGCCCGGGTGGACCTGCCTGGGCTGCGGCGAGCGCGTCGAGGGCCAGTTCAACGAGTGCTGGCAGTGCGGCGGGCTTCGCCCCGCGGAGGCACCATGAGCGCGACGATCGTCATCGAGCCGCGGTTTCGGGGCCCACCCGATTCCGGCAACGGCGGCTACGTCTGCGGCCGCATCGCCGTAGCGCTCGGCACGCCGGTGCGAGTGCGCCTGCTCGCGCCGCCGCCGCTCGAAACGCCGCTCGTGCTGCGCGAGGAGGCGGCGAGCGGCGCGGCGGTGCTGTCCTGCGGGGACCGCATGGTCGCCGAGGCGCGGCCCGCGGACGTGACGATCATCCCGCCAGCGCCGCCCGCCTACGCCGAGGCGGTGGACGCCGCCCGCCGCTGCACGGGTCTCCTGCACCACCCGCTGCCCACCTGCTTCGTCTGCGGACCGCAGCGGGCGCCCGGGGACGGGCTGCGCATCTTCGCGGGCGCGGTGACCGGCCGGCCGATGGTTGCGGCACCCTGGACGCCCGATGCCTCGCTCACGGACAATGGCGCCTTCGTGCGGCCCGAGTTCCTCTGGTCCGCCCTGGATTGCCCCGGGTTCTTCGCTGCCCCGCTCGGTGGCGCGCTCGCGCTCCTGGGCGAACTGGCGGTCCGCATCGAGCGTCCGCTGGGGGCGGGCGAGCCCTGCGTCGTGATCGGCTGGCCGGTCGCGAGCGAGGGCCGCAAGCACCGGACGGGCACCGCCATCTTCGGGCCCGAAGGCGAGCTTGTCGCCCGCGCCGAGGCGATCTGGGTGGCACTGAAACAGTCCTGAGCACTCGGCGCCCGGGTGGCGCATCGGCGACCCTTTCGGCCGCACGCGGCGCGACAGCGCGCCGCCGCGGCTCGTATCGTCCGCGCCAGTTTCCAGTGAAAGGAGCCCGTTCCCGATGTCCCGTTGCCTGATCACGATCGCCGCACTCGCCAGTGCCGTACTTGCCAGCCCGCTGCTGCAGGCGCAGGAGCGGATCGAGCGCGGTGCGCTCGTCCTCGAGCACATCCCCGAGACGCCGGCGGAGCTGCGGGCGTCGCTGCGCCAGTACCAGGAGGCCCGCGGCGCCTCGTTCGCGGACTGGACCCCCGATGGCCGCTCGCTCCTGATCGCCACCCGCTTCGGCGAGACGGCGCAGCTGCACTGCGTCGACCAGCCGCTGGGCATGCGCCGTCAGGTGACCTTCTTCAGCGAGCCGGTCGCCAACGCCGCGTCGCAGCCGGGCGGCACCGGGCTGGTGTTCCAGAAGGACCAGGGTGGAGACGAGTATCACCAGCTGTACTACCTCGACCTCACCACCGGCCAGGCCACGCTTCTGACCGACGGGCGCCGCAGCCTGAACCGCGGCGCCATCTGGTCGCCCGATGGCAAGCGCCTCGCCTACGCGCACACGCCCGAGGGTACGAGCCGCTATCAGCTGCGGGTGGCGGAGGCCGGCCACCTCGGGAACGCGCGCGTGGTGCTGGACGAGGACGGCGCCTGGGGCGTCGTCGACTGGTCGCGCGACGGCCGGCGGCTGGTGGTCGTGCGCTACGTCTCCATCACCGAAAGCACGCTGCACCTGCTCGACCTCGAGACCGGAGATCTGGCGCAGGTCAATCCCGGCCAGGGCCCGATTGCCTACGGCGCGGCCCGCCTGGCGCCGGATGGCCGGACGCTGTACGCGATATCCGACGAGGATTCGGAGTTCCGCCGGCTGGTGCGCTTCGACCTCGTGGCCGGCACGCAGGTCGTCCTGACGCCGGGGCTCCACTGGGACGTGAGCGGTTTCGACCTCTCGCCCGACGGCCGGCAGCTGGTCTACGTCGTCAACGAGGCGGGCATCAGCCGAGCCTACCTGCTCGACACGCGCCGCGGGCGCGCGCGCCCGATCGAGGGCCTGCCGACCGGTGTCACGGGCAGCGGGCGCTTCTCATCCGACGGGCGCCGCTTCGCCTTCACGCTGACCCGCGCGGTGTCGCCGGCGGATGTCTACGTGTACGACCTCAGGGCAAACCGGCTCGAGCAGTGGACCGACTCCGAAGTCGGTGGGCTCGACAAGTCACGGTTCGTCGATGCCAGCCTCGTCAGGCTGCCGAGCTTCGACGGGCTCGAGATCACCTCCTTCGTGCAGAAGCCCGCCGGCGCCGGCCCGCACCCGGTGATCATCGACATCCACGGCGGTCCCGAGGCGCAGTTCCGGCCGGTGTTCTCGCCGATCCGGCAGTACTGGGTGAACGAGCTTGGCTTTGCGGTGTTCGGGCCGAACGTGCGCGGCTCGACCGGCTTCGGCAAGACCTTCGTGTCGCTCGACGACGGCATGAAGCGCGAGCACGCGGTGCGCGACCTCGAGGCGCTGGTGGACTGGATACGCGCCAACCCGGAGTACGACGCGTCGCGCATCGTGGTCTACGGCGGCTCCTACGGCGGCTACATGGTCAACGCCGCGATGACCACCTTCCCCGAGAAGCTCGCCGGCGGCGTGTCCATCGTAGGCATCTCGGATTTCCTGACTTTCCTCGAGAACACGGCCGAGTATCGCCGCGACCTGCGCCGCGTCGAGTACGGCGACGAGCGCGACCCGGTCATCCGCGCCGAGATGGAGCGCCTCTCGCCTCTGCGGCGCGCCGCGAACATCAACCGGCCCTTCTTCGTGATCCACGGCGCCAACGATCCGCGCGTTCCGGCCTCCGAGGCCGAGCAGCTGGTCGAGGCGGCCCGTGCGAACGGGGCGGAGCCGTGGTTCATGCTGGCCCGCAACGAGGGCCATGGCTTCGCGAAGAAGGAAAACCGCGACGCCATGACCGAGGCCGTGGCCCTGTTCCTGCGCGAGCGCATACTCGCGCGCTGAGCGGCAGCGGGGCGTGTCTGGCCGGGCGCGGGCCGTGCATCCGGCCTAGGACCTGTTAACGCAGCGATCGCCGCAGCGTTAACAGGTCCTAGGCGCGCCCGCCGCCGGCGAGGCGCCAGAGCATCAGCGCGCCGCCCGCGCCGAGCAGCGTCCAGCCAAGCCACGCCGGGGCTGCGCCAAGCGCAAGCCACAGCACGCCGCCCAGCAGGGATGTGCCGCCGGCCAGCAGGGCGTCGCGCCGCGACTGGGCCTCGCGGAGCTCCTCCCGCAGCGCATCGACGGACGCGGACTCGGTGCGCAGCCGGAAGTCGTCTTCGTACGCCCGCCGCACCGCGCGCTGCAGCACGACCGGCGCCATCTTGAGCGCCTCCGCCAGGTCGGGCCAGTGGTCCCTGAGCCCCTTCGCGAAGGCTTCCGGGCCGATGCGCTCGGCCATCCAGTCGCGCAGGATCGGCCGCGCCGTCCTGAACAGGTCGAGCTCGGGATAGAGCTGCCGCCCCAGCCCCTCGACGTTGAGCAGCGTCTTCTGCAGCAGGATCAGCTGCGGCTGCACGGGCATCTCGAAGCGCCGCGCGACCTCGAAAAGCCGCAGCAGCACGAGGCCGAAGGAGATCTCGCCGAGCGGCTTGTTGAAGATAGGCTCGCAGACGGTGCGCACGGCGCTGGTCAGCTCGCCAACCCGCGCGTGCGGCGGGATCCAGCCGCTCTCGAGGTGCAGCTCGGCGATGCGCCGCCAGTCGCGGTCGAAGAAGGCGAGGAAGTTGGCGGCGAGGTAGTACTGGTCGCGCTCCTCCAGCGAGGCGACGATGCCGAAGTCCACGGCCGCGTACTTCGGGTTGGCCGGGTCGGCGACGTCCACGAAGATATTGCCGGGATGCATGTCGGCGTGGAAGAAGTTGTGCCGGAACACCTGCGTGAAGAAGATCGTCACGCCGTTCTCGGCGAGCTTCCTGATGTCCGTGCCAAGCCCGCTCAGCCGCTCCACCTCCGAGATCGGCACGCCGCGGATGCGTTCCATCACCATAACGTCGCGGCGGCAGAGGTCCCAGTGGACCTCCGGCACGTGCAGCAGCGGGCTGCCCGCGAAGTTGCGCCGCAGCTGCGAGGCATTGCCGGCCTCGCGCAGAAGGTCGAGCTCGTCCGTGATGGTCTTCTCGTACTCGGACACGACCTCCAGCGGGCGAAGCCGCTTCGACTCGGCCCAGTAGCGCCGTGCGAGGCGCGCGAGCGCGTACAGCACCTCGAGGTCGCGCCCGATCGCCTCGCGCATCCCGGGCCGCAGCACCTTGACGACGACCTCGCGGCCGTCGGGGAGCGTCGCTGCGTGCACCTGCGCGACCGAGGCGGCGGCGAGCGGCTCCTCGTCGAAGCTCGCGAACAGTTCGCCCACCGGCCGGCCGAGCGCACGCTCGACCTGCGCGCGGGCGGCGGCGCCGCTGAACGGCGGCACGCGGTCCTGCAGCTTTGCCAACTCGTCGGCGATGTCCCGCGGCAGCAGGTCGCGGCGGGTCGAGAGCGCCTGGCCGAACTTGATGAAGATCGGCCCGAGCTCCTCGAGCGCGAGCCGCAGCTTCTCGGCGCGGTTCGCGCCCTGACTGCGCGCGAACCAGGTCCAGGGCGAGAGGTAGAACAGGAAGCGCAGAGGGCGGTAGAGGTGCGTGGCGCGCACGTACTCGTCGAGCCCGTGGCGCACGAGCACGCGCTGGATGCCGATGAGGCGGCGGGCGACGGCGAAGGAGATCAAGCGCGCGTCCCGCGCTCGAGCCGGGCGAGCCGCGCCTCGAACCGGTCCACGTCCTCGCGCAGCCGGTCGATGCCCTCGAGCAGCAGCTCGACCTCGGGCTTGGCCGGCAGGTCGCGGCTCTCCTCGGTGAGGTACTCGGCCATGTTGCGCGCGAAGGTATCGAGCGTGCGCTGGCCGAAGGCGAAGGCCTCCCGTGCCGCGCGCGCGAGGTGGTGCGCCGGCGCGTCGCCCACGACGCGGGACAGCTCCTCCTCGAAGTCAGGCCGCGCCGCGGTGAAGAGCTTCTGGAAGGACCGCGCCGTCTCGGCATCGCCAGTGACACGCAGGCCGCCGGCGCGGATGCGTTCGCCCGCGTCGGGCCCGGCGAGCGTCGCGAGCGTGAGCGGGGAGCCCTCGATCGAGGCGGTCGGCTCCCCTTCGCCGCCCGGGGTGACGGTGACGCGCCCGCCCGCCGCCGCGAAGCGGATGCGGACGGGTGTGGCGGTCACGCGCACTTCGAAGGAGCGGCCCTCGAGGCCCTCGGCGAGTGCGCGGGCCGTGCCGGAGGCCGCGAGGTTGCGGTTCAGGAGCGCCGCCAGCGGCTCGAGCAGCGGGTCGCCGGCCATGGTCAGTACGCGCAGCCGACGTGCAGCGCGACCACGCCGCCGGTGAGGTTGTGCCAGCGGCAGTCCTCGAGTCCGGCCTCGCGCATCATCCCGGCGAGGGTGGGCTGGTCCGGGAACATGCGGATGGACTCCGCGAGGTAGCGATAGCTCGCCGCGTCGCCTGCGACGAGACTGCCCAGCGCGGGCAGGACGCTGAATGAATAGAGGTCGTAAAACGGCTTGAGCCCCGCTACCGGGTGCGAGAACTCGAGCACCAGCAGCCGGCCTCCGGGCTTCAGCACGCGGCGCATCGAGGCGAGCGCCTTCGGCTTGTCGGTGACGTTCCTCAGGCCGAAGCCGATGCTGACGCAATCGAAGCTCGCAGCGGCGAAGGGCAGCATCTCGGCGTTCGCCTGCACGGCCGAGAAGCTCGTGGCGAGGCCCTCGTCGAGCAGCCGGTCACGGCCGCGCGAGAGCATCTCCCAGTTGATGTCGGAGAGGACCACGCGCCCCGTGGGGCCGACCTGGCGCGCCATGCCGAGGGCGAGATCGCCCGTACCGCCGGCGACGTCGAGCGCCCGCTGGCCCGGTCTCAGGCCGGTCTGGCCCAGCGTGAAGCGCTTCCACAGCCGGTGCATCCCGCCCGACATGAGGTCGTTCATCAGGTCGTATTTCGAGGCGACCGAGTCGAAGACGCCGCGGACGCGGCCGGCCTTTTCCTCGGCGGCGACCTGCTCGTAGCCGAAGTCGACCTGCGGCGGGGGGTTGTCGGCGGGGGTGGTCATCCGGGGCTCCTGGGCGGATCCCCGATTGTACTCCCCGGGCGGCGCGGGTCGTCGCGCGAGGGCAGGCGCCAGAGCCAGAGGCCGAGCGCGACGCCGAGCAGGGCCATGAAGCCGCGTGCCGGCCAGTTGGGCAGGAAATAGAGCGAAATGGCGAAACTCGCGGTCATCAGCAGCAGGGCCGGCCGCTTGGCGCGCCAGGGGATGCTGCCGTGATGGCGCCACTCGCGGATGTGGGGACCATAGCACTCGTGCTCCATCAGCCAGCGGTAGATCCGCCGCGAGGAGCGCGCGAAGCAGGCAGCCGCCAGGAGGAGCAGCGGCACGGTCGGAACGACCGGCAGGAATAGGCCGGCGACGGCGAGGGCCACGAACAGCCCGCCGAGTGTGGCGAACAGGCCGCGCAGCAGCACCGAATCGGGCTTCTGGACGTCGTCGTCGAGGTCGCGCGGCGCCTCGCCGCTCATCGGACCGGGGGGTCGGCCGGGACCGGCCGGCGCTCGTAGCCGAGCCGCTCGCAGCGCTCGAGGTAGCGCGCCCACTTCGCGTCGTACCGAGAGCCGAGCTCGTACAGGAAGGCCCAGCTGTACAGGCCCGTGCCGTGACCGTCGTCGAACACGAGGCGTACGGCGTAGTTGCCCACGGGCTCCACGGCCGTGACCTGCACGTTCTCCTTGGCGAGCTCGAGCTTGCCCTCGCCGCCGCCATGTCCTCGCACCTCCGCGGAGGGCGAGTACACGCGCAGATACTCGAACGGCAGCTCGAACCGCGAGCCGTCCGCGAAGCTCACCTCGAGGACGCGCGACTTGCGGCGCAGGCGGATCTCCGTGGGGGTGCCGGGCGCCTGGGTCATGACGGGGGTCCATCCGGGGGTGTGACCGGTTAGGATATCAGGGGTCCCCGACCTCCCGAGGATGCAGATGGCGACGGCCGCCGAGGCCCGCGCCGGTGGCGTAGCGCGTCCCGCGCCGGCGAGCCTCTTCGACAAGATCTGGGCGCAGCACGTGGTGCGCGAGCTGCCAGGCGGCGCGGCGCTCGTGGCCATCGACCGCATCTTCCTGCACGAGCGCACCGGCTCGATCGCGCTGAAG
>JBBINN010000085.1:0-4106 GCA_037443885.1 Gammaproteobacteria bacterium | reverse complement strand
CCTCGCGGCCGCCGGCCGCCGCGTCCTGGACCCGCGGCGGGTGTTCTGCACCATGGACCATATCGTGGATACCTTCCCGGGCCGCGGCGACGACACCCGCATGCCGGGCGGGCGCGCCTTCATCACCGAGACCCGCGAGGCCGCGCGGGCCGCGGGCATCCATCTCTTCGACGTGCGCGACGCTGACCAGGGCATCGTCCACGTGATCTCGCCCGAGCTCGGCATCGTGCTGCCCGGCGCTACCGTCGTCTGCCCGGACAGCCATACGTGCACGCAGGGCGCGATGGGCGCCTTCGCCTGGGGCATCGGCTCCACCGAGGCCGAGCATGCGCTCGCCACCGGCACGCTGCGCGTGAACCGCCCGAAGACCATGCGCGTGCGCTTCGAGGGCCGGCTCGGCAAGGGCGTGACCGCGAAGGACCTCGCGCTCGCGCTGATCGGGCGGCACGGCTCGGTGGGCGGCAACGGCTATGCGGTCGAGTTCGCCGGCAGTGCCGTGCGCGCGCTCGAGGTGGAGGCGCGGCTCACCCTGTGCAACATGGCGACCGAGTTCTCGGCGGTGACGGGTTTCATCGCGCCGGACGACAGGACCTTCGCGTACCTCGAGGGCCGGCGCTTCGCGCCGAAGGCGGCGGACTGGGACGCGGCCGTCGCGAGCTGGCGCAGCCTCGCGAGCGACGAGGGCGCCATGTTCGACCGCGAGCTCGTGCTCGCGGTGAACGAGTTCACGCCCATGGTGACCTGGGGCACGAGCCCGCAGCACTCGGTACCGGTCACCGCGGCAGTGCCGGCGCTCGAGGCGAGCGGCACCACGCGCGAGGCCTGGGAGCGTGCGCTTTCCTACATGGGCCTCGAGCCCGGCCGGCCGCTCGCCGGCCTGCCGATCGACGCGGCCTTCATCGGCTCCTGCACCAACAGCCGCATTTCCGACCTGCGCCGCGCCGCCGCCATCCTCGAGGGCTGCAAGGTCGCTCCCGGCGTGAAGGCCATCTGCGTGCCAGGCTCGATGAGCGTGAAGCGCCAGGCGGAGGCCGAGGGACTCGACGAGGTGTTCCGCCGCGCGGGGTTCGAGTGGCGCGAGTCGGGCTGCTCGATGTGCTTCTTCGCCGGCGGCGAGAGCTTCGGGCGGCAGGAGCGCGTGATTTCCTCCACCAACCGCAACTTCGAGAGCCGCCAGGGTCCGGAGACGCGCACGCACCTCGCGAGCCCCGAGACGGTGGCCGCGAGCGCGGTCGCCGGCTGCATTGCCGACGTGCGCGAGCTGATGGACTGATCGGATGGAGAAATTCACGTCGCTCACAGCCGTCGCTGCGCCGCTCATCCGCGCCAACGTGGACACCGACGCGATCATCCCGTCCCGCGAGATGAAAGCCGTGTCCAAGACCGGGCTGGCCGAGGGCCTGTTCGCGGGCTGGCGCTACACCGAAATCGGCGGTCGCGAGCCCAACCCCGACTTCGTGCTGAATCGCCCGGGCCATGCCGGCGCGCGCATCCTGCTTGGTGGCGAGAATTTCGGCTGCGGTTCGAGCCGCGAGCACGCCGTGTGGGCGCTCGCCGAGTACGGTTTCCGCGCGGTGATCGCCCCGTCGTTTTCGCCGATCTTCTACGGCAACTGCGTCAGGAACGGCATCGTGCCGGTCAAGCTGCCAGCCGAGGCCATCGCCTCGCTTGCCGCCGCGGTCGAGCGGAACCCCGCGGGCACGCCGCTCACCGTGGACCTCGTCCGGCAGAAGGTGACGTCGCCGGGCGGGCCGGATCACGACTTTCCCATCGAGGCGGAGGCTCGCGACATGCTGCTCGAGGGCCTCGATGCCATCGACCTCACGCTCAAGCAGCGCGCGGAGATCGAGGGCTTCCACGCGCGAGACCGCGCCGCCCGGCCGTGGATTTACCTGTGAAGGTGCAGTGACATGAGCATCGACATCCTCATCAGCGAAGTCGGCCCGCGCGACGGCCTGCAGAGCATCGGGAGCATCATGCCCCTGGAGGCCAAGAAGGCCTGGATTGCCGCCGAGGCCGCGGCCGGCGTGACCGAGATCGAGGTCGGCAGCTTCGTGCCGGCGAAGCTGCTGCCGCAACTCGCCGACACTGCCGACGTGGTGGTCTTCGCGCGCACGATCCCGGGGCTTACGGTCGCGGCGCTGGTGCCGAATCTCAAGGGCGCCGAGGCGGCCGTTGCTGCGGGCGCGCACAAGATCACGCTGCCGCTGTCGGCATCCGAGACCCACAGCCTCAAGAATCTGCGGCGCACGCACGCGCAGGTGCTGGACGAGGTGCGCGGCATCGTCGCGCTGTTGCGCAGCCTCCCGGCCGATCGCCGGCCAAGGTTCGAGGGCGGGCTGTCGACTGCTTTCGGCTGCACACTCGAGGGTAGGGTGCCAGCCGACAAGGTCGTGCGCCTCGCGGAGCAGCTGATGCAGGCGGGTTGTGACGAGGTGGGCCTGTCCGACACCACCGGTTACGCCAATCCGGTCCAGGTGAAGGACCTCGTTCGACGCGTGCGCGCGGTGGTGGGCGAGCACGCGCTCTCCGGCCTGCACCTGCACAACACGCGCGGGCTGGGGCTCGCCAACGTGATGGCGGGCCTCGATGTCGGCATAACCACCTTCGACAGCTCGCTCGGTGGTCTCGGCGGCTGCCCGTTCGCGCCGGGTGCGTCGGGCAACATCGTCACCGAGGACCTCGTGTTCATGCTGGAGGCGATGGGCCTGCGCACCGGCATAGACCTGTCGAAGCTGCTCGAGGTGCGGCGCATCCTGAAGGGGGCGCTGCCAGCGGAGGAACTTTACGGATTCACGCCCGAGGCCGGGCTGCCGCTCGGCTTCTTGCCGGCCACACGGGAGGCGCAAGTCGCATGACGGACAACAGCAAGCCGCTGCCGCTCGCCGGCATCCGCGTCGTCGAATTCACGCACATGGTGATGGGGCCGGCGGTCGGCGCCATCCTCGTCGAGCTCGGCGCCGAGGTCGTCAAGGTCGAGCCGGTCGGCGGCGACGCGACCCGCGAGCTCCTCGGCTCCGGCGCGGGCTACTTCCCGATGTATAACCGCAGCAAGAAGAGCCTGTGCCTAGACCTCAAGCACCCGCGGGGGCTCGAGATCGCGCGCCGGCTCGCGGCGAGCGCCGACGTGGTCGTCGAGAACTTTCGCAGCGGCGCGATGGAGAAGCTCGGCCTCGGCTACGAGGACCTCGCGCCGCTCAATCCGCGGCTCATCTACTGCTCGGAGAAGGGTTTCCTCTCCGGCCCCTACGAGCACCGCACCGCGCTCGACGAGGTGGTCCAGATGATGGGCGGGCTCGCGTACATGACCGGTCCCCCGGGCCGGCCGCTGCGGGCGGGCACCTCGGTCGTCGACGTCACCGGCGGCATGTTCGGCGTGATCGGCATCCTCGCTGCGCTCGAGGAGCGTCACCGCACCGGCAAGGGCCAGAAGGTGGCGAGCTCGCTGTTCGAGACCGTCGTCTATCTCGTTGGCCAGCACATGGCGCAGATGGCGGTGACCGGCAAGGCCGCGCAGCCCATGCCCGTGCGCATCTCCGCCTGGGCGATCTACGACGTGTTCGAGACGAAGGACGGCGAGCAAGTGTTCGTCGGCGTGGTGTCGGACGGGCTGTGGGAGAAGTTCTGCGCCGCGTTCGAGCTGAAGGAACTCGGCGCCGATCCTCAGTACAGGACCAATTCGCAGCGTGTGCTGGCGCGAGAGACGCTGCTGCCGCAGGTGCGGGAGCTGTTCAAGGGCTTCACCAAGGCCGAGCTGGTCGCCAAGCTCGAGAAGACCGGCCTGCCGTTCGCGCCCATCGGCAAGCCCGAGGAGATGTTCGACGACCCGCACCTCGCCGCGAGCGGCGGCCTTGGCGCCGTTACCCTGCCGAACGGCAAGGAGACAAAGCTGCCCATCCTGCCGGTCGAGATGGGCGGACGCCGTCCCTCACGGGGCGGCCACCTCGCCAGGATCGGCGAGCACACCGATGAGGTCCTCGCCACACTCGGCCTCGAGCCCGGCGACATCGCAGCGCTGCACGCCGCCAAGGCGGTTGGCTAGAGGCTAGGGGGACATTCCTATTCCTGATTACGCAGCTGGGTCAGCCAGTGAACCAGGGGGTGGA
>JBBINN010000084.1:0-12608 GCA_037443885.1 Gammaproteobacteria bacterium | reverse complement strand
ATCGCCGCGGTCTTGAGGCCGCTGAAGCTGAAGTCGAGCCCCGGACGGTCGAGCATGGGTCGCGGGAAGTCGTAGCGCCCTTCCCGTCCGCGTTCGGCGAGCGCCGCGAGTGCCGCGCCGCCGGGGTAACCCAGTCCCAGGAGCTTCGCGGTCTTGTCGAAGGCCTCGCCGGCGGCATCGTCCAGCGACTCGCCGAGAATCCGGTAGCGCCCCACGCCCTCGACGTCCACCAGCATCGTGTGCCCGCCCGAGACCAGCAGGGCGACGAAGGGGAAGGCCGGCGGCTCGGGCTCGAGCATGGGCGCGAGCAGGTGCCCCTCGAGGTGGTGGACCCCGATGACGGGCACACCCCAGGCATAGGCGAGGCTCTCGGCCACCGCCGCACCCACCATCAGGGCGCCGATCAGGCCCGGACCGGCGGTATAGGCCACGCCGCGCAGGTCCGCGGGGGTCGTGCTGGCCGCCTCGAGGACCGTCCGCACCATGGGCAGTAGGCGGCGGATGTGGTCGCGGGAGGCGAGCTCCGGGACGACGCCACCCCAGGCCCGGTGCAGGTCGAACTGGCTGAAGACTTCGTGGGCCAGGAGGCCCTGATCGGCGTCCCAGACGGCGGCCGCCGTCTCGTCGCAGGAGGACTCGATGCCCAGCACGCGGAAGGGCCGGAACCGGGGACGGTCCCTGTTGCCGGACTGGACAAGGAGACTGTCCCCGGTTTCGGCACGCTCAGGGGCTTTGCTTTCCGGGCCCGACATCAATACAATTTCCGGCTCTTTCCCCCGGGGAGGCCGGGGAGTGGCAGGTCCGATCCGAGGTTCGAATGCCCAGCGTCCGCATCCGTGAGAACGAGTACTTCGACGCCGCGCTGCGTCGCTTCAAGCGCGCCTGCGAGAAGGCTGGCGTGCTGACCGAGTTGCGCCGCCGCGAATTCTACGAGAAGCCGACCCAGGAGCGTAAGCGCAAGAAGGCGGCCGCCGTGAAGCGCCACCTGAAACGCCTCGCCCGCGACGGAATGCGCGGCGCCGCTCGCTAGAGGCCTGGCGACAGGCCGCCGGACCGATGTCCCTCAAGGCCCGCATCACCGAGGACATGAAGAACGCGATGCGCTCGGGCGACAAGGATCGCCTCGGGCTCATCCGCATGCTCCAGGCGGGCATCAAGCAGCGTGAGGTCGACGAGCGCATCCAGCTCGACGACGCCCAGGTGGTCGCGGTCATCGACAAGATGATCAAGCAGCGCAAGGACTCGGTGACCCAGTTCGAGGCCGGCGGCCGCGCCGATCTGGTCGCGAAGGAATCCGCCGAGATCGCCTGGCTGTCGGACTACCTGCCCGCCCAGCTCTCCGAGGCCGAGCTCGACGGGCTCGTCCGCACCGCCATCGCCGAGTCGGGCGCCGCCTCGCTCAAGGACATGGGCAAGGTGATGGCGCTCGTGAAGCCGAAGGCCCAGGGCCGCTGCGACATGGGCGCCCTGTCCGCGAGGATCAAGGCCGCGCTCGGCGGCTGAGCCGCGACCGCTCACCGGGGGGCAGATGGCCGGCCGGATCCCCCAGTCCTTCATCGACGAGCTCATCGCCCGCACCGACATCGTCGAGGTGGTCGGCAGCCGCGTGCAGCTCAGGAAGGCGGGCCGCGAGTGGAAGGCCTGCTGCCCCTTCCACAACGAGAAGACCCCCTCCTTCTGGGTGAGCCCCGACAAGCAGTTCTACCACTGCTTCGGCTGCGGCGCGCACGGCACCGCGCTCGGCTTCCTGATGGAGCACGACAAGCTGCCGTTCCCAGACGCGGTCGAGGAACTGGCCGGCAGGCTCGGCCTCGAGGTGCCGCGCGAGGACGATGGCCGCGGCCCGCGCGAGCGCCCCGGCGAGGACCTGTACGAACTGCTCGGCCAGGTCACGCAGTTCTACCGCGACTGCCTGCGCGATGCGCCGCGGGCACGCGACTACCTCAGGCGGCGAGGGCTCACGAGCGAGGCCTGCGTGAAGTTCGGCATCGGCTACGCGCCCGATGCCTGGGACTCCATCCTGCGCCGTTTCGGGGGTAGCCCCGAGAAGGTGGCCCGCCTGACCGAGGCCGGCCTGGTGATCGAGCGCAGCGGTGGCCGCGACGCAGGTCACTACGACCGCTTCCGCGACCGCGTCATGTTCCCCATTCGCGACCTGCGCGGGCGGACCATCGCCTTCGGCGGGCGGATCATCGACGCGGGCGAACCCAAGTACCTCAACTCGCCCGAGACGCCGCTCTTTCACAAGGGCCGCGAGCTCTATGGCCTGTACGAGGCGCGCCAGTCGCTCCGGAGCATCGACCGGCTGCTCGTCGTCGAGGGCTACATGGACGTGGTGCGCCTCGCCCAGGCCGGCATCGCCTACAGCGTCGCGACGCTCGGCACGGCGACGACGCCCGAGCACTTGAACCGCCTGTTCCGGGTCTGCGGCGAAGTGGTCTTCTGCTTCGACGGGGACCGCGCCGGCCGGACGGCCGCCTGGCGGGCCCTCGAGAATGCGCTCGGCCATGCGCGCGAGGGCCGGCAGCTGCGGTTTCTTTTCCTGCCGGAAGGGCAGGACCCGGACTCGCTGGTCGGCGGCGAGGGCGCCGAGGCTTTCGAGGCGCGCATCGCCGCAGCCATGCCGCTGTCCGAGTACCTGGTCGGCCAGCTCGCGGCGCAGGTGGACCGGTCGTCCGTGGATGGGCGCGCGAAGCTCGCCGAGCTGGCGCGGCCGCTGGTGCAGCGGGTGCCGGAGGGTGTGTACCGCGAGCTACTGCTCGAGCGCCTCGCCCAGGACGTGCGCATGCCGGCCGGCCGCCTCGCCCAGCTGCTCGGCCTCGAGGATGGACAGGCGCCCGTGCCGGCGTCGGGTGCCGCGCGGCGGCCCGTCAGCGCGGGCCGCCGGCCGCTGCTGACCCAGGCCATCCTGCTGGTGCTGCATTACCCGGCGGCCGCGCGGGGCATCACCAACTTCGCCCCGCTGGCGGCCTTGCCGGTCAAGGGCGTCGAGGTGCTGGTGGAACTGCTGCAGTCCGCCCGGGCGGAGCCGGATCTCACCACGGCCCGGCTGGTGGAACGCTGGCGCGACCGCCCCGAAGGCGGGCGGCTGGCTGAGCTGGCCGGCGCCGAGTCCCTGGTGACGGACGCCGCCGCGGCCTCGAGGGAGCTCAGGACGGCCGTGGACAAGCTCATCGCCGAGCACGGCCCCGAGCGGCGGCTCGACGAGCTCATCGCCAGATCCCGCGAGCAGAAACTCTCGTCCGAAGAACAGCAGGAATTTCAAGCACTTCTGAAGCGCCGGGCACCTGGCGGCCGCCCACCGGACACGGCTTGAAACGAACCGAGGCGGGCTGCATCTAACCGGGCATCCACATGTATAATGGCCGGCTTTACCTTTGCCGGCGCGAGGTCTCCCCTTGAGCGAGAAAAAGGCACCGACGATCGCCGACGACCGCCAGTCGCAGCTGAAGCTCCTCATCGCCCGCGGCAAGGAGCAGGGCTACCTGACCTACGCCGAGGTCAACGACCACCTCCCGCCGGAGATCGTGGACCCCGAGCAGATCGAAGACATCGTCAACACGATCAACGACATGGGCATCACGGTGTACGAGAAGGCACCGGATGCGACCTCGCTGCTGCTCGCCGACTCGACGGTCGCGGCCGACGAGGAGGCCGTCGAGGAAGCCACCGCGGCGCTAGCCACGGCGGACTCCGAGTTCGGGCGCACGACCGACCCGGTGCGCATGTACATGCGCGAGATGGGCACGGTGGAGCTGCTCACCCGCGAGGGTGAGATCCGCATCGCCAAGCGGATCGAGGAGGGCCTCGAGCAGGTCAAGCACGCGCTGGCCTACTACCCGCCGACCTACGACCTGATCCTCAAGGCCTACGAGCCCGTGAAGGGCGGCCAGGGCCGGCTGATCGACATCATCACCGGCTTCATCGACCCGAACGCGCCGGACGAGATCGCCCAGCCGACCAATCCCAAGCTCGAGCTCGAGCGCGAGGACTCCGACCTCGACGACGACGACGTCGACGAGGACAGCGAAGAGGAAGCCGTGGACACCGGCCCCGATCCGGAAGAGGCGGCGCGGCGCTTCACCGCCATCCAGCGCGCCTACAACCAGGTCGTGAAGGGCCTCGCCGAGAAGGGGCCGAAGGACCCGAAGATCGTCAAGGCGCGCAAGAAGCTCGCCGACATGTTCATGGAGCTCAAGCTCTCCCCACGCATGTTCGACGCGCTGATCACCAACCTGCGCGGCCACCTCGACGAGGTCCGCCGCCTCGAGCGCGAGATCATGCTGGTGTGCGTCCGCCAGGCCGGCATGCCCCGCAAGGACTTCATCACGACCTTCCCGCGCAACGAGACCAACGTCCGCTGGATCGACAAGCACGTGCGCGCCAAGCGCAAGCACTCGGCGCCGCTCGGCAAGCTCAAGGACGAGGTGGTGTCGCGCCAGCAGGCGCTGAAGGAGATGGAGCGGCAGCTCCACCTGTCCATCCACGACATCAAGGAAGTGAACCGCGAGCTCGCCACCGGCGAGGCCAAGGCGCGGCGCGCCAAGAAGGAGATGGTCGAGGCCAACCTGCGCCTCGTGATCTCCATCGCCAAGAAGTACACCAACCGCGGCCTGCAGTTCCTGGACCTCATCCAGGAGGGCAACATCGGCCTGATGAAGGCGGTGGACAAGTTCGAGTACCGCCGCGGCTACAAGTTCTCGACCTACGCGACCTGGTGGATCCGCCAGGCCATCACCCGCTCGATCGCCGACCAGGCGCGCACCATCCGCATCCCGGTGCACATGATCGAGACCATCAACAAACTGAACCGCATCAGCCGGCAGATGCTGCAGGAGATGGGCCGCGAGCCGACGCCGGACGAGCTTGCCGTGCGCATGGAAATGCCCGAGGACAAGGTGCGCAAGGTGCTTAAGATCGCCAAGGAGCCCATTTCCATGGAGACTCCGATCGGCGACGACGAGGACTCGCACCTCGGCGACTTCATCGAGGACACCGCGGCCGAGAGCCCGCTCGATTCGGCGACCGGCGAGTCGCTGCGCGAGACCGTCCACGGCGTACTGTCCCAGCTCACGCCGCGCGAGGCGAAGGTCCTGCGCATGCGCTTCGGCATCGACCTGACGACCGACCACACCCTGGAGGAGGTCGGCAAGCAGTTCGACGTCACCCGCGAGCGGATCCGCCAGATCGAGGCGAAGGCGCTGCGCAAGCTCCGCCACCCGAGCCGCAGCGAGCAACTCCGGAGCTTCCTGATCGAGGACTGAGCGCCGCAGCCGGCGCCATCGTGAGAAAGGCCCCGCGAGGGGCCTTTCTCGTTTCAGGCGGCGGCCCAGGCTGCGCCGCCGCCGGGCCGTACGGGATCCGTTTCCCCTCAGTTCGCCGCGCGCCGTGCCGCAAGCTCCATCGTGCGCGCCGGGTTCATCAGCCGGATCGTGCGGTCGCCTGCCTGCTTCTCGTCGGCGCCGTCGACGATCAGCTGCCTGACCTCGGCAACGGTGAGGTCCGGGTGGACGGCCCACAGCTTGGCGGCGAGGTTCGCGACATTGGGTGCCGCCATGCTCGTGCCGCTGAACTTCAGCCTCGCTCCGCCGGGCACGTAGCTTTCGACCTCGAAGCCGTTGGCGAAGACCTCCGAGTTGCCGAAGCTGGTGAACGAGGTCTCGTCACCGGCCTGGTCCACCGCGCCGGCGATCATGACGTTGGGAAGCTCGATGGAACTCGGATACACCTCGTCGAAGTTCACGTTGTTGTCGTCGTTGCCGGCGGCGATCACGAACAGCACGCCGGACGCGTCCCGCATCGCTTCGAGCAGCGCCTTGTAGCCGATGTCGTAGATCCTGCGTGCGAGCGCCCGGCGCTCCTCGGGCGTGCCCGGGGCACCGGTCCGCTCGAGGGCGGCCTCGATGCCGGACAGGCTGCCGCCCCAACTCATGTTGACGACCCTGGCGCCCTGCTCGACGAAGTAGTCGATCGTGCGCACGGCGGCATACGAGTCCTTGTAGGCCTGCGCGATGGTGGGCCGGTCGCCGATGATCCGGTGATCGAAGGTGATGCGGGCCGTCATCAGCTGCGCGGCCGGGTTGCCCGCGACGGCGATGCCGGCCACGTGCGTGCCGTGCGCGTAGATCGCGTAGGCGCCCAGGCCCTCGACGAACGGCTTGTACTCGTCCTTCGGCAGCGACGACAGCTTCTGCTTGAGCTCCGTCGCCTCCGGGCTGTCCACGTTGGCCTGCAGGTCGCTGAAGCCCTTGGAGTACTGCTGGTAGACAGCCGGATCCGCGCCGACCGCGCGGATCTGGAACAGCAGCTCAGGCGTGTAGTCGCCGTGCAGGGTGAACCCGATGCCGTTGACGTCGTCCACCAGGCCGTTGCCGTCGTCGTCCACGCCGTTGCCGGGAATCTCCTTGCGGTTGACCCATGCCTGGCCGCCGAGCGCGGCGATGCCAAGGTCGATGCCCGAATCCCACACGGCGACCAGCACCGGCGAGAGGCCGGACGCGGGATCCAGGCTCACGTCGCGCGCCGCCCAGATGTCCGGCTTGCGTGCCTCCTTGTGCGAGTCGACCACCGCCGCATACGCGGCGTGCAGCGCTTCCTTGTTCGGCAGGATGGACGTCAGCGTGTACGCCGCCCCGAGGATGTTGTCCGCAAGCTGCTGGCTGAGCGCACCTTTCTCGGCGGCCGGCGGGTCGAGCGAAGACTCGAGGCTGCCGACGACGAGGCCCTCGGAGACGTACTCCAGGTACGCCTTCGTCCCCTGAAGGTCATCCTGTACGACTTCCCAGGGCAGGGAACCCAGCGCCGTTCCGAGGTGGCTCTGCAGCGTCGCCTCGAACTCCCCCGGCGGTCCCTGCCGGGCGGCGATCAGCGCCTCGGTGATACGGCCGCTGGTCAGCCTTGCCGACGGCTTCTCCTGCATCTCGCGCACGATCGCCACCTGCCTCGCCGCTTCCGCGTCGTCGCCCTTGAGCATGGCGATGGTCAGCAGCGTGCCGTGCATGCGACGGACGGCCGTCACGTCCTGGATGTCGAAGCGCGCGAGATCCGAGCGAATGTCCTTCTCGATGGCTTCGGCCAGCGCCTGCACGGCGGCCGGGTCGCGCACCATCTCGCTGGGCTTGACGGGCATCGGATAGCTGTACGTGGGCAGGTCCGACAGCCGCGTGATCACGCTGCGCTCCGGCGCAGCAGGGCTCGCCGCGGAAGCGGGCAGGGAGGACAGCGCCAGGACGGCGACGGCGACGGCCCAGGTCTTGGGGAAAGCAGTCATGGATGCGGCTCCGGATGTGCGCCCCTCGCGGGCGCGTCGGCGCGAGAATCCTACAAGAAGCGGCAAAGCTTCGCTCCGTGCACTGCGCCACCGCCGTTGCCCGTGCCCGGTCGCTCGACGGCGACGAGACTCCGCCCAGGGCGTCGTCAGTCGCGGGGCTCGACGGGAACCGGCGCGGCGCACTGCAGCAGGCCAGCGAGTCCTCGCAACCTGACCCCTGCGGGGGCCTGCGTGGCGGCGGCGGGGGACGGCAGCTGACCGGCCCTGCCACCGGTTTCCTGATGCGGTTCACAGCCGGGCCCCGCCCTTGCAGGTTACATAGTCCGGGCTGCCGGCCCGCCATGGGGGTTTCGACGCCGCGCGGCCGGACGGTAAGCCACAGGATGAGCCCGCAACAGCCGCCGCCGACCATCGCATCTGCCGCGCCGTTCGCCAGCGGCCGCATCGGCCAGCTCACGCTCGGCCTGTTGGCCTACGTCGCGCTCGCCATCGCGGCGACGGTGCTGGACGAGGGCGCGTCCCGCGCCCTCGAGGTCTTCAACCTCTATTCGGACTCGATCGCGAGCGTGCTGACCGCGTTCCTCGCGTTCACAGCGGCCCGGGGCTCCCGTGACGCCGCGGCACGCAGGGTCTGGCTGCTCCTCGGCGCCGCCCTCGCCTCGTACAGCGTCGGCAACTTGATCCACTCGACCTACTGGCTGTTCGACCGGGATCCCTTCCCGTCGCTGGGCGAGGTGTTCTTCCTGGCGTTCTACCCGCTCGTGTTCGCGGCGGTGCTGACGGCGCTGCGCAGGAGCGCGACGGCCATGCCCTGGGGCCGCCTGGCCCTCGACGGAACGATCCTGACGCTGGGCTTCGGCGCCTTCTTCTGGTACTTCGTGATCCAGCCGGCGGCGGCCGCGGACCCGGGCACGCAGCTGCTCCGCTACGCCCTGTCGCAGGCCTACATCGGCCTGAACTGCCTGATGCTGCTGGCCTTCGGCGTGCTGCTCATGAACGCCGCCGGCGAACCGCTCGGGCGCCGCACCCTGCTGCTGCTGACCCTCGGCTTCTCGACGATGTTCCTCGCCGACATCGTCTGGGCGATGTCCAAGGTTTCCGGCGAGTACCTGCCGGGCGGTCTCTCCGACGCCATCTACCTGTCCTGCTACGTCTGGCTCGGCGCCGCCGCCCGTGAGCACCTGCGGGAGATTCCGACGCCCGGCAAGCCCTCGAGCGCAAGCGCGGCCCAGGGACTGCCCTACGTCGCGATGCTGGTCTCCTTCCTGGTGCTGGTCTATTTCGAGAGCGACCGCGCCAACAACCCGGGCACCACCCTCACCGTTGTCATCTTCGTACTGACGCTGCTCGTCATGCTGCGCCAGGGCGCCATCCTGCGGGACGACGCCGCGTCGCGGGAACGCCGCGCCGCGGGGCTCGTCGAGGCGCGCTACGCCTCCCTGATCCGCAACTCGTCCGACGTGATCATGATCACCGACGTGGACGGGTCCGTGCGCTTCGCTTCCTCCGCCGCTGAGCGCACCCTGGAACGGCAGCCCGAGGAACTGGTGGGACGCAATCTCCTCGACCTGTGGACTGACCTGGACCGCGAGCGGCTGGCGGGGTTCCTGGCCGAGGTGGCGAACACCCGCGGTCGCGCCGTCGGGCCGGTCGAGTTCATCGTCGGCAACGGAGCGCGCCGCCTGGCCCTCGAGAGCGTCGGCAGCAACCTGCTCGACGATCCGGCGATCGGCGGCCTGGCGCTCAACTTCCGCGACGTGAGCGAACGCAAGGCGCTGGAGGAGCAGCTGCGGCAGCTCGCGTTCCACGACCCGCTGACGCTGCTCGCCAACCGCAGCCTGTTCCGCAACCGGGTCGAGCACGCGCTGGCGCTAGCCCGCGAGACCCGGCAGGACGTCGCGGTCATGTTCCTGGACCTCGACAACTTCAAGAACATCAACGACTCGCTCGGTCACGATGCCGGCGACCGCCTGCTGCAGACCGCCGCGCAGCGCCTTGTCAAGTGCACGCGCTCCGCCGACACCGTCGCGCGCCTCGGCGGCGACGAGTTCGCGATCCTGCTCGAAGGGGTATGTGGTGTCGCCGAGGTGGAGCGGCTGGCAGAGGCGATCGCGCAGTCCTTCCGCGAGCCGCTGTTCCTGGAAGGCAGCGAGTCGCGGATCACGACGAGCATCGGCGTGGCGTTCGCGGTGGAGGACGACGACACCGAGCAGCTGCTGCGCAACGCCGACATCGCCATGTACCAGGCGAAGGCCTCAGGCAAGGGGCGGTTCGTCGTCTTCCAGCCGCATATGGAGGAGCAGCTGCGCGAGCGCCTGCGCCTGGAGGAGGATATCGAGCGCGCGCTGGACAGGCGGGAGTTCTTCATCGAGTTCCAGCCGCTCGTCGACCTCAACACCCGCGAGATGCTCGGCGCGGAGGCACTGGTGCGCTGGAGTCACCCGACGCTCGGCATCCTGCCGCCACAAAGGTTCATACACGCGGCCGAGGAATCGGGCCAGATCATCCGGCTGGGCCGATGGGTGCTGTTCGAGGCCTGCCGCCAGGTCAAGGCGTGGCGCGGCGCCGTGGCGGACGGCGAGACGCTGCGCATCACGGTCAACATCTCCGGGCGTCACCTGCAGCACGGCGACCTCGTCGGCGACGCGCAGCAGGCGCTCGCGGAGTCCGGGCTCGAGGCCGGCAACCTCGTGATCGAGCTGACCGAGAGCTCGATCATGCACAACACCGAGGTCAACCTCGAGATCTTACGGCGGCTCAAGGCGCTCGGCGTGCGGCTTGCGATCGACGATTTCGGCATGGGCTACTCGTCGCTCTCCTACCTGCACCGCTTCCCCATCGACATCCTCAAGATCGACCGGTCGTTCGTCAGCCGCCTGTCCGAGCAGGACGAGGGGCCGGAGCTTGCGCGCGCGATCGTGATGCTCGGCGCCACGCTCGGCCTCGAGACCGTCGCCGAGGGCATCGAGCAGGAAGTGCAGGTCGAGCAGCTCATCGACCTCGGCTGCGTCGCGGGCCAGGGGTTCCTCTTCTCCAGGGCCTGCTCGCTCGAGGCGCTCGCGCGGACACCCTTCGCGGCGCGGCGCGCCGAGCTGAGGCACTCGCGCCGGGACGACTGGCTCACCGCGACAGGCCGCTTCCAGGTCGACACGCACGCGCGCCAGCGGTCGGTCGCCTAGCCCGGAGGCAGCAGCCGGCCGCCGCGCCCGGGGCTCCGTGCCGCAGGCACGCGCGGCATCGCCGGGTTCCGCGATTGCAATGCACCGGGACGGCCTCATCTCCGCAGCAACGGGGATTGAGGAGTCGAGGCAATGCTTACGCGTCTCGTTCGCGGCTCCGGCATCGCAGCGCTGGTTGTCGCAGCCTTGGCTGTCGGCGGCTGCGGGGGTGGAGGGGGAGGCGGCGGTGCGGGTGGCAGTACCATCATCCCGGCCTTCGACCTGCAGGTCGGCGTCGTCGCAAAGGACCTCGACGGGGATGGCCGGGTGGATGTGGCCATCGTGAACACCTACGTTGCCGGGCCGCCGCCCCATCCCGGCTCGGTCCGGGTGTACCTGCACGACCCCGCTTCCCCGCGCGGCTTCGCCGCTGCTGTCCGCTACGACGTCGGCGCCGACCCCTGGGGCATTGCGGCCGCAGACCTCTCATCGGACGGTCTCGCCGACCTCGTCGTCTCCACGCCCGACAGCGACCGCTTGTGGTTGCTGCAGCAGGACCCGACGCAACCCGGGCGCTTCAAGCCGGCGACGAGCTTCGCGACGCCGCGAGCGCCCCACGAGATAGCAGTCGCCGACCTCGATGGCGACGGGCGCAACGACCTTGCAGTCGCACTCAATTCAGTGTCCCCGGGCGGTGCGGCCATGCTGCTCCAGGAGCCGGGGTCGCCGGGCGTCTTCGCCGGCGCCGTCCATGTTCCGCTCGGGGCAGGCGGGATCAGCGTGGCGGCGGCCGACCTGAATGGCGACGCTCGCGCCGACCTGCTGCTGGCCTCCCGGTCGTCCGACCCCGCCCGCGCAGGCGTCTTCCTCGTCGTGCAGGATCCCTTCGTCGAGGGCAGCTTCCTGCCGGCCTTGCGCCTCGACGCAGGGCAGCGGCCTCGTCACGTGTCGGTCACCGACCTCGACGGCGACGGCCGGCCCGACCTCGTCGTCGCGAATGACGGCATCGACGGCAAGGGCTCGGGCATCACCCTCCTGCTTGCGGATCCGGCGCACGCGGGCCAGTTCCGCCCCGGCGTCTTCTACGCCATGAACGACATCGCCCACATGGCCTGCATCGCCGACTTCAACGGCGATGGACAGCCGGATATCGCCGTCTCGGCTGCAGTGCCGGGCCTCGTCAACGACCTCGAATCCGTCGTGCAGCTCTTCTTCCAGGAGCCTGCGCAGCCTGGGCGATTCGCGCGTGGCGGCCGCTACGACACGGGCGACCAGGTGATCTACATTGCCGCCGCCGACCTCGACGGCGACGGCGCGGTGGACATCGTCGCCGACGAGGGCCCGAAGGTGCTCTATAACGACCCGGTGCGACCAGGTTCGTTGCTCGCCGCCCGGCCGCTCTGACTCAGCGGGTTGACTACGCAGCGACCGGCATGGTGTTGACGGGTCCTACAGCGGCCGCTCGCTCGGCCGCGCGAAGTAGAACCACTCGTGCCCCGGCTTCGCGCCGGCGTCCGGGAACACCACGTAACCGTCCTGCGGTGCGCGGAGCTCGCTGCCGTCGGCGCGCAGTGCGATGCGCTCGCCGGCCACCACGGGGTCGAAGCTTTTCCAGGGTTTCTCGAAACGGTCTCCCTCGGCGAAGCGGTCGTGCACCTCGGCCAGCGTCAGGCACTCGAACGGGCCCTCCGGCGCCGGCATGGGCGCATCCACGAGGCCCAGGAGCGCCAGCGTGTTTCGGATCGCCCGATGGGCGAACGCCGGCGCCCTCGGGTCGTCGTGCTGGCCACACTCGAGCGTCACGCCGTAGCCGCCTGCCGAACGCATGTACTCGGTCGTTCCGACGCCGTAGGCTGGATCCTCGAACACCGCCCCGGGCGTGAGCGCCCGGCGGCGGCGCGCCGCGACACCCGCCGCGTAGACGTCCATCCAGCCGTCCACGACGCGCTGGGCGCCCAGGTGGGCGGCGAGCCGCGCTTCGGCCCCGGCATGGCGGAACGGCTCGAGCGGCCCGTCGTTGTCGGCCGGGCCACGCAACACGAACGGCTGGCCCGGCGTGCGGAAGCTGTGCAGGTCGAGCAGCACCTCGTGCGCGGCGAGCAGCGGGCACAGGACGTTGGCGATGTGGTCCTCGTATTCCACAGGGTCGGCCGTCGGCTGCAGCCGCCGGTTGAGGTTGC
>JBBINN010000083.1:0-12616 GCA_037443885.1 Gammaproteobacteria bacterium | reverse complement strand
GTCGACACTTCACCGGGGGAGCCGAGAGGCTCCCCCGGTTTTTTGTGCGCTCGGTTGGCGGGGCGCGACGCGGTTCGCGGTCGATGGGGATTTGTACCTATCCCGCGCTACGCAAGCCCGTATGTAGCCTCTCGTCCGGGTGGCCCAAGATGCCGACCTGATGCCCGAGGCCCGGCCGGCCGAGGGGCCCCGCCCCAGGGGCGTGGGCCGCGAGAGGGAGAAGACCGTCATGTGGTTGAAACACAAGGGAAACACCCGCCGTTTCGCGGCCGTCGCGATGGCGGGCCTCCTGGCGCTGGGACTCGCGGCCTGCGAGGGCGATGACGGATCCCCGGGCGCGCCCGGATCACCTGGCGGCGGTGGCTCGACGGGGCCCACGGGCCCGGGCTCCGGCGCCGGTTTCGTGGACGCGAGCCAGGCCGACGTGATCTTCCCGACCGTCACCGGCGTGACCGTCGGCCAGCAGACCGTCGTGAGCTTCCGGCTCGCCGACAGCCGGGGCCGCGGCGTCGTGGGCCTGGCGCCCGGCAACCTGCGCCTTGCGATCGCGAAGCTGGTGCCCGGCACGCAGGGCGGCTCGAGCTACTGGCAGTCCTACATCAACGTCCTGCGCGCCCCGGCGCCGGGATTCGTCGGCACCCGGCCCGAAATCCAGGCCACGACCGAGACCGCCACCGCGGCGCGGCTGGTGGACAGCGGCAACGGCAGCTACCGCTACACCTTCTCCTTCGACATCAACAACGTCACCGCGCCACTCGCGGTGCCCTACGAAGCTTCGCGCACGCACCGCGTGGCGCTGCAGATCGACGGCCCGGTGCCGGTGGACAACAACGCCTCCTACACCTGGGAGCCGGCGTCGGGCGCGATTACCGGCATCTTCAGCCGCGAGGTCGTGGACAACGACACCTGCAACGCCTGCCACGACGGGCTCGCCTTCCACGGTGGCCGGCGCAACGACACGCAGTACTGCGTCACCTGCCACAACCCGGGCTCGGTGGACCCCGAGAGCACCAACACGGTGAACATGTCCACCATGATCCACAACATCCACGCGGGCCGGAACGGCGGCGTGGTGCGCGACGGCGGACGCTACTTCATCGTCGGCTATCGCAACATCGTCCACGACTACTCCGACGTGCGGTTTACGCAGGACCTGCGCAACTGCCAGACCTGCCACGAGGAATCCGACACCGACACGCCGCAAGCCTCGAACTGGCGGACCGTCGTCAACGCCGAGGCCTGCGGCAGCTGCCACCACAGCAACGTGGACTTCGTCACGGGCAGGAACCACATCGCCGGTGCCGCCACGGACGACCAGTGCGGCGCCTGCCACGGCCCGGGCACCAGCTTCGCCGGCGGCGCCATCACGGCGGCCAACGCCCACCGGATCCCGACGGTGGAGGCCGGCAAGCGGTTCCAGTTCAACCTGCTCTCGGTTGCCAGCACCGCGCCGGGTGGCTTCCCGGTCGTCACGTTCTCGGTCACCGACCCGACGAACAACAACGCGCCTTACAACATCCACGCGGATGCGCCGTTCACGCAGTGCGCCGGTGGGGCGAGCCGGCTGTTCGTCGACATCGGCTGGACGACGGCGGAGTACACGAACGTCGGCACGGGCTTCAATCCCGGCCAGCCGGTGCAGATCAACGTGCTGAACGCCTGCGGCGGCAATTCGGTGAACAATGGCAACGGCACGTTCACGGTCACCTCGCCGGTCGCGGTGCCAGCCGGCCTCACCGGCTCGCTGGCCGCCGCGCTCGAAGGGCACCCGGCGCTGGACGCGGACGGCAATGGCACGATCGACCGCATCGCGGTGAGGAATGCAGTGCGCTACGCGCCGATCACCGACACGGTGGCGAAGGAGCGCCGCGTCGTTGTCGAGATCGCCCGCTGCAACGACTGCCACCAGCAGCTCTCGCTGCACGGCAACAACCGCACCGACTCGATCGAGACCTGCGTGCTCTGCCACGCGCCGGGGGCGACCGACATCAACCGCCGTGTCGCCGGCTCGAACTGCGAGACCGTCACCGGCACGCTCGACGACCAGACCATCGACATGAAGGTGATGATCCACGCCATCCACGCCGGCCCGCTCGCCAACTACAAGGTCTGCGGATTCGGCAATGCCGGCCACGACTACAGCGACGTCGTGTACGTCGGCAGGCTCAACAACTGCGAGGGCTGCCACAAGCCGGGCACCTACTACCCGGTGGATTCGACGGTCGTGGTCGGCCCGACGACGAGCGCGAACAATCCGGCGATCTACACGGATGACGTGGCCACCTCGCCGAACACGGCGGTCTGCGGCACCTGCCACTCGACCGACACGGCCCGCGCCCACATGGCCGCCAACGGCGGTGACTACGCGGCCGGCAAGGACGCGAGCGGGCGGATGGTGTCCTCGAACCTGGAGACCTGCACCCTGTGCCACGGCCCGGGCCGGGAATGGGACGTGAGGGTCAAGCACAACATCGGCGCGTTCGAGGTGCATAACGCGCGGGACAGGAACTGAGGCCAGGCATGAACACACGCACAGCACTGTTCGCGCTCTCGCTGCTGCTGGCGGCCGTGCCGGCGATGGCGCAGGACGCCCCGGCCCCGGCGGAGCCGGCGAAGGAAGCGCCCGCGAAGGCGGAGTCGCCGCCGACGCCCGAGCCACCGGCCTACAGCCGCAGGGGGGCCGACACCTGCCTGAACTGCCACGGCGACGACCCCGTGACCATGGCGATCTTCAGGACCAGGCACGCGCAGCCGAAGAACCCGAACACGCCCTTCGGGCACGGCCAGCTGCAGTGCGAGGCCTGCCACGGCCCGGGCGGCGCGCACACCGGCCGCGTGCCGCGCGGCCAGACGCGTCCGCCGGTCGTTTACTTTGGGCGCAACACGGTCACGCCCATCGAGAAGCAGAACGAGATGTGCCTGGCCTGCCACAACCCGAAGGCGGGTGAGTGGTACGCCTCGGCGCACCGCGACCACGACGTGGGCTGCGCGGACTGCCACCAGAGCCACGTGGCGCGCGATCCTGTCCTGCAGAAGGCGACCCAGGGCGACGTCTGCGGCACCTGCCACCAGGTGCAGAAGCAGAACATGCTGCTGCCCTTCGCGCACCCGCTGCGCGACCAGCAGATGGGTTGCACGGGCTGCCACTCGCCGCACGGCTCGACGACGCAGGCATCGCTCAGGAAGGACACGGTCAACGACACCTGCTACACCTGCCACGCCGACAAGCGCGGGCCGTTCCTGTGGGAGCACCAGCCGGTCAGCGAGGACTGCGGCCTGTGCCACCAGCCGCACGGCTCGGTGCACCCCGGCATGCTGAAGCAGCGCTCGCCGTTCCTGTGCCAGCAGTGCCACCAGAGCCAGGGCCACCCGGCGGTGCCAGGCCTGCCCTCGGCGCTGCCGGGCGGCGCGCCGTCGGCCACGGCGCTCGCCGCGGGCTGCGCGAACTGCCACTCGCAGGTGCACGGCTCGAATCATCCCTCCGGCCGGCAGCTGATGCGCTGAGGGTGCCCCATGCGTAACAAGATCCGGATTGCCAGTTCCGCCGCCCTCCCGCCGCTCGCCGCGGCCGTCGCGGCGGTGTTCGCCGCCGCGCCAGCGGGCGCAAATCCTGCGGGGGTGGATACCTCCACCTGGAAATGCGAGTCCTGCCCGTTCTACGGCGAGTACGAAGCCGAAGCCGAGGCCGGCGCGATCTACATCGACGAGGACTCGGCGCGCTTCGGCCGTTACAACGGTCTCGACGAGAAAGGCGCCTACGCCGACCTCTCGGCGCGGGGCGGCCAGCGCCGCGAGTCCGGCACGTTCTTCGAGTACGAGCTGATCGACCTCGGCCTCGACACGCGCGAAGCCCGGCTGACCGCCGGCCGCGAGGGCGTGCTGGAGGCGGCGCTGCACTACGACGAGATCCCGTACAACGCCTGGGACACGACGGCGACGCCCTACGCGAGGACGGCGAAGGACACGCTGTCGCTGCCCTCGAACTGGGTGCGCGCGGGCGCCACGAGCGGCATGAGCGCGCTCGGCAGCACCATCAGGCCGGTGACGATCGGCACCGACCGCAGCGCGCTGGGACTCGGACTCTCCTGGCTCGCGCGCAGCAACGTCGAGGTCTACGCCGACGCGCGGCGCGAGGAGATCGAGGGCACCCGCCGCTCGCCGGTGGTGTTCCTCGGCCAGATCGCCGAGCTTCCGGAGCCGGTGGACGCGAGCCACGACCAGTTCGAGGTCGGCGCCGTGTACCGCTTCGCGCGCGGCTACGCGCGGCTGTCCTGGTATCTCTCGAAGTACGACAACTCGCTGAACGGCTTCCTGTTCGAGAACGCCTACATCCCGGCGGCGCCGGACACCGTGTTCGGCCGCAAGGCGCAGGCGCCCGACAACGACGCGAACCTGCTCGCCATCGACGGCAACTTCCTGCTGCCGTGGTGGAACGGCGTGCTGAGCTACCGCCTGGCCGACGGCCGCTACGAGCAGGACGCGACGCTGCTGCCGATCTCGACCAGCGCCGCGCTCACGGGCGGGGCGACGCTGCCGCGCACGAGCCTCGACGGCCGCGTGGACACGGCACACTATCGCGCCAACCTGTCCCTGAAGCCGCACTCGCGGCTGCGCCTGCGCGGGAACTATCGCTACGACGAGCGCGACGACCGGACCGACCCGTTTGCCGTGCGCTATGTCGAGACGGACTCGTTTCCGGGCGGCACGGCCACGGCGCAGCGCTACGGCTACGAGCGCACGCGCTTCGAGGGCTTAGCCGAGGGCCGCGTGCTCGACTGGCTGTTCGTCGCGGTGGGGGGCAGCGACGAGGAAGTGGAGCGGACCAACCAGGAGACCTCGGAGACCACCGAGACGAGCACCTGGGGCCGCGCCCGCCTCAAGCCGCACCCGACGGTCGAGTTCGCCGCGACCTACGGCGAGGCGCGCATCGAGTCGGGCGAGTACGTCACCCGGCCGGACCAGCCGCCCGAGAACCCGCTGCTGCGCAAGTACAACCTGACCAACCGCGACCGCGACTTCGTCGAGGCGAGGCTGAACTGGACACCGGGCAAGGTCTCGTTCACGGCGGAGGCCGTGGTGTCGGAGGACACCTACGGCAAGTCGCTGATCGGCCTGCAGACGAGCGATGACAAGCGCTACGCCGGCACCGCGTCCTGGGCGTTCCACGAGCGCGGCTCGGTGTACGTCACGGGCGGCTACCAGCAGATCGAGTCGCTGCAGGCCGGCTCGGAGGGCATCCCGCCGACGCAGGACTGGCGCACACGCCACGAGGACGAGTTCACCACGGCCGGCGCGGGCATCCGCTTCGACAAGGTCCTCGGCAAGGTGGACCTGACGCTCGACTACACCTACGCGCGCTCGAAAGGGCAGATCGCGACCGAGGCGGTGGTCCGCGGCGGGGCCTTCCCGCAGCTCGACACGGAACTCAACTCGGTGCGCATCGGCGCGGGCTACGACGTCAACGACCGGCTGCGGGTCAACCTGGCCTACGTGTTCGAGGACTACGACTCGAGCGACTGGCAGCTCGACGGCGTGGAGCCGACCACGGTCCGCAACCTGCTGAGCCTGGGCGCGGACGCGTACAACTACCGCGTGAACGGGCTCGGCCTGTCGTTCACCTACCGCTTCGGAGCCGCGAAGGCGCCTGCGGCGGAGGCGGAGGAGGAGTAACCGAGGGGACGGTCCCCGCCGGCGCGCGAGGCACAGTCCCGGGTCAGCGGACGAGAAGATCCATCTGCATGGACGTCAGCGGCCGGCAGCCGTCGGCCGTGACGAGCAGCGTGTCCTCGAGGTGCACCGAGCCCCAGCCGATCTCGATGAACGGCAGGTCCACGTTGATGACCATGTTCTCCTCGAGCACCGGGTCGCCATAGTCGAGGCCGTCACGGCTCATCACCGCCGGGTCGTCGGTGTGCTCGAGCCCGAGGCTGTGCGGCACGGCGAGGCAGAACTCGGGAAAGCCCGCGCGCTGGATGGCGTTGACCGTGCGCAGCGCCAGCTCGCGGTAACGCAGGCCCGGGCGCACCGACTCCAGCACCTCGCGCCAGCCGGCCTGCATGGCGCGGTTGCGCAGGACGAGCTCATCGTCGGGCTCGCCGAGCACCATGCTGCGCCCGAAGTCGCCGTGGTAGCGCTGGTAGTGGCCGAAGGCATCCAGCATCACGGGCTCGCCGCGGCGCAGCGTCGGTGCGGGCAGTCCGCCAGAGCCGCCGACCAGATACACGCCGCGGCCGCCCCGCCGGGCCATCGCCGCCATGTAGATGTTTTCCAGCTCCTCCCAGCAGACGCCTTCGCGCAGCGCGCCGCTCGCCTCCAGGCAGGCTTCCTCGTTGATGCGCGCCGCGGTCGAGAGCAGCTCGATCTCCGCCGCCGTCTTGACGCGGCGGATCTCGCGGAAGACTTGCTCGGCCGGCACGAACTTCGCGCGCAGGCCGGCAGCCGTGAGCCAGGATGCGATGCGCGGGTCGTCCACGCCGATCACCCGGTGCTCGAGCCCGGCCTCCCGAACGGCGCGCGCAAGCGCCCAGACGGCCGAGGCAGCTTCCTGGCCACGCAGGCGGTCCTGCACCTCGACCCAGGCACGCTCGTTCGGCGTGAGCCTCGCCCCTTCGCGCACCGGCCAGCCGTTGTAGGGGTGGGCACGCGGCATGCGCGGCGCGCCAACCTCGGGGCCCTCGGGCCCGTGGGTCGCGTGGTCCGCGTCCACCGGCGAGGTGTAGCCGACGAGGTTCGGGATCCAGGTTCCGCCCTCGGTGACCAGGCGGCGCCACTCGAAGCTGCCCATCACGAGCCCGGCGGGCTCGCGCCCGCCGCGCGGCAGCACGGCGAAGTAGGAATGGCTGCGGCCCGAGCCCATCAGCACGCCCCAGTAGCCCGAGGCGTAGTAGACATTCACCTCCTGCGTCGCGACGAGACCGTCGAGGTGGTGCCGCTCCATGACCGCGACGGCACGCGCGGCGTTGTACAGCATCCGGCTCATACGCCGAGCCTCCGCAGCCAATGAGCGCATCGAGCGCCATCGCATGCCTGCGTGTCAATCGGACTGACACGTATACTGCGCGAATGTCCTTGATTCGTCGCGTTCCATGACGGCGCAGACCATCTACACGCCGCGCCGCGTCGCGCGCGAGGAACGCGTCGACATGCGCGGCGTCGCGCACCGCATCCTGCGTTTCGGGCCGCCCTCGGCAGATCCCGTGGTGCTGCTGCACGGCTGGCTCGACACGGCGGACACCTTCCAGTTCCTGGTGGACGCCGTCGCCTCCGATCTGCCGTTCGCAGCCTTCGATTGGCGCGGTTTCGGCGGCAGCGGCTGGAGCGGATACGGCTACTGGTTTCCTGAATACTTCGCCGACCTCGACCTGCTGCTCGACCACCTCTGCCCCGATGCGCCGGCGAGGCTCGTCGGCCACAGCATGGGTGGCAACATCGCCCTGATCTACGCCGGGGTCCGCCCCGAGCGCGTGCGCCGCGTCGTGAGCCTCGAGGGCTTCGGCCTGCCCCGGTCGAAGCCGGAGGACACGCCGGGCCGCTACCGCGACTGGCTGCAGCAGCTGCGCCAGGCGCCGACCTTTGGTGAATACCGGGACTATCACGACCTGGCGCAACGGCTGCAGCGCGGCAACCCGCGCCTTGCGCCCGAGATCGCGATGTTCGTCGCGCGTGCCTGGGCGCGCCCGGTGCCGGACGGCGGGGTGCGGCTCGTCGCCGATCCGGCCCACAAGATGCTGAATCCCTACCTCTACCGCCGCGAGGAGGCCGCCGCCTGCTGGAGCCAGATCACCGCGCCGGCGTTGCTCGTGCTGGCGGAGCTGTCCGAGTTCCTGCCGCGCCTCGGCGAGGATGGCCGGCCCGAGGCTTTCCGGCAGTGGATCGCGGGCCTGCGCGTCGAGGTCATGGCCGGCGTTGGCCACATGCTGCACCACGAGCGCCCGGCCGAGGTCGCGCGTCTCGTGGAGGGCTTCCTGCTCGAAGAGTGACGGGCGGTTGCGCTGCGGCACGGGCTGCCGCCAGACTGCGCGGGCCGCCCACAGTGGAGATACCGATGCGACTGCTGCTCGCCGCCCTGCTGCTGCACGCGGGGCTCGCCAACGCCGCGCCCTTCGACCCGAAGGCGTACTCCCAGGACGTGACTGAGTGCGACCGGCTCGCCTCGCATCCCGAGGATCCGTTCCACGTGTCCCCGGGTCGCAGCCGCAGCGAGATCGAGTTGCCGGCCGCCATTGCCGCCTGCGAGGCCGCCGTTACGGCGGACCCGAAGAATCCGCGCCTCAACTACCAGCTCGCGCGTGTGTACGGCTACTCCGGCGTGGGCGAGAAGGCCATTCCCTACCGCGCGGTGGCCGTGGATGCGGACTACCCGCAGGCGCTCTTCGTCGTCGGCTACCTGCACCTGCTGGGGCTCAACAAGCAGCCGCAGGACAGCTGCCGTGCGGGCGAGCTGATCCGCCGCTCGGCGCAGCAGGACCGTCTCGCCGGGCAGGTCGGCTTCGTGCGCTGGGCGCTCGAGGGCCGCTTCGACGGCTGCCCGGTGCCGCGCGACCCGGCCGAGATGCTGGGCTTCCTCGAGGCCGCGAAGAAGCACGCCGGCACCGACTTCTACAAGACCCTGCTCATCGACGTGCTGGAGGAACAGGTCCGCGCCCGCCTGCCCTGAAGGCGCGGCGGGCGCGCGGGCAGCCGCGCCGACATGCGGGGCAACGGCGATTCCGCCCGCTGCCTCAAGATTCAGGCAGCCCGGCCGCTCCCAAGGCAATGAAGATCGATCGGATCGACCCGCTGCTGCCGGCACCGACAGCGGCACGGCCGGTGCGCGGGGTGGCGACGGAGCCGCCCGCCGCGCCGCCGCTCGCCGCACGCATCGGCGCTGCCCTGGCGTCGCCGGAGGCGGGTGGGGCGCTGCGCGTCCTCATCGAGGAGGTTCGTACCGAGCTCCAGGCTCTTCTCGGTCCCACCCGCTCGTTGCCACCGGCGCGACCCGAGCCGCTCGATGCCGACGCGGCGGTCGCCGTGCTGCTGCGCTACCTGCGCTCGGCGGCCCGGTCACCGGAGGGCGCGGGCGGGCCGGAGCCGGAGCAGGTTCGCCAGGCCGTCGACACCGCCCTGACGCGCGCGAGGGCGCTGCTTTCGGCCTCGGCCCGCGCTCCGGCCCCGGTCATCGCCACGGTCGAGCAGGTCGCGGCGCGCGTGCAGGCCGCCGCCCAGGCGCTGGTACCCCGGCCACCGGCCGCGCCTGCCGTCGAAGAGCTGTCGCGCGCAGTCTTGCGGGAAGTGTCGGCCGCCCTGTCGGAGCGCGTCGGCATGCTGCCCGCCACGGCGGCGCCCGCTCGCCCACCGCAGGGACCGCAGGAGGCGCTTGCGCAGCTGACCCGGCTGTTGCATGCGGTGGCCGGGGACTCGGTCCTGGCCGTGCGCGCTTCGCCGCGGGTGGTCGATCTGGCGCTGCGCGACGGCACGCAGCGCGCGCTGGCCGCGCTGACGGGTGCTGCCCGTCCCGACACCACGCTGCAGTGGCTGGCGGCGGATCTCCTGGCGCTGGCGCTGCGGCGGGCGGCCGCACCGGGCGCCGCGTGGCCGGCGCCACGCGCTCCGGCCGCAGCCATGGGACTCATGATGGCTGAATTCAGGCAGGCGCTCGCCGAGCCGGGCACGGAGCCGTCATCCGCGCCGCCACAGGTCCGTGACGCCAGGCGCGCGCTCGGCGCGATGGCTGCCGCTGCGGCCGAGGCGCTCGGCAGGCTGCCGCAGACACAGGTGGTTGCGCTGCGATCGGTGCTCGAGACCGCGGCGGAGCAGGCGCTGGGCCGCAGCCTGCTGCAGCTCGAGGCCGGCGAAGGCCAGGCGCGAGCGAGGACCGCTCTGGAGCAGCTGCACGTGGCGTTCCGTGGGTTGCTCGCGGCCGCCGACTCGGCTGCCACGGGACGCGGCCTCGATGCGCGAGGCTGGGTCGGTCTGCTGGCCCGGGCCGGCGAGACGATGCAGGAGGGCGGCGCGCCGCCTTTTCGCTTCGACCTGCCGCTTGGGCGCACCGGCACCGGCCGCCGGCGCCTGGCGCGCGGCCCGGACGGGGAGTCCATCGAAGCGATCGACTCGTCCGATCCCGCCCCGGATGACGAAGTGGGCGAGGACGGCCCGATCGGTCCATCCGTCTGGCCGCGCCTGCCCGCAACCTGAGGCAATGTCGGCTGTCTGAGCAGCCAGCACCCTGTCACTTCCGGGAAGGCCCGCCTTGCGCAAATCCCGTCGCTGGCTCGCTGAATCCGTCCCCTACCGTCTCGCGCGCCGCATCGTCATCACGCTGATCGGCGGCACCGTCCTGCTGATCGGGTTCGCGATGACGGTGCTGCCGGGGCCCGCGGTCGTGGTGATTCCCGCGGGTCTCGCCATCCTCGGCATCGAGTTCGCCTGGGCCCGGCGGTGGCTCGCCAGGGTGCGTGAGCAGGCGAACGGGCTGGTCGACGGCGTGCGGAATGCGTACGGCGGGCGGTCCGGCGGCGGCCACGAGCGGGAGTCCAGCGGACCCTGACAGGGCCGCCCGATGCGCGACGCGGAGGCTCAGTCGCCGCCGATCACCCGGGCTTCCGCGATGTCCTTCGCCGCGTCTCCCTCGCGCACCGCGGCGCGCGCCAGCAGGTGCGAGGCGACGGGCAGCGTGACGAGCAGGAACACGAGGATCACGGCGAGGCGCAGCGTCCAGCCCGCCTCGCCTGCCGCGAACATGGCGCCGAGGCAGGCGAGCGCCACTGCGAGTGTGCCGGCCTTGGTGGCGGCATGCTGTCGCGACAGGGCATCGGGCAGGCGGATCACGCCCCAGGCGGCGAGGAGCAGCATCCCGCCACCCGCGAGCAGCAGCATGGCAGCCAGGATCTCGCTCATCTCTCCTCCTCCGGGCGGCGGCCGCGCGGCGACTGGTCGATGAGGCGGGCCCAGCCGATGGTGGCGACGAATCCGACGAGTGCGAGGCCGATGCCCACGTCGAGGAACACCGTGCGGCCCGTGTGCAGGGAGGCGGCGATGCACAGCGTGACGGCGGCGGCGAGGAAGATGTCGAGCGCCACCACCCGGTCGGAGTGCGTCGGTCCGCGGAGGATGCCGAGTGTCGCCAGCGCGGCCGCCGCGAGCGCCAGAAGGATGAGCACGGTCACGATCACGCCGAGCCCTCCCGGCCGAAGAGGACCACGAGGTAGCGCTCGAAGTCGCGCCGGATGGCGGTGACGAGGCTGTCGAGATCGGAGGCGTCGAGCACGTGCAGCAGCATCTCGCGCCTCCCGGGGTCGATGTCGATCGTGGTGGTTCCCGGCGTGAGCGTGATCATGGCGCCGAGCAGCGAGGCGCCGCGCTCGTCCATCGGCGCGTAGCGCAGGCGAACGAAGGCGCTCCTCGGGGCGCGGGCGCCGCCGGCGGACGCCCGCAGGATCACGAGCGCCGTCTGCGCGCCGGAGACGACCACTGCCGCGAGGAAGTGCCCGAGCAGCAGCAGGGCGGCGACGGGCCGGCTCATGCGTGCGCCGCTCATGGCGCGAGTTCCCCGGCCGCGGCCGAAGCGAATCCGAGCAGAGTGGAGGGGGCGAGGCCGATCCACAGCGTCACCGCGGCTAGCGCGACGGTCGCGGCCCAGGCCGGCGCGAGTCGCGCTCGCGCGGGCCGCCAGTCCTCGCGCGGGTGCGGCTTCCAGAAGGCCTCCATCCAGATCTTCATCATCGAGTACAGCGTCAGTACGCTGACCACGAGCGCCACGGCCGTCCACGTCCAGTGGCCGCCGGCGATCGCCTCGTGCAGCACCAGGAACTTGGCCCAGAACCCGGAGAGCGGCGGCAGGCCGACGAGCGACAGCGCCGGCACGAGGAACAGCACGCCGAGCAGTGGCCTTGCGGCGTAGAGGCCGCCGACGCGGCGCAGGTCGTAGCTGCCGGCCAGGCGGAACACGATGGCGCCGATCAGGAACAGGTTCGCCTTCACGATGATGTGGTGCACCGTGTAGAAGACCGTCGCGGCGTTGCCCTCGCGCGTGGCGAGCGCCACGCCGAGCAGGATGTAGCCGATCTGGCTCACGATGTGGAAGGCGAGGATGCGGCGGATGTCCCAGTGGTAGGCCGCGCCCAGCACGCCGGTGAGCATGGTCGCCGCGGCCACCCAGCCGAGGGCGTCGTAGAGGATCGCGGGCGCCGGGCTCAGTACGCCGCCCATGACCCTGAGCACCGCATAGACGCCCACCTTGGTGAGAAGCCCCGCGAACAGCGCGAGCACCGCCGCCGGCAGCGTGTGGTAGGACGCCGGCAGCCAGGCGAAGAGCGGGAAGGCACCGGCTTTCACCAGGAACGCGAGGATGAGCAGCGCGAGGACCGGTGCAGGAACGGCCTCGGGCGAGGCGGCCAGCGCGCCGTAGTTGAGGTGTCCGGTCGAGGCGTACACCAGGCCGACGCCGGCGAGCAGCAGCAGCGTGCCGAACAGGTTGAGCGCCAGGTACTTGAACGTCCCGTCGAGCTGGTCGAGCCGGCCGCCGATGGCGAGCAGGCCCACCGAGCAGATGAGCCTGGTGCGCAATCCGCATTCGAAGTGGGTCCGCATGGCACCCCAAAGCGCCTGGTGCGATCATGGAATCGCGCATTCGCGTTGC
>JBBINN010000082.1:0-12869 GCA_037443885.1 Gammaproteobacteria bacterium | reverse complement strand
AGGCGGCGACGGCCTGCGGGCGTCATCGCCCGGGGAGTTCATCCGCCAGGTGCTGCCCTACGCGCGGCGCGCCGCCGAGGAACTCGGCGTGCACCCGATGGCGCTCGTGGCGCAAGCGGCGCTCGAGACCGGCTGGGGCGGGCGCCTGCCGCGCCGCGCAGGCGGGGAGAGTTCCCACAACCTGTTCGGGATCAAGGCCGGCGGCGGGTGGTCCGGCGAGCGCGCGGTGGCCAGCACCGTCGAGTTCGAGGGCGGCGTCGCCGTGCAGCGGCGCGAGCAGTTCCGGGCCTACCAAGACATCGGCGCTGCCTTCGCCGACTACGTCCGGCTCATCGGCGAGAGCCCGCGCTACGCCGGCGCGAGGGCGGCCGGTCGCGATCCGCACCGCTATGCCGAGGCGCTGCAGGCGGCCGGCTACGCCACCGACCCGTCCTACGCGGCCAAGATCCGGTCCATCCTCGGCAGCGAGCCGATGGCCGAGGCCTGGGCCCAGCTCAAGGACGCGGATCCGGGGCCGATCACATGATCTCCGGGCCATCGTCCCGCGCCGCTAGCCGCGGGGAGGAACGTGCATGACCGACATCCTGAGCACCGGCGTATCCGGACTGCTCGCGTTCCAGCGCGGCCTCGCCACCACCAGCCAGAACATCGCCAACGCCGCTACCGAGGGCTACAGCCGCCAGCGGATCGAGCTCGAGGCCCGCCTGCCGCAGGGCTTCGGCAGCGGCTTCATCGGCCGCGGCGTGGACGTGACCAGCATCCAGCGGCTGCTGGACCAGTTCGCCGTCAACCAGTGGCGTGCGTCTTCCTCCGAGCTCGGCCGGCTGTCGATCTACGCGGACCTCGCGGGCCGGCTGGACACGGTGCTGTCCGATCCGACCGGCGGCCTGTCCGCCTCGATCCAGCGCTTCTTCGCCGCCTGGCAGGAGGTGGCGACCAACCCCGGCTCCACCACCGCGCGGCAGCTGCTGCTCGCCGAGGCGCAGACGCTCGCCGACCGCTTCCGCGGCACCACCCAGCGGATCGACCAGCTGGAGGCGGACATCAACGTCCGGCTCACGGCCAACGTCGCCGAGATCAACACGCTCGCCGCCTCCATCGCGAAGCTCAACGCCGACATCGAGGCGGGCTCGGCCGCGATGGGCGGCCAGCCGCCCAACGACCTGCTCGACCAGCGCGACCGTCTCATCCTGCGCCTGTCGGAGCTGGTGAACGTCAACACCGTCCCCGACGGCAACGGCTCCGTCAGCGTCTTCATCGGGACCGGCCAGACGCTGGTACTGCGCGAGTTCACGGCCCAGCTCGCCACGGCGCCGAGCGCGCTGGAGGCGGGTCGGCTCGACGTCGTCTACCGTTCCAACGGCGTCGACCAGGTGATCACGTCTTCGATCAGCGGCGGCCAGGTGGGCGGATTGCTCGCGGTTCGCGGCGAGGTGCTCGACGCCGCGCGGCAGCAGGTCGGGCTGATCGCCGCCACGCTCGGGCTGGCGATCAACGGCCAGCAGGCGGCCGGCATGGACCTCAACGGCCAGCTCGGCGGCGCGCTGTTCGCGGTGCCGCCGCCGCAGGTCGCGCCGGCGCTCACCAATGCGGGCGGTGCGAGCGCGACGGCCGCAGTGGCCGATTTCCGCGCCCTCACCGGCGAGGACTACGTGCTGCGCTTCGACGGTGCGGCGTGGAGCGTGACCCGCGCCTCGACCGGCGCGGCGGTCGCGTTCACGGGCACCGGCGCGGCCGGCGACCCGCTGCGCTTCGAGGGTCTCGCGGTCGAGATCGGGGCAGGGGCGGCGGCGGGCGACCGGTTCTCGCTGCGCAGCACCCGCGACGCCGCGGCCGGCCTGCGGGTGGCGATGACCGACCCGCGCGGCATCGCCGCGGCAGCACCGGTGCGCACGACGGCGCCCGCCGCCAACCTCGGCACGGGCACGATCAGCGCCGGTGTGGTCGTCGACGCCGCGCCGACCACCTACAGCATCGACGGCGCGGGCAGCTTCGCGTACGTGCCGGGCGCTGACATCGAGGTCAACGGCTGGCGCGTGCAGATCGCCGGCGCGCCGGCGGTCGGCGACGTCTTCAGGGTGGAGCGCAATACGGGCGGCGTCGGCGACAACCGCAATGCGCTCGCGATCGCCGCGCTGCAGAACGCGGGCCTGCTCGGCGGGGGCACGGCCTCCCTCGGCGAGGCGGTCATCGGCGTGGTCGGCCGCGTCGGCACGCTCGCGGGGCAGGCGGAGGTCGCCCTCTCGGCGCAGCGCACGCTCGTCTCGAGCGCGCGCGACGCCGTGCTCGCGGCTTCCGGCGTCAACCTCGACGAGGAAGCGGCCGACCTGCTCAAGTGGCAGCGCGCCTACCAGGCGGCGGCCCAGACCATCGTCGTCGCCGACACCCTGTTCCAGACGCTGCTCGCGGCGACGTCGCGGAGGTAGCCCGTGCGTGTCGCCTTCCTCTCCGCCCAGGCTTCCTTCCTCGACGCCATCGGCCGCACGCAGTCGCAGCTGGCGCGCACGCAGGAGCAGGTCTCGACCGGGCTCAAGTTCTCGCGGGCCGGGCAGGACCCGGCGGCCGCGACGCTGTCGCTGTCCATGGACGGGCTGCTCGCCACCTACGAGCGCTACGGCCGCAACGCGGTGCTGGCGGGCAACCGGCTCGCGCTCGAGGAGAGCGCGCTCGCGGGCGCGGGCGGCGTGCTGCAGCGGGTGCGCGAACTGGTGGTGCAGGCCGCCAACGGGCCGCAGACGGCCGAGAACCGCCGCATGATCGCCGCCGAGGTGCGCCAGCGGCTCGAGGAGCTGCTGGCCACCGCCAACACCCGCGACGGCAGCGGCGAGTTCCTGTTCGCCGGCACCGCGACGCGCACGCAGCCCTTCGTGCGCGACGGCGGCAGCATCGTCTACCAGGGCGACCAGGGCCGGCGCCTCGTGCAGGTGGCTGCGGACCAGTACGTGGCCGACGGCGATTCGGGTGCGGCGGTCTTCGAGCTGGTGCGCAACGGCAATGGCACCTTCAGCGTGGCCCAGGCGGCCGCGAACGGCGGCACGGGACGCGTCGGCGAGCGCACGGTGGCCGACCCCGCGCAGTACGACGGCGGCAGCTACACGCTGGTCTTCACGGCACCCGACGCCTGGGAGGTGCGCGACGCGGCCAGCGCGGTGGTGGCGGACAGCAGCTACCGGCCGGGCGATGCCATCCGCTTT
Source organism: Gammaproteobacteria bacterium (assembly GCA_037443885.1). Taxonomy (GTDB): domain Bacteria; phylum Pseudomonadota; class Gammaproteobacteria; order Steroidobacterales; family Steroidobacteraceae; genus SG8-30. The sequence continues at coordinate 9,675 of JBBINN010000082.1, read as the reverse complement.
CGCGGCCTCGCCGTGGTGGTGACCGGCGAGCCGGCGGCGGGCGACAGCTTCACGGTGGCGCCGAGCGTGAACCAGAGCGTGTTCGGCACGCTCGAGCGGCTGATCGCGGCCCTCGAGCGCCCGGATGCGGGGCCGGCCGCCCGCGCGGCGCTCGCGAACGACCTCGGCGGCGCGCTGACGGACCTCGACCAGGCCCTCGGCAACCTGCTCGAGGTCCGGGCCGGCGTCGGTGCAAGGCTGTCGGCGCTCGAATCCCGCCAGGCGCAGCTCGAGGACGCCGGGGTGGAGCTCGAGCGCGCCCTGTCCGGGCTGCGCGACACGGATTACGCCGAGGCGCTGACCCGCCTCGAGCAGCAGCTGCTGGCCCTGCAGGTCGCGCAGAAGTCCTTCGCGCGCACGCAGGGCCTGTCGCTGTTCGACTACCTGTGATGTCCGGCCGGCGCGGCGGCCGGAACGCCGGCCGGCCCCCTCGGCGCCGGCATTCCGCGCAGTCCGTCACTGTCTGGAGGCTTAAAGAATTCCCGGAGGCGTCCGATACATCGCCTGAGCGTGGTTACCGGACCCCTTGGTGGGGCTATCCGACCGACGCGTCAGAGGCCCCAGGGGCCGGGAACTCAACCATCAGGAGCCTTCGAACATGACCGGGCAAGTGATCAACACCAATATCCTGTCGATGAACGCGCAGCGCAACCTCTCGACCTCGCAGTCGAGCCTGGCGAGCGCGCTGCAGCGGCTGTCCTCGGGCCTGCGCATCAACAGCGCCAAGGACGACGCCGCCGGCCTCGCCATCAGCGAGCGCTTCACCACCCAGATCCGCGGCCTGAACCAGGCCATCCGCAACGCCAACGACGGCATCTCGCTGTCGCAGACGGGCGAGGGCGCGCTGGCGGAGCTGTCGAGCAACCTGCAGCGCATCCGCGAGCTGGCCGTGCAGGCCGCCAACGCGACCAACAGCGCCTCCGACCGTGTCGCGATCGACCGCGAGGTGCAGCAGCGTCTCGCCGAGATCGACCGCATCGCGTCGCAGACCTCCTTCAACGGCCAGAAGATCCTCGACGGCACTTTCGGCAGCGCCGCCTTCCAGGTGGGCGCGAACGTCGGCGAGACGATCAGCCTGTCGCTCAACACGAGCATGCGTACGAGCGCGATCGGTGCAGCCTCGACCGTCTCGTCGGTGGATCTCAGCGCGCTGATCACGGAGGCCGTGGACGCGGTCCCGACGACCTCGCCGGCTGCCGGGACGTTCACGAGCGCCGTGCTGGCGGACACCGAGACCTTCACCTTGTCGGTGGCGGGCGTGAACATCGTCAATGAGACCGCCGGCGCCGGTGGTGGCACCATCGCGGCTGGCGATCTCGATACGGGTCTTGCCGCTGCGGCGGGGGACCTCGCGACTGCGGGCATCAGCTACACCGGCACCTTCGCCGCCGGCACCATCGTGTTCTCGCGTGCCTCGGGCGAAGACTTCACGATCGCCGTCACCAACACGGGTGCCGGTGGCACCTTTGCCGGCGCTGGCTTCGTGGGCGCCCAGACCAACGGCACCGAAGCTGCGTCGGCCTCCCCGCTCGCCATCACCGGCCTGACGTTCCAGTTCGGCGACAACGATCCGGTGAGCGTCGCGGCCGGCAGCTACACCTCCGCCGCGCAGTTCGTCGCCGCCGTGAACACGGCCATCGGCGGCGCCGGCTTCGCCTCGCTGAACAGCAACGGCACGATGACCCTCACCTCCTCGGCGGAGTCGATCACCGTGGCCGGTGCCGATGCCGGTACCGTGTTCTCCACGACGTCGGCGACGGCGGGCGGCAACCTGACCACGGTGAACGTGCTGAACGTGGCTGCCGCGAACGACGCGATCTACCGGGTGGACGCGGCGCTGACGGCGGTCTCGGACCTGCGCAGCACCTTCGGCGCGATCCAGAACCGCTTCGAGTCGACCATCGCCAACCTGTCGAGCGTGGTGGAGAACCTGTCGGCCTCCCGCTCGCGCATCATGGACGCGGACTACGCCGCCGAGACGGCTGCGCTGACCCGCGCCCAGGTGCTGCAGCAGGCGGGCATCGCGATGCTGGCCCAGGCCAACGTCGCGCCGCAGAACGTGCTGGCGCTGCTCCGGTAAGCGCCGGACTTGGGTGATCGGCCACCGGCGGCGGTCCGTCCGCCGCCGGTGGACCGGAAACGGATCTCGATGGCATGGCCATGAACGTGGACGCCCTGACATCGATGGTGGCAGCGGCCCGACCGGAGCGACCGGCCGGGTCGCCGTCGCCTGCGCGTCCGCAGGCGGTACCGGCGCCGGCTGCCGAGCGCGCGTCCGACGCCGATCCGCAGGCGGTGGTCGAGCGGCTGCGCGAGGTCGTGAGCGAGATCAATCGTGCGCTGGCGGACGCCCGGCGCGAGTTCGCCTTCTCGGTGGACGAGACGAGCGGCCGGACGGTGGTCCGGGTGATCGATGCGCAGAGCGGCGAAGTGCTGCGGCAGATTCCCTCCGAGGAGACGCTGCGCCTCGCCAGCCGAATGCGCGAGGGCGAGGCTCTCGCCTCGCTCGGCCTCGAACGGTGGTCGTAGCGGCGGCCGCCGGGATTTCGGAATACCCCCAGCCGGCAAGAGGCCGGTGAAGGACAGCGAATGAGCAGCTTCAGGAGCCTCGGCGTCGGATCAGGTCTCGACCTGGAGACCCTCGTCAGCGGCCTCGTCCGCGCCGAGCGCCAGCCGAAGGAAGCGCTCCTCAACCGCGCCCGCACTGCAACGCAGACACGCCTGTCGGCGCTCGGCACGCTCAGGTCGGCGGTGGCCGGGCTGGCCACGTCGGTCAAGGCCTTCGCGGACCTGCGCGTCGGCTTCACCGCGACCAGCTCCGATGCGGCGCGGGTGGCCGCGAGCGCGGGCCCGGGCGCCACCGCGGGCAGCTTCCAGCTGCGCGTCACGCAGCTCGCGACGGCCCAGTCGCTCGCGAGCGCCGCGTTCGCCGATGCCCAGGCACCGCTTGGCGCCGGCGAGTTGACCATCAGCGTCGGCGGCGAGTCGCGCAGCCTGACGTTCGCGGGAGCTTCCCCGAGCCTCGACGAGGTGCGCGACGCCATCAACGCAAGCGACCTCGGCGTCCAGGCAGTCGTGGTCCGAGACGGCGACCAGTCGCGGCTGCTCCTGACTTCGGGCCGGACCGGGACGGCGGGCGAGATGACGCTCTCCGTCTCGGGCGGACTCGACGGGCGCCTCGCCTCGACGGCGATGGAGGTGACGGCGTCCGCGTCCGACGCCGCCTTCACGGTCAACGGGCTTGCGCTGACGAGCGCCTCCAACACGATCGAGGACGTCGTCCCGGGCGTGACGCTCACGCTGCGGGGACTCACTGAGGGCGCAGATGCGGTCACCGTCACGGTGGCCGTCGACCGGCAGGGCCTGCGCGGGCGCATCGACGCGCTGGTCCGCACGTTCAACGCGCTCGTGGACAACATGCGCAGCGCAGGGCGCGCCGATCCCGAGGGCGGGAACTCGGGGCCGCTCGTCGGCGACGCGACACTGCGCTCCATCCAGGCGCGGGTCAGCGGCTCGTTCAGCGCGCGCATCGACACCGGGGCGGGCGGCGGGCCCTTCACGACACTGCTCGATATCGGGCTGTCGACGGACCTCGACGGCCGCGCGCGGCTCGATGCGGACCGGCTTGCGGCGGCGCTGCAGCAGGACCAGACCGGCGCCGAGTCGCTGCTGTCGGCGTTCGCCGCAAGTTTTGGCGCGGCGCTCGACGGCTTCACCGGCCCGGGCGGCGTGCTCGACAGCCGCCAGACCAGCCTGAACGCCGACCTGCGGCGCAACTCGCAGGCGCGCGAGGCGCTCGACCGGCGCATGGAGCAGGTGGAGGCCCGGCTGCGGGCACAGTTCCAGGCCCTGGACTCGCTGGTTGCGCAGTTCCAGAACACGAGTGTCTACCTCAACCAGCAGCTCGCGAATCTTTCGAACCTGACGCTCGACAGGAATCGCTGACGCACTCAGGACTCGGCGGCTGCTGCCGATAACCAGGACAGTGCGGCGCCAGGACGCCGACGACACGGGATACGACGGAGCAACGACATGACCTACGGTGGCGGGCAGCAGGCGATCAACCGGTATCGCCAGATGGGAGAGCAGGCGCGGGCGCTCGAGGCCTCGCCGCACCAGCTGGTGCAGATGATGCTCGACGGCGCCGTGGGACGGCTCGCGGCCGCGCGCGGCGCGCTGGAGACCGGCTCGGTCGCGACGAAGGGCGAGCTGATCGGCAAGGCCATCGGCCTGATCGATGGTCTGCGCGCCGGCCTCGACACCGAGCGCGGCGGCGAGATCGCGGACAACCTCAAGGCGCTGTACGAGTACATGGGGCGGCGACTGCTCGAGGCCAACCTGCGCAACGACGCCGGCGCCATCGACGAGGTGACGGTGCTGCTGAAGGAAATCCGCAGCGGGTGGGAGGCGATCGGCCCCGCCGCGGGTGGCGTGCGGTGAGTGCGGTTCCGTCGCCCGCGCACCTCGACGATCTCGACGCGGCGCTCGAGCTGACGCACGCTCTGCGCGCCCGCGTCGAGGCGGGAGAATTCGAGGCAGCCGCCGGGCTCGAGTGCGCGCGGCGCGCACATCTCGAGCGCTACTTCGCGACGCGGCCCGCGGCGAGCGAGCTGCCGCACGCGCTCGCGCGGCTGCGCGAACTCGTGGCCGCGAACGATGCGCTGGTCGGGCTTGCCGAGCACCAGCAGCGGGCCCTCGCCCGAGAGGCGGACACACTGGGGACTGGCCGGCGCGCCGTGCTCGCCTACGCCGTGAACGCTGGCTGAAGTCGGCCTTGGACGCCGGACCGGACAGCGACTTCACCGAGGGCCTGCACTTCGACGGGCAGCTGCCACTCGCCTTCGTGCAGGACGACGCCGAGCTGCTGCCCGAGACGCTCGCGCGCATGAACTCCGACAACCTGCAGGTGCTGCAGTCCGACGCGTCCCTTGCCGACTCGCACAGGATGGCGGACGCGAAGGACGAGGAGCGGCCCTGGCTCGCCGACCTCGCCCGCCTCGAGTTCAAGCTCGACGTGCTGCTCGGCACGCTTGGGCGCCTGCTCGCGCGCGAATCGGCCATGCCGGCGACCGTTCCGGTCCGTATGTACGCCGGCGGCCTCGAATGGCTCGCGCTGGAACGGCGCCCGCCGAGCGGCGTCCGCGGCCGGCTGACGCTCTACGTGAATCCGGTCTTCCCCCAGCCGCTGGTGCTGCACGGGCAGGTGACCGGGTACCGCAGCGACGGGCGGGGGCTCTGGGTCCAGTTCGCCTTCGCGGGGCTGACTCCCGGGGTGGTGGACATGCTGGAGCGCTACGTGTTCAGGCAGCACCGCCGGCAGGTGGCGGAGGCCCGCGGAGGGGGCATCTGACCGTACCGGTGTCCTGCACGGGGAAACGGTGCTGGACAGGTATTAAGTAAAATCCTTAGGTGGTTTTCAGGGTTTTCCGCATCACCGCTCTTGCCGTTATTTCTCTAGGATTCGAACAGTCCGAAATGTCAGTGCCACTGCTTTCAGACGTTTAGATCAGGAATCTCGAACAACAACCAGATCCGCATGACGCGGGTCATTGACTGCGGGATGCCGTGACCGACACGAAAGTCGCTGTCATCGAGCCTGACACCAGCCGGATCCCGGCCTGGCAAGACGCCCTTCACTTCCTGGACTACCAGCCGGTCATCGCCACGACCCTGGAAGCGCTGGAGTGGCCGCGGCGGGTCCCACCCGACTGGGCCGCGCTGGTCATCGGGCACGCCCAGCCGCGCCCGATCCTGGAGGATGTCGCGGCCTGGCTGGGCGACGGGAGCGCGCCGCTGCCGGTCGTCTGCGCCGAGCCGCTGGGCCACGACCCGGCGCTGCGGTCGGCGCTCTTGCCGCTGCCGCTCGAATTGCCGCTGCGCTACCCGCAGCTGTCGGCCGTACTGCGCGAGGCGCGCCGGCTGCGGGCGACGCAGGCCCCCGGGGCGAGCAGCTGGCGGCCCGGCGGCTCGTCCCCGGCGATCACCGCAGTGCACCGTCTGTCCGGGCAGGTCGCCGCGTTCGACACGAGCGTGCTGATCCTCGGCGAGTCGGGGACCGGCAAGGAGATGGTGGCGCGCTACATCCACGAGCTGTCGCCGCGGGCGCACCGGCCCTTCGTGCCGGTCAACTGCGGGGCGATCCCGCCGGACCTGCTCGAGAGCGAGCTGTTCGGCCACGAGAAGGGCGCCTTCACGGGCGCCTTCACGGCGCGTGTGGGGCGCTTCGAGTTCGCCGAGGGCGGCACCCTGTTCCTCGACGAGATCGGCGACATGCCGCACGCGATGCAAGTGAAACTGCTGCGCGTGCTGCAGGAGCGCAGCTTCGAGCGCGTCGGCAGCAACCGCAGCCAGCGCTGCGACGTGCGCGTGATCGCCGCGACCCACCGCGACCTCGAGGCAGCGATCCGCGACGGCCGCTTCCGCGAGGACCTCTACTACCGCCTGAACGTGTTCCCGATCCAGATGCCGCCGCTCAGGGAACGCATCGCCGACCTGCCGGCGCTGATCGACCAGCTCGGATCGCGGCTCGAGGCCGCCACGGGCCGGCGCGTCAGCTTCACCGCCGCCGGGCTCGCCGCGCTCGGTCGCTACGGCTGGCCGGGCAACGTGCGCGAGCTCGCCAACCTGCTCGAGCGCCTCGCGATCCTGCACCCGGGCGAGCGGATCGGCCCGGAACTGCTGCCGGAGCGCTACCGCGCCGGCGTCCCGGTCGGGCCGGCGCCGGAGACGGCGCTGGCGCTGCCTGGCGAGGGCGTCAGCCTCAAGGATCACCTCGCGCAGCTCGAGGTCACCATGATCCGCGAGGCGCTCGCCCGCGCCGACGGCACCGTCTCCGGGGCGGCCCGCCTGCTCGGACTGCAGCGAACCACGCTGGTCGAGAAGCTGCGCAAGTACCGCCTCGAGGCCCGCGCGGCCTGAGTCCGGCGCCGCGCGTCCCGCGACCCCGGAACCCGCCCGGGCGCACCCCCAGCGACGGTTTTTTGACGCGGAGCGGCTGCGAGAGCGGACTGTAACTCACTGTTTTATAATGCTAGTTTGTCTGGCACGGATATTGCTTGTTTGCCCGGTGGCATTCCCCGGCGCAGGTCCATGTCCGCTGCCCTCGAACAACGCCAGCTGAACGACGCGTTCCGAGCCTTCAACGAGCTGTCGACCTCGCTCGAGCGCTCGTACCGCGACCTCGAGTCGCAGGTGTCGCGGCTCACGGAGGAGCTCGCCTGCGTGCGGCGCGCGCGGCTCGAGGAGCACCGCGCCCGCGAGCGCATCGCCACGCGCCTCGAGCGCCTGCTCGCGCTGCTGCCGGGCGGCGTGCTGGTGCTGGACGCGGACGACGTCGTGCGCGAGTGCAACGCGGCTGCCCGGGAGATGCTCGGCAGTCCCCTCGAGGGGGAGTCCTGGTCGGCCGTGTGTGCGCGTGCGATGCAGCGCGCCAGCATATTCGGTGGCGAGGTGCCGCTCGCCAGCGGTCGCCACGTGTCACTGGCGCAGCGCAGCCTCGGCGACGAACCGGGCCGCATCGTCCTCGTGACCGACGTGACCGAGGCTCACCTCGTGCGCGAACTGCTCGATCGCAACGGGCGGCTGGCGGCGATGGGCGAAATGGCGGCGCGTCTCGCCCACCAGCTGCGCACGCCGCTGGCCACGGCGCTGCTGTACGCGTCGCGCCTCGCATCGCCCTCGCTGCCGCCTGAGCAACGCGAGACGCTCGCGGCGCGCACGGTGGACCGGCTCCGGCACCTCGAGCAGCAGGTCGCGGACATGCTGGCCTACGCCCGGGGTGGCGCGAGCGGGCTCGCGCCGCTGTCGCTGGATGCCGTGCTCGAGGACGTCGCGCAGACGCTCGCCGGGCGCCTGAAGGCCGGCGGGCGCCTGACCCTGCGCACGCGTGCACCCGGGCTCACCGTACTCGGCAACCGCGATGCCCTCGCCGGCGCAGTGGCGAACCTGGTGGTCAACGCGCTCGACGCGGGCGGCGCCGGTGCCGAGGTCCTGGTCGAGGCCAGCCAGCCGGACGCCGGGCTCGCGAGGATCACCGTCACGGACAACGGCCCGGGCGTGCCCGAGGCCCATCGCGACCGGATCTTCGAGCCCTTCTTCACCACGCGTCCCGCCGGCACGGGCCTCGGCCTCGCGGTCGTTCGGTCGGTGGCGATGGCGCACGGTGGCGGCGCGCGCCTCGAGCCCGGCGGCCCCGGCGCAACTTTCGTGATCGAGATCCCGCTGGGCGGGCAGCGCGTGGATCCCGCGGCCGTGACCGGACAGGAGGCAGGCTGATGCAGGCGGCGGGCGCGGTGCTGGTGGTCGAGGACGATGCGCCCCTGCGCGAGGCGCTGTGCGACACGCTGCGTTCGGCCGGGCACCGCGCGCTCGCGGCCGGCTCGGGCAAGGAGGCCCTCGTAGCGCTCGCCGCCCAGGACGTCGGCCTCGTGGTCAGCGACGTGCAGATGGAAGGCCTCGACGGCCACGGCCTGCTGCGCGAGGTGCGCTCGCGCTGGCCGGCGGTCCCGGTCGTGCTCGTGACGGCCTACGGCAGCGTGGGGCGCGCGGTCGAGGCGATGCGGGAGGGCGCCTCCGACTACCTGCTCAAGCCCTTCGAGGCGGACGCGCTGCTCGAGGTCGTCGGTCGTCACGCGCGCCGCCCCGCCCCTGCGGCGAGCGGACCAGTGGCGGTGGACCCGGCGAGCCGCGCGCTGGCGGAACTGGCGACGGCGCGGGCGCGCACCGACGTGACGGTGCTGATCACCGGCGAGAGCGGCACCGGCAAGGAGGTCTACGCCCGCTGGATCCACGCCTGCTCGGCACGCCAGGCGGGGCACTTCGTCGCCATCAACTGCGCGGCGATTCCCGAGAACATGCTCGAGGCCATGCTGTTCGGCCACGAGAAGGGCGCGTTCACCGGCGCACAGCAGGCGCACGCCGGCAAGTTCGAGCAGGCCCAGGGCGGCACCCTGCTGCTCGACGAGATCTCCGAGATGAACCTCGGCCTGCAGGCGAAGCTGCTGCGCGTGCTGCAGGAGCGCGAGGTGGAGCGCATCGGCGGCCAGCGCGTCATCCGGCTGGACGTGCGCGTGATCGCGACCAGCAACCGCCAGCTGCGGGATGAAGTGGCGGCCGGGCGTTTCCGCGAGGACCTCTACTACCGGCTGAACGTGATGCCCATCCGGCTGCCGCCGCTGCGCGAGCGCCCCGGTGACCTGCAGGCCCTGGCGGAGGCCGCGCTGGCCCGCCACGCCGTACCGGGTGCCGCGCCGCTGGAACTCGCGCCCTGCGCGCGCGCGGCACTGCTCGCCCACCACTGGCCGGGCAACGTGCGTGAACTCGACAACCTCATGCAGCGCGCAACCGTGCTCGCCACGGGCCGCGTGCTGCGCGCGGCCGACCTCGTCTTCGAGGCCGGTGCGCCGCCGCCGGCCGCCGCCGCGCCGGCCGCCGGTCTCGACGGGGACCTGCGCGACCGGGAGCGGCTGCTGATCATGGATGCCATCGGCACGGCCGGCAGCCGCAAGGCCGCCGCCGAGCGCCTCGGGATCAGTCCGCGCACCCTGCGGCACAAGCTGCAGCAGATGCGCGACGCCGGTCTCGAAGTCCCGGCCGGCCGCTGACGGGAGGAAACGGCTTGAACACCATCGACTCCAC
>JBBINN010000081.1:0-13022 GCA_037443885.1 Gammaproteobacteria bacterium | reverse complement strand
CGAATCCTACGAGAATGTGGATGCCTACCGGCAGTCCTCCGGTCGGGTCGCCGTCGCGCTCGAGTGGGACGAGCTGGACGACTTCACGCTGGACGGACGGATGCGCGTGAATCTGGTGCTGCCCCGGATGAGCCAGCGGGCCAACGCCGTCATCGGCCGCGAGAATCCGGAGTCCTTCGTCGGCGGCGGCGATGACGACATCATTTTCCTGCCCGGCTCGTTCTCCGACGAGGCGGGCGCCGAGTGGTACGCGGGCGTCAATTATCTGGCGAGGGGAGGAGCCCGCAGCACGGTCGACTATGGGGCGGGTATCCGCCTTTCGACGCCGCTGAATCCTTACGTCAGGGCCCGCTACCGTTACGTTCAGCCGCTCGGAGACGCCGTGCTGCTGCTGCCGCGCGTCATTGCTTTCTGGGAGAACAAGGATGGGTTCGGGCTGACGTTTGCGGCGGACACGGACTGGTCCATCGACCGCCGCTGGCTGCTGCGCTGGAGCAATTCGATGACCTTCTCGGAGGCGACGGAGGGCGTCCGCTGGCGGAGCCGGGTGTCGCTGTACCATGCGCTCGATCGTCGCAGCGCGCTGCGTTACGACGCGTTGATTCAGGGACAGACCGACGGTGTCCAGCCGGACCGCCGGGCCGTGCGGGTCACTTACCGGCGATCCACCCTGCGTGAGTGGCTCTTCCTCGAGGTCGGCACCAGCCTGTTCTGGGCCGACGGTGACGAGCCGAGGGACGTCTGCAATGCCTGTCTCGGGGCGTCGGTCGGGTTCGAGATCATGTTCGGCAGGCGGTACGATCGCTCGTTGTGGGTGGAGCCTCCGACTGACGAATGAACGCGTTGCATGGAGGCGTTGCATCGAGCGATGAGAGCATCGACATGCGTCATGCCCCGGCGGTGCGATCTAGCACGCGCGTGTGATCGTCAGATGACACGAGCCCGGGTCGCCCCTGTCCTTGACGCACCTGTAGCCGAACCGTAGAGTTCGTGGCGTGTCGCGCATGGCGACATCTTCTTTCACGCAGGTCGCGAGGTTGTCGTACATGTCCACGAGAAACGCTGGCTGGAGCAGGATGCCGCTGGTGCGCGTCATGACCCTCGTGGCTGCGGTCGCGCTCGCCGGTTGCGCGACCGGGCCGACCGTCAGGACCGACACCGCGCCTGATGCCGATTTTTCGAAGTTCCGCAGCTTCAGCTTCCTGTCCCCGCTGAGCACGGATCGAGCCGGCTTTCATTCGCTGGTGTCGCAGCAGCTGATGTTCTCGACGCGCCGCGAACTGGAGGTCCGTGGCCTCGAGTTCGTCGATGATCCCGCGCAGGCGGATGTCCTGGTGAACTTCCATGCGCACGTGGCGGAACAGCTGCGCGTCCGTTCGGTGCCGGATCCGTGGGTCGGCCCGACCTACTGGAACCACCGCCGCGGACGGTACGACCCCTGGCGTGGACACACCCGCTGGCCCGGCACGCAGTTCGAAGTGGACCAGTTTTCCGAAGGTCGGCTCAGCGTGGACCTCATCGATCGTCGCCAGAATATGCTCCTGTGGGAAGGCGTCGCGAGCCAGCGCCTGACGCAGCGTACGATGAATGACCTGGGGCCTGCCCTGGACGACGCCATCCACGCGCTGTTCCGCGATTTTCCGCTCGCGCCCGGCCTCTGACGCGATCCCGATGCCGACGGTCGGCGGCCGGGTTGGGTGCCCGGCTGCATCGGCCGGGCACCGCTTGGCGCCTGGCACGCGCAATGTCGTTTTCTGACCGCCGCAGATGTCCACCCACCCGCAGGGTCGTTTAGCGGCGCGGGTGGTCGCGGCTCTTGCGGCGCTCTTTGCGCTCGCCGCTTTGTCGTGGAACTGGTGGGCGGAGCGTAACCCGCAACAGGAACGCCGGCTGCGTGTCGAGCTGCAGGACCAGCTGGTGCTCAGCTTCCCTGCGGCGATGCAGCCTGCCGACGAGCGGTATGGCCTTGTCCGGACCGGCAGCGACGGCCGGCGTCGCCTCCGGGTCGTGCTGGTCCACGGACTGGACGAGCCCGGCGACATCTGGACGGACCTCCTGCCGGTGCTCGGCTCGACAGGTTTCGAGACCTGGGAGTTCCGCTACCCGAACGACCAGGGCATCGACCGCAGCTCCGACCTGCTCGCCTCGAACTGGACGAGGATTCCGGGGGACCTGCCCGTGGTGCTGATCGGGCACAGCATGGGTGGCCTGGTCATTCGCGATTTCGTCACGCGCTGGCGCCACCCGGTCGCGATGCTGCCCCAGGTGGCGGGTGCTTCAGTGCACGGTGTCATCCTCGCCGGCACGCCGAACCAGGGGTCGGAGTGGGCGCGGCTGCGTGTCTGGCTGGAACTGCGGGACCAGTGGGCGGCGGGTCGGCAATGGGGATTTTCCCCGTTCGCCGGACTGCACGACGGCACAGGCGCGGCAAAGGTCGACCTTCGGCCCGGCAGCCGCTTTCTCGATGAGCTGAACGAACGCCCCTGGCCGCAGGAGATCCCGCTCAGCATCATTGGCGGCGAGCTGCTGCCGTCCACCCCGTCGCTCGGCGATGGCGTCGTTGCCACCGACTCGCTCGCTGCGCCCGGTGCGCCGCCACCGATCCTGGTGGAGGCTTCGCATCGCGGCATGCTGGTGCGCCTGCTCGAATCGGAGCCCGAGCCGCCGGCGATCGGCGTCATCCTGAGGCTGCTCGATGGGCAGGATCGCGGCGACTGACGCGTCGCTGGACGGCACGCCGGCGAGTGCGGGGATGCCGACTCAGTCGAAGACGTGTTGCAGGCGCTCGACCTCGCCCGGCGTCCAGCCTTCCGGTCCGGTCAGGGCCAGCCAGGCATGGACGTAGTCTGCTGGCGCGTATTCATGGCCGAAACCTGGCGGCGCGGTGCCGACGACCATGTCCGCCGCGAGCTGCAGCATGGTGACGACCGGAAACCAGCGCAGGTTCGGCGTCACGTCCGGCCCACGCGGCTCCTTCAGCCAGTCGGGCTCGCGCCAGGCCGAACCGGCGTCGAAGAAGGTGATGGGATCGCTCGCATGCTGCAGGAATACCACGCGGAAGTCGCCCCAGTCGCCATAGCCAGCGTCGAGTCCCTGGTACTGGTTCATGAACCTGACCACGGCTCCGTCGCGAAACCGCGGCAACCAGGCGGGTGATCCGGGATCACGTTCGCGCGTGATCCGCCGCCAGCTCTCGTTGCGAAACGGCGGACCGCTCCAGAGAACCCCATGGAAAGGATCGTCCGTGATGTCGAAAAGGTCGAAGGAGAGATCGGAGTTGAGTGACCCGAGGCTCAGGCCGCTCAGGTACAGGCGTGGCCGACGCTCAGGGGGGAGCGCGCGCCAATAGCCATAGATCTCGACGAACACGGCTCGTGCCGTCTCCGCGCCATAGGCGCCCTGGGTCAACAGCGCCAGCGGACTGTTCAGGTAGGAGTACTGCACGGCGACGGTGGCGATGTCGCCGCGCCAGAGATACTCGACCGTGTCCTGGGACGCCGGGTCGATCCAGCCGGTTCCGGTGGGCGTGGCGAGCAGCAGCACCGACCGCTCGAAACCACCTGCACGCTTGAGTTCCTCCAGCGCCAGGCGCGCACGCTGCTCGGGTGTGTCGGCCGAATTGAGCCCCACGTAGACCCGGATGGGTGCCGGTTTCGGCGCGCCGAAAAAGGCGCCGAGGTCTTCGCCGTCGGGCCCGCCGGAGACGAATCGTCGTCCCTGCCGGCCCAGATTCTGCCAGGCGACAAGCGACTGGGCGCTGCCGGTCTGCTCCGGGCGGGATGGGCGAGGCAGGTCGTCTTCGATGAGAGCGTCGAGCTGCTGGAACGACTGGTCCGCAGTCCTGAGCAGAAAGCCGAAGAGCACGCCGTCGAGCGCCGACCAGAACAGCGCCACCGCCAGTGCGATGCCCACCAGCTGCGAAACGCGTGGCGGAACGAAGCGTGCGAGGTGACGCGACAGGAACCTGAAGGTTCGGCGGAAGATCCGCGCCAGCAGCAGCAGCACCGCGAACACCAGTGCGGCGACCGGACCCACGATCGCGGGTCGCAGGCCGGCGGTCTCCTCCATTCCCATCATGGCGCGAAGCGAGTTCTGCCACGCGGATGCCTGCCAGAGGAAAGATATCGCGATCAGGGCGCACAGCGTCGCCCCGGCGATCGTGAGCACACGGGTGACGCGTTCACCGGGCAGCGGAAGCTGCAGGTACTTCCACAGTGCCAGTCCACTGACGCCGAGGCCATAGCCGATCGCGAACGACACGCCGGACAGCACGCCCTGCACGACCAGGGGCCGGGGCAGCAGCGACGGCGCCAGCGAGACGGACAGGAAGATCGTCCCGACCATCAGCCCGACCATGCTCAGGCCGAGGGCGGGCATCGATCGCCTTGCAGGGGTCATGGTGGATCCGTCTTGCAGCGTGGTATGTTGGCCGGTGCGAGTGGCGAGGCATCGCGCGAAGCCATTGCAGGTCGCCCGGGCGAGTTTACACCGTGCCGGCCGCGGGCTCTTGACGCAGGCTGCATGGGTGCTGTGCGCGTCTTGCATTGGACGTTTCGCGCGTGCGTCGCCTAATGTTCACCGCCTGGAGTACTTCCTGCCCGCGGATCTGCCGGCAAGAAGCTGCCCGGAATCAGGTCGGTGCAGGGAGTCGGATCAATGCAGGGACTCGATGAAGCGGTCTCTCCGCGCCGAGTGGGGCGCCGCTGGCTCGTGGCCCTCCTGGTGGCGTGGATAGCCGCCGCATCCCCCGCTGTGGCGCGAGCGTGTGTGTATGAGGCCGGGCCTGCGGGCGGACTGTCGGTCGCCCATGCGTCATCGATCCCGGTCGCGATCGCGATCGGCGGAGCGGTCTCCGCGGGTCGGCTGCAGCCCCTCATCGAGGTTCCCCCGCAGATCGCACTCACTCGCGCGAGCCTCGCCCTGCGCGCGTTCGCCGGCAGCATCGATCCGTCCGTGGTGGGACTGCCGCCCGTTGCCGTGGTGCTGGTCGAGGCGCACCTGTGGGGCCGTGCTACATCCGGTCCGCAGGGCCCGCAATTCGCCGCACACGTCGATGGGCCGTCCGTCGGCGACGTGATTCTCGTCACCGGCGAGCCCGCGCTGCGCGCACTCCTGGCGGGCGACATGACCTGGGACGCCGCGCTGGGGTCGGGCCTCGTGGTCATCGACGGCGCGCCGGAAGCCCGTGACCGGCTGTCGCGCCTGCTCGCTCAGCGCTTCTCCTGAAACCCGCAGCCCCGTTCCGCCGGTCGCACCCTGGATTTGAACCGACCTCAATGGAGTACACGATGATGGCCGCAAGAACGCTCGCCCGCACGCTCGCCCTCACCGGGGTCGCCCTGATCATTGCCGCAGCCGGCGCCTCGGCCGCGGGCGACGCATCCGCCGGGCAGGCGGCGCCCATCCCGCACTTCGATCCGAAGGGCAAGCCGCCGTCGCGGCACACGCTGGAAGTGCTGGAGCGGGCGCGCGCCACGCTGCCGTTCGCCGACACCCGCGACTTCGAGGAGCACAAGCGCGGCTTCATCGCGCCCATGAAGGACCTCAAGATCCGCGCCGAGGCCGGCCACGTCGCCTGGGACATGGAGCGCTACCAGTTCCTGCTCGAGCAGGACCGGTTCGACTCCATCCATCCGTCGCTGAACCGAATCTCGAAGCTGAACATGAACTATGGCCTGTACGAGGTCATCCCGGGCATCTACCAGGTGCGCGGCTTCGACCTCGCCGACATCTCGTTCGTGCGCGGCAAGACCGGCTGGATCGTCATCGACCCGCTGACCGCCACCGAGACCGCGCGCGCGGCGCTCAAGCTCTTCCAGGAGCACGTCGGCCAGGGGTTGCCTGTCACGGCTGTGATCTACTCGCATTCTCACGGTGACCACTTTGGCGGCGTGCACGGCGTGGTGGACGAGGCCGACGTGCGCGCCGGCAAGGTGCAGATCATCGCGCCGCGCGACTTCATGAACCACACGATCTCCGAGAACGTGTATGCCGGCAACGCGATGAACCGGCGCCTGTTCTACCAGTATGGCGTGCTGCTGCCGGCGAGCCCGTACGGTCATGCAGGCCAGGGCCTCGGCATGAATATCGCGGCCGGCGCCGTCGGACTGATCGCGCCCACGCGGATCATCGAGGAGGACATCGAGGAGTTCGAGGTCGACGGCGTGAAGATGGTGTTCCAGAACACCCCGAACACCGAAGCGCCGTCGAACATGAACACCTACATCTCGTCGATGAAGGCACTGTGGATGGCGGAGAACGTCACCGCGACGCTGCACAACATCTACACCCTGCGCGGCGCACAGGTGCGCGATCCGCTGAACTGGTCGAAGTACATCGCGCAGGCGCTGTATCGTTTCGGCCAGGAGGCGGAGGTGATGTTCGCGTCGCACCACTGGCCGCGGTGGGGCAACGAGCGCATCCAGGAGGTGCTGCGCGGCCAGCGCGACCTGTATGCGCACATGAACAATCAGGTGCTGCACCTGGCCAACCAGGGCGTGACGATCAACGAGATCCACAACGTGTACCGCCTGCCCGAGAGCCTGCAGCAGCAGTGGTTCACGCGCGGTTATCACGGCTCGCCGGAGCACAACAGCCGCGGCGTGATCCAGCGCTTCCTCGGCTTCTGGGACGCCAACCCCGCCACGCTGATCCCGCTCTCGCCCGGCGACTCTGCGCCGCTCTACGTGGAGATGATGGGCGGCGCCGAGAAGATCATGGCCCGCGGCCGGCAGCTGCACGACGAGGGCAAGTACCTCCTTGCGCAGGAGATCCTGAACAAGCTCGTGTACGCGGAGCCCACCAACCAGGCGGCCAAGGACCTGCTCGCGGACGTGTTCGAGCAGATCGGCTACCAGCAGGAGAACCCGGGGTTGCGCAACAGCTACCTGGCCGGCGCGTACGAGCTGCGGCAGGGCATCCCGTCGGGCGCTTCGCCGAACTCGAGCGGCCCGGACATGATCCGCGCGATGTCGACGGAGCTGTTCCTGAACTTCCTCGGCATCCGCATGGACAGCCGCAAGGCCGAGGGGCTGCGCTTCACCATCAACCTCATCACGCCGGACAACGGCGAGAAGTTCGTCATCGAGCTGGAGAACGCGACGCTCACCAATACGCCGGGTTTCCTGTCGCCCGATCCGGACCTGACCATGACCATCCGGCGGACCGATCTCGAGCAGATCATGGGCGGCGCCAAGACCATCGAGGCGCAGGTCGCAGCGGGCCTGCTGAAGCTCGAGGGCGACCCGAGCGTGCTCGCGAAGCTCGCCGGCACGATGGTCAACTTCGACTCGCGCTTCCAGATCATGCCGGGCACCAAGGTCAGGCCGACCGTGGAGACCAAGGCCGAGCCGTACGAGGCCGTGCTGCGGCAGAACATCGCGGAGTGACCCGCCAGAGGCCGTGAGGCGCGGCGGCCTCGCGGCTTCGCTCGCGGTTTCGATCGTCCTGGAGGCAGATGGCTGGTCGGCCGACCTGATCGTCGTCGGCTCGCAGGGCCGCGGCATGCTCTATCGCCGCGTGCTGGGCAGCGTCAGCGAGGACGTGCTCGCGGCCCGCCGCTTCCCGGTCCTGGTGGTGCCGCGCCCGGCCGATGCTTGAGTGCGTTGACCTCGGCTGATTGTCCCGTTTTTGGCAATGCGTCCCAGGAACCTGTGCTAGCTTTTTCAGAATCGGCGCACCCCTGCGGGTAGTGCCGATTGGGCAAGCACGAAGAGAATGGAGACCTGGCGATGCGCTACATATACTTCCTTGCCGCTTCGGCCCTCACAGGCAGCATCGGCGCTGCCCATGCGAAGTTGCCCGACATCGACAGCTCCGCTTGGGCTGCAGACCCTGTGAACTACGGGATGACTGCGGCCGAGTACATCAACGCCGAGGCGCACGCGTTTTTCGCGGAGTTTATCGGACGCGCAGGGATCAATCGCTTCTCTCACTTCAAGACCCTGGCCACCCCGGACGACACCTGGGTTGTGTCTCCCAACGTCGATACGTTGTACTCGGTCGGAATCGTCAACGTGACCGAGGGGTTCACGCTCGAGATCCCGGATACCGGCGAGCGCTTCCTGTCGATCCAGATTACCGACGAGAACCACATCACGCCCTTGCACCTCTATGGCGGCGGAGTACGCAAGTTCACCGCCGATCAATTCGAAACCGACTATGTGGGGATCGGCCTCAGGATCGGCACGGACGGCACGCCGGAGGACATCGCGACAATCGTCGAAACCATCCAGCTCCGGACAAGGATAACCGGGGCCAAGGAGGTCGACTCGCTTCCGCGGCCGGACCTGAGCGCGATGCTCAGGGTGCGGGAGCCGATGATCGTCCAGTACAGCAAGCTCCCCAATACATTCGGTGTGATGCAGGCGCACACCAAAGACGTCGGTGACTGGGAGGTGTTCACTTACTCCACCGCGGGGGCATTCGGCCTGTCGATGGATGAGCATGCAATGTACGCCATCTACACACCGGAAGGAGCCTTGGGCGGCGAGTGCTGGATCGGGAACTTCCCACGCGTGCCCGCGGAAGAGTTCTTTTCGGTCACGGTCTACGGGCCTGACAAGTTCCTGATGACCAACGAGAACAACATCGTCAGTTCGATCCGCGGTGCGGTTACGGAGCCCGACGGATCTTTCACCGTCGTCTTCGGCGGTGAGCAATGCCGGGACAAGGCATCAAACTGGATCCACACCCCGAAAGATGGCTGGAGCCTCCTGCTGCGCGCCTACCGGCCACAGGTGGAGGCGTTCAAAGCCTATCCGATGCCGGCGCTCCGGCGCGTCGAGTGACGGCATAGCGAGCCAGGCCGCCCCACAAATGCCGAAGGGCCGCCCCTTGCGGGGCGACCCTTCATCATTTGGTGGAGGCGGCGGGAATTGAACCCGCGTCCGCAAGCCCTACGCCCAATGACCTACATGCTTATCCACGTCTATTGATCTCGCTGGCCGCTACCCGACGGGCAGGGAAGACGTACAGCCAGCTCAGGTTTGGTTTAGCGGTCCGGCCCTCAGCACACCGGGTCCGCGAGCTTGTGAGAGATGACGCCTGGGACCTGAGCGCACAAGCACGGCCTCAGCCAGACGGCACCCTACTGGGTTTTAGGCAGCGAGTGCGTAGTTGTCGTCGTTGGCAACTAAGTGTTTGCAAGTGGATTTACGAGGAGCCTTGCACCTCGGCATGCACCTTGGGTTTCGCGACCCACGTCGAAACCGGTCGCCCCCTTGGAAGCCACTACAGTCTACGCCCATAGTGGAGCCGGGGGCCAGCGGTTCAAGAGCAAGAAGTGTTGACGGGGACACATTGTGCGGTGGGAAAAAAGTTCCCGTCCCCATTTTCTAGGTCTCGCCCAGCTCCTCGAGTTCGATCTGCAGGGCGAGCCAGCGTTCCTCCGCGGCGGCGATGGCGGATGCCAGCTCGGCGCGGCGCTGGGTGAGCGCACGGATCCGGTCGGCGTCGCCGCTGCCGTAGAGCTCCGGGTCGGCCAGCGCGGACTCCACCTCACCCTGTTCCTTCTGCAGCGTCGCCAGCTTCTTCTCCAGCTGGCCGGATTCCCTGACGAGCGGCCGGCGCCGGGCGAGGCGCGCTTCGCGCCGCTCCTCGGCGGCCTGCCGGGCCTGGATGCGCTCGGCCTTCGCCGAGCGGGCAGGCGCTTCCTCGCTCACGGCTGCGGCCGTGCGCCGCGCGTTGAGCCACGCGAGGTAGTCGTCCACGTCGCCGTCGAAAGGCACGGCGCGGCCATCGGCCACCAGCACGAAGCTTTCGCACACTGTCTTCAGCAGGGCGCGGTCGTGGGAGACGAGCACGACGCTGCCGGTGAAACCGGCCAGCGCCCGGGTGAGGGCGTGGCGCATCTCCAGGTCCAGATGGTTGGTGGGCTCGTCGAGCAGCAGCAGCTGCGGCTTCGCGCGGGCGATGAGCGCGAGCACGAGCCGCGATTTCTCGCCGCCGGAGAGGCGGCCGGTGGGCGCGTCCGCGAGGTCGCCGCCGAAGTCGAATCCACCGAGGTGATTGCGCAAATCCTGTTCGCGGGCTTTCGGCTCCAGTCGCAGGAGATGCTCGAGGGCCGATGCAGCGGGATCGAGCTGCTCGAGCTGGTGCTGGGCGAAGTAGCCGACCTCCACGCCCTGGGCCAGATAGCGGCGGCCCGAGAGCGGCTGCGCCGCGCCGGCCAGCAGCCGCATGAGCGTGGACTTGCCGGCCCCGTTCGGACCGAGCAGGCCGAGGCTCAGGCCCGGCCGCAGCTGGAGCTGCACGTCGCCGAGCACGACCTGCTGGCCGTAGCCCGCCTCCACGTCCTCGAGCGCCAGCAGCGGATCGGGCACACGGCCGGGCTCGGTGAACTCGAAATCGAAGGGCGCGTCCACGTGCGCGGCCGCGACCCGCTCCATGCGGGCCAGCGCCTTGACCCGGCTCTGGGCCTGGCGCGCCTTGGTGGCCTTGGCCTTGAAGCGCGCGATGAAACGCTCGAGCCGGGCCACCTCCCGCTGCTGACGCTGGAACATCGCCTGCTGCACGGCGAGGCGCGCCGCGCGCTGTTCCTCGAAGGCCGAGTAGTTGCCCGTGTAGAGCGTCAGCCGGCGCTGGTCGAGGTGCAGGGTGTGGGTGGTGAAGCCGTCGAGGAACTCGCGGTCGTGCGAGATGACCACCAGCGTGCCGGGATAGGTCGCGAGCCAGCGCTCCAGCCAGACGATGGCGTCGAGGTCGAGGTGGTTGGTCGGCTCGTCCAGCAGGGCGAGGTCGGCGCGCGCGACCAGCGCCCGGGCGAGATTCAGGCGCATGCGCCAGCCGCCGGAGAAGTCCGCGACCGGCCGCTCGAGATCGTTGGCTGCGAAGCCGAGGCCCGCGAGCAGCGTGGCGGCGCGGGGGCGCGCCGCGTAGCCGTCGAGGGCCTCGAGCTCGGCGTGCAGCTCGCCGATGCGCAGGCCGTCGCGGTCGCCGTGCGCCGCGGCCAGGGCGTGCTCGACACGGCGCAACTCCGCGTCCCCGTCGAGCACGTACTCGATCGCTGGCTGCGCGAGGGCCGGGGTCTCCTGGGCGACCGAGGCGATGCGCCAGGCGGCCGGCACCCGGCATTCGCCGCGCTCCGTCGAGAGCTCGCCGCGCAGCAGGGCGAACAGACTCGACTTGCCGCTGCCGTTGGCACCCACCAGGCCGACACGCCAGCCGTCGTGCAGCTGCAGGTCGGCTTCCTCGACGAGGGCCCGGCTGCCGCGGGCGAGCGTCATGGACTGCAGGTGGATCATCCGAGGGCCTGGCGGATCTCGTCGAGGAACAGGCGCAGCCTGAGGGGCATGCGGCGCGAAGCGTACACGGTGTGGATGGTCACCGTGGGGCCGCGCCAGGCGGCCAGCACGGGCGCGAGCCGGCCCGACTCGATTTCGCGGCTCGCGAGCGGCTCGGGCAGCAGCGCGACGCCTGCGCCGGCCGCCGCGAGCTGGATGAGGGCGGCCATGTCGTTCACCACCAGGTTTCCCCGCGGCGCGGCGGCGGCCCGCTCGGCGCCGTGGCTCAGCGTCCACTCGGCGTCCGAACGGCGGGCGGGCAGGACGATCGCGTTCACCTGATGCAGGTCACGGGGGTGGCACAGCGCGGGCAGGCTCGCGAGGTAGGCCGGGCTCGCGTACAGGCCGGTCGGCATGCGCATGAGCGGTCGGGCGATGAGGCCCGGCGGCAGGTCCTCGCCCGCCCGGATGGCAAGGTCGAAGCCTTCCTCCACGAGGTTCACGACGCGCCCGGTCAGCTCGAGCTCGAGCCTGATGTCGGGATGCCGCGCCGCGAAGCCTGCGATGGGTGCCGCAAGGCAGGTGTGCGCGAACTCCGCCGGCATCGTGACACGCAGACGTCCCCGCGGCCTGCGTGTCTCCTCGCCGAGGCAGTCGAGCGCATCTGCGAGCGCGCGCAATGGCACATCCGTGCGCTCGAGCAGCAGTGCGCCGGCGTCGGTGGGTTCGACCCGCCGGGTGGTCCGGCGCAGCAGCTGCGCCTCGAGCCGGCGCTCGAGCGCTGCGACGCGGCGGCTGACCGTGGCCACGGGCATTGCGAGTTCCGCGGCGGCCCGCGAGAAACTGCGCAGGCGGGCGACGGTCGCGAAAAGCTGCAGATCGTCGAGCGGCGGTGACGGGGCGAAGGACACGGCCAATTATTGCAAAAATGAAAGAAACAATTCTAATAGAGCATATTTATTGCAGCGTGGCCCGCGCCCAGACTCTGCGCAACCAACGTCACGGGAGACCATGATGATGATCCTTCGACCTGCCGACGAGCGCGGCCACGCCAACCACGGCTGGCTCGACTCCTTTCACAGCTTCTCGTTCGCGGATTACCACGATCCGGCGCACATGGGTTTCGGCCCGCTGCGCGTCATCAACGAGGATCGGGTTGCGCCGGGCAAGGGCTTCGGGACGCACGGCCACCGCGACATGGAGATCATCAGCTACGTGCTGGACGGGCGTCTCGAGCACAAGGACAGCCTCGGCAACGGCTCGACCATCGTCCCGGGCGACGTGCAGCGCATGAGCGCCGGCAGCGGCGTGCTGCACTCCGAGTTCAACCCGTCCGCGGACACGCCCGTCCACTTCCTGCAGATCTGGATCGAGCCCGAGAGGCGCGGCGTGGCGCCGTCCTACGAACAGGTCCGTGTCGATGCGGCCGCGAAGCGCGGACGGCTGGCGATGATCGCCTCGCCGGGCGGCGAAGCGGGATCCGTGCGCATCTACCAGGACGCGCGACTCTACGCGGGACTGTTCGACGGCGCGGAGGAGGAGGCCCTGCCGCTCGCCTCCGGCCGGCGAGCCTACGTGCACGTCGCGCGCGGTGCCTTGCGCGTGAACGGCACGGATCTCGCCCCGGGCGACGGGCTGCGCCTCATGGAGGTGGAGGCGCTGCGCATCGACGCGGGCCGTGACGCCGAGGTGCTGGTCTTCGACCTGCCCTGACGAGCCTGCCCGTCAGCCTCGGCGCTTCATCACGCGCGACTTCTCGCGCTGCCAGTCCCGGTCGCGCTCGTCCGCGCGCTTGTCGTG
>JBBINN010000080.1:0-13043 GCA_037443885.1 Gammaproteobacteria bacterium | reverse complement strand
TGGGCCCGCCGCCGGCTGCTGCAGCTGCACCCGGCCGTCAGGCTCGAGCGGGAGTCGCAGCGGCTCGACGAGCTCGACGGTGGCCTGCGGGCCGCACTGCGCCTTGCGCTCTCGCTGCGCGCCCACGGCCTCGCCGCGCTGCGCGGGGAGCTGCAGGCCTTGTCTCCGGCCGCAAGCCTCGCCGAGCTGCGCCGCCGGGTCGAGGTGCTGTCCGCCAGGCTCCACCCCGCGGCGCGGGCGGCGCTGGCCCGCGGGCGTGGCCGACTCGGGGGCAGCGTGCGGGCGCTGCAGGCGGTGAGCCCGCTCGCGACCCTCGAGCGCGGCTACGCCATCGTCACCACCGCGGACGGCCGCGTGCTGACCGACACGGCCGCAGTTTCGGCCGGCGACGAGATCGGCGCGCGGCTCGCGCGCGGCCGGCTCACCGCACGCGTCACGCGCATCGCCGAGGAATAAGGGTGTTCAGCGGCGCGAGTGGCGCATCAGCCGCTGGCGCTTGCGGCGCTGCCGCGGGGTGAGCTCGTTGCGCCGCCCGGCGAAGGGATTGTCCTCGCTGCGGAACTGGACGCGCACCGGCGTGCCGTACAGGTCGAAGGCCTTGCGGAAGCAGTTCGCGAGATAACGGCGGTAGTCCTCCGGAGTGCGCTCCGCCTGCGTGCCGTGCACGACGATCACCGGCGGGTTGCGTCCGCCCTGGTGTGCATAGCGCAGCTTCACGCGCCGGCCGCGCACCAGCGGCGGCTGGTGCTGCTCCATCGCGCCTTCCAGCACGCGCGTCAGCTCCGGCGTCGGCAGGTCGCGCATCGCGGCGTCATAGGCCCGGCCGACCGACTCCATCAGCTCGCCGACACCGCTGCCGTGCAGCGCCGAGATGAAGTGCACCGGAGCGTAGTCGAGGAAGTGCAGCCGCTGCTCGAGCCCGGCGCGGATCTCGGCGCGCTGCTCGGCCGCGACATGGTCCCACTTGTTCACCGCGATCACGAGCGCCCGGCCCCGCTCGGCGACGAGCCCGAGCAGCGTCGCGTCCTGCTCGGCCACCGTCTCGCGCGCGTCGAGCACGCCGATGACGACGTTCGACGCGTCCACCGCCTGCAGCGTCTTGATGACGCTGAACTTCTCGGCCCGGTCCTCGACCCGCGCGCGGCGACGCACGCCCGCCGTGTCGAACAGCGTGAAATGCCGGCCGTCGCGCTCGAAGGGCACCAGGATGGTGTCGCGGGTCGTGCCCGGCTCGTCGTAGGCGATGAGCCGCTCCTCGCCGACCAGGCGGTTGATGAGCGTGGACTTGCCGACGTTCGGGCGGCCGACGACACAGACGCGCAGCGACCGATCGGCCTCGTCGGCCGCCTCCTCCGGCTCCGGCTCGACGTCCGCGAGGACCACCTCGATGAGCTCGCCCACGCCCTGCGCGTGGGCGGCCGCCACCGGCATCGGCTCGCCGAGGCCGAGCTCGTGGAAGTCCGCGACCGCGGCTTCGCCCTCCCGCCCCTCGGACTTGTTGACGGCCACGACGACCGGCTTGCCGCTGCGGCGGATCACGCCGGCGACGAAACGGTCCGCCTGCGTGAGGCCGTCCCGGCCGTCCACGACGAACACCACGCGCTCGGCCTCCTCGATCGCCCTCAAGGTCTGCGTGGCCATGGGCTGCTCGATGCCGCGGGGCGCCTCGATCAGCCCGCCCGTGTCGATCACGATGAAGCGCCGTCCGCCGGCGCGGCCGTAGCCGTACTTGCGGTCGCGCGTGACGCCGGGCACGTCCGCCACGAGCGCGTCGCGCGTGCCGGTCAGCACGTTGAATAGCGTGGACTTGCCGACGTTCGGCCGTCCCACGAGCGCGATGACCGGGAGCATCGGCCGGCGCCGAGGGCGGCGCGACTAGCGAGCCGCGCGCGGCTGGGCGCGGAAGGCGTACACGCTGCCGGCGTCGGTCTGGACCAGGACCAGCCCGCCGGCCGCGACGGGCGCATGGCTGATGCGCTTGCCGTCCGTGGGGGCACGGGCCAGCATCTCGCCGCTGCTGCGGTCGAGCCAGTGAAGGTAGCCCTCGAAGTCCCCCACCACCACGGCCTCACCGTCGACGGCCGGACCCGACAGGCCGCGCCGGATGAGCGCATCGGTGCGCCAGCGCTCCGTGCCGTCGCGGCGCGACAGCGCGACCACGGCCCCGTCGGCCGTGGCGAGGTAGAGCGCGTCGTCGTCGACCGCCATGCTGCGGAAGGTCGAGAATTCGCGGCCCCACCAGATCTGCCCGGAGTTGCGGGCGATCATCGCGACGCGCCCCTGGAATCCCGCCACGAACACGTCGTCGCCCACGATGCGCACGGGACCCAGGATGTCCACGAGCCGCTGCAGCTCGTTGCGGCCGGAGGGCGTGGCGACAGCGGCCGACCAGAGCAGGTCGCCCTCGGCGAGCGCGAGGGCCGCCACCCTGCCGTTGTCGAACGCGGCGATGACGGCGTCGCCGTCGATGACCGGGGGCGCCGAGCCGCGCAGCGAGAGGCGCGGCACGGGCTGCTCGTAGCTCCATACGATGCGGCCGTCGGCCGCTGCGAGGCCCGTCAAGCGGCTGTCGATCGTGTGCACGACCACCCGGCCGCCGCCCACCGCCGGCGCCGCGACGATCTCGCCGGCCACCGGGCTGCGCCAGCGCACGGTGCCGCTCTCCGCGTCGAGGGCGATGACCTCGCCCTTGCGCGTGCCCACCACGACGAGGCCGTCGCCGACTGCAGGCCCCGCGCCCAGCCTGGCGCCGAGACGGGACCGCCACAGGCTGCGTCCGTTGGCGAGGCTGACGGCGAAGACGTCGCCGGCGGCGCCGGCGACGTAGGCCCGGTCGCCGTCCACGGCCGGCGTCAGGCCGAGCCTCAGCACCTCGTCTGCGCCGACGCGCAGGGTCCACTCGCGGTTGATGGACAGCGTAGCGTTGAAGCTCACCAGCTCGGCGGGCGGCTCGACGTCCTTTTCCTTGCTGCACCCGGCCGCCAGCCAGGCGGCGCCGACCAGCAGCAGGCCGCGAACGATACGCACCGCGCTACTCCGAGGCCGCGGGCGCGGGCGCGGGCGCGGGCGCGGAAAGCTCGTCGATCTTGAGCGCGAGCGTCTCGAGGTCCACCAGCCCCTCCGCCTGCTCCGCAGCCGTGACGCTGTCGCGAGCCGCCTGGTAGACGGCGAGTGCGCCGCTGCGGTCGCCCTTGGCAAACAGGATGTCGCCACGCAGCTCGTTAACGCGACCCGCCATGGCCGGGGTCCCGACCCCGTCCAGCAGCGAGAGCGCCGCGTCGTGCCGCCCGGCCGCGGACTCGACCCGGGCGAGGCGCAGCCGGGCCACCAGCGCCAGGTCGGGGTCCTTGGTGTTGTCCATCACCTGTCGCAGGCGCGTCGCGGCGGCATCCAGTTCGCCGGCCTCGACGTGCACGCGGGCCGCCACGAGCCGCGCCTGGTCCGCGTAGGGCGTGCGCCTGTACTTGTCGACCAGCGGGTCCACCAGCGCAAGACCCGCCTCGCGGCCCTGCCGGTCGAGCGTCTCGAGCAGCTGGCCGAACTGGGCGGCCGCCTCCTGCGAGCGGCGGTCCAGGTGGCCGTCCCAGGCGCGGAAGCCAAAGAGGCCGCCGAGGCCGAGACCGACGCCTGCCACCAGCCAGAGCCAGTTCTCCTTGAACCAGTTCTTGATCTGTTCAGCCTGTTCGCGTTCGTCCAGATATTCGTCGACCATGAATGCCTTCCCGTCACGAAGCCCGCGCGAGCAGCGCGCGGATCTTTCCCGGAACCTCGTCCCATGCGCAGGCCTCCTGCGGAGCCTCGCTGCGCAGGTGCTTGACCGACGCCTCGCCGCGCTCCGCCTCGGCATCGCCGAGGATCACCGCGACCGTGGCCCCGCTCCTGTCGGCGCGCTTCATCTGCGCCTTGAAGCTGCCGCCGCCGAGCTGGGAGCAGACCCGCAGCCCCGGCAGCGCGTCGCGCCAGCGCTCCACCAGCGCCACGCCGCGCCGCTCCGCGGCCGCGCCTGCGATCACGACGAAGACGTCGGGGGCGGTGCCCGGAACCGCGACGCCGGTCTCGCGCAGCAGGCCTGCGATGCGCTCCACGCCGAGCGCCCAGCCGATGGCCGGCGTCGGCTCCCCGCCCAGCTGGGCGATGAGGCCATCATAGCGACCGCCCGAGCACACGGCATCCTGCGAACCCAGCGCGTCGGTGGTCCACTCGAACACCGTGCGCGTGTAGTAGTCGAGGCCGCGAACGAGGCGCGGGTTCACGAAGTACTCCACACCCGCGGCATCGAGCTGCGCGCGCAGGCCGTCGAAGTGCGCGGCGGACTCCGGGTCGAGGTGGTCCGTGATCGAGGGCGCCGCGGCGATCAGCTCCTGCATCGCCGGGTTCTTGGAGTCGAGGATGCGCAGCGGGTTGCCGCCCAGGCGACGGCGGCTGTCCTCGTCCAGCTGTTCCGGCTGCGCCTCGAAGTGGCGCACCAGCAGCTCGCGGTAGGCCTGCCGCGACTGCGGCGTGCCGAGGGAGTTGAGCTGCAGCTTCACGCGGGTCACGCCGAGCGCCTTCCACAGCCGCGCCGACAGCAGGATCATCTCCGCGTCCACGTCCGGGCCGTCGTAGCCGAAGGCTTCGCAGTCGATCTGGTGGAACTGGCGGAAACGGCCCTTCTGCGGCCGCTCGTAGCGGAACATCGGCCCGGAGGTCCACACGCGGTGCCGCTGGTTGTGCAGCAGCCCGTTCGTGATGGCGGCGCGAACGAGGCCGGCGGTGGCCTCGGGCCGCAGTGTCAGGCTCTCGCCGCCGCGGTCGGTGAACGTGTACATCTCCTTCTCGACGATGTCCGTGAACTCGCCGATGGAGCGCTTGAAGAGCTCGGTGTGCTCGACCACCGGGACGCGCACTTCCTGGTAGCCGTAGGCGGCGAACAGCTCGCGCGCCCTGGCCTCGATGAACTGCCAATAGGGCATGTCGTCGGCGAGCACGTCGTTCATCCCGCGGATCGGCGCGGGCGTGGCGGGGCCGCTCATGGGGCCTCACCGGCCGGCGGCGGCGCGGCTTCGGGAATCGGTTCGGGCCCTGCAGGCTCGAACGCGGTACCGGCGTCCCAGGCGGGTCGCGGATCGTCAGGCTGTTCCGCGGCGGGCTCCTCGGCTGCGGGGGCTGCTACGGGGGCGACATCGGTCGCCTTGCGCTGGGTCCACCACCAGCCGCCGACACCAGCGGCGATGAGCACGGCGAGCCCGACCGCGTACCAGGCCTCGGCCGGCAGACGCG
Source organism: Gammaproteobacteria bacterium (assembly GCA_037443885.1). Taxonomy (GTDB): domain Bacteria; phylum Pseudomonadota; class Gammaproteobacteria; order Steroidobacterales; family Steroidobacteraceae; genus SG8-30. The sequence goes on along the minus strand of JBBINN010000080.1, from coordinate 7,784 downwards.
GGCGCCTGCCCGCAGCGCGGACGGGTGTGTGGGCGCTGGCCTGGGGAATCAGGCTCGGGGGCGCGGGGCCCGCCTGCGAGCGGTCGTAGGCCTCCATGAGCGGCTCGACCGGCAGATCGAGCAGCGTGGCGTAGCGCCGCAGATGGCCCCGCGCGAACACCGGCGCGCCCAGCTCCGAGTAGCGGTCGGCCTCGAGGGATTCGACCACCCCGACGGGCAGGCGCATGAGGTCGGCCGCCTGGGCAACGGTCCAGCCGCGGCCTTCGCGGGCCTTGCCGAGCCGGGCCCCCGGCGTGGCCGGCGCGCTGGCGGCGGGCTCTTCGCTCATGGGGCGTCCTTGCGCGCGAGCTCCTCGACGACGCGGGTCTCCGGCGACGCGGCGTGCGACGTGCGCAGCCGCTCGGCGTAGCGCGCGGCAGCCGCAGCGTCGCCGAGGCCGGTCTCGATCTGGTAACCGAGCAGCAGCACGTCCGCCGTGGCCGGCGCCGCCGCCAGGTAGCGCTCGAGGAAGGCGCGCGCCTGCATCAGGTTGCCGCGCTCGAACGACACCCCTGCCATCTGCACGAGCGCCTCTGAATAGCTCGACCGCCGTGCCAGGGCCTGGCGCAGGTATTCCTCGGACTGGTCGAGGCGGCCGTCCTTGCGCGCGCACACCGCGGCGTTGGTCAGGGCCACCTCGGGGGTGCGGTAGATCGGGTTTCCGGCCGCTTCGAGGAAAGCCGCCTCGCCCTTCCTGCCCTGGCCATTGCGGCACAGGAAGGCGCCGAGCGCGTTGTGCGCCTCTGGATTGCGCGGCTCGAGCCGGACGGCATCGCGGAAGTGCTTCTCGGCGCGCTTCGGCTCGCGCAGCTGCTCGTAAAGCAGCCCGGCGCCGAGCTGCACGCTCGCGTTGCGCGGATCCTGCTGCAGCGCCTTGTCGATCTTCTCCTGCGCGATCGCGAGCTGGCCCTGACGCAAGTACTCGAGGCCGAGGCGCACGTTGATGCGCGCGGCGTCCTCCTTGACGTTGATGCCCTGCGCAGCGACCGGCTGGGCGACGGCCACCAGCAGGACAAGGAGCAGGCCTCGGATCGCGATCATGACGTGCACCCCCCGGGATCGGCCGGTCCGGCCGCGCTCATGCCTGCACCGTGACACCGATCAGCTTGCGCCCGAGCCGGACCTGCGTGCGGTCGAGCACACGGCCCTTGAGCTGGCCGCAGGCCGCGTCGATGTCGTCGCCCCGGGTGCGCCGCGTCGTCACCATCACGCCCGCGCCCAGCAGGATCTCGCGGAAACGCTCGATGGCCGCCGGCGCGGAGCAGCGGTAGCGCGTGCCCGGGAAGGTGTTGAACGGGATCAGGTTCACCTTGGCTTCGTGACCCGCGAGAAGCCGCGCGAGTTCCCGCGCGTGCTCGGGCCGGTCGTTGACGCCGTCGAGCATGACGTACTCGAAGGTGATGTTGCGGCCGTTCTGCTTCTCGAGGTAGTGCCAGCAGGCCGCGAGCAGTTCCCGGATCGGGTGCCGGCGGTTGATCGGCACCAGCTCGTCGCGCAGCGCGTCGCTGGGCGCGTGCAGCGAGACGGCGAGCGCCACGTTGCAATCCTCGGCGAGCCGGTATAGCTGTGGCACCAGGCCCGAGGTCGAGAGGGTCACACGCCGGCGCGACAGGTCGTAGCCGAGGTCGTCGAGCAGCACCTGGATCGCGGGCAGCACCGCGCGGTAGTTCGCGAGCGGCTCGCCCATGCCCATGAAGACGACGTTGGTGATGACCCGCGCGCCCTCCGGGCTCATGCCGAGCTCGCGGTTCGCGAGCCACACCTGGCCGACGATCTCGGCGGCGGACAGGTTGCGGTTGAAGCCCTGCTGCGCCGTGGAGCAGAACGAGCAGTCGAGCGCGCAGCCGACCTGGCTCGAGATGCACAGCGTGCCGCGGCCCGGCTCGGGAATGAACACGGTCTCGATCGCCTGCTCGACGCCCGTGGCGCCCGGCGCGCGCAACAGCCACTTGCGCGTGCCGTCGGCCGAGGCCTGCGCCGTCACGACGTCCGGCGGCCGGACTTCCGCCACGGCGGCGAGCCGCTCGCGGAAGTCCTTGGCCAGGTCGGTCATCCGCGCGAAGTCGGATTCGCCGCGCCGGTAGATCCACTTCATCAGCTGCCGCGCCCGGAAAGGCTGCGCGCCGAGGCCGGCGACGAAGCCCTCGAGCTCCGCGCGCGGCATGCCCAGCAGGTTCACCTTGGCGGTTGCGGCGGAATCCATGGCGCTCACCCGGGCGGCCACTGCCTCAGCGCGTGCGCGGGCAGATCGCCGACTCGGCGAAGAAGAACGCAATCTCGCGCGCCGCGTTCTCGGCGCTGTCGGAGCCGTGCACCACGTTCTCCTCGATGCTGGCGGCCAGGTCGGCGCGGATCGTGCCGGGGGCGGCCTTCTTCGGGTCGGTGGCGCCCATGATCTCGCGGTGGCGGGCGACGGCGTCCTCGCCCTCGAGCACCTGGACCATCACCGGCCCGGAGGTCATGTAGGCGCACAGGTCCTCGAAGAACGGGCGCTCGCGATGCACGGCGTAGAAACCCTGGGCCTGCGCGGCCGTCAGGTGCATCATCCTGGCGGCGACGATCCTGAGACCCGCGCTCTCGAAGCGGCGGTAGACCTCGCCGATCAGGTTCTTGCCGACGCCGTCGGGTTTGACGATGGACAGGGTGCGCTCTACCGCCATGGGATCCTCTGCTCTGGGCAAACTCGTTGAAAAGGGACGACCTCGATGCCCAGGCGTTGGAGCGCCTGCGCGGCCGGTCGCTAAAAAGACAGCGATTGTACCGGGGCGGACACCCGCCCCGCAAATACCAGGGACGACGGAAGTCCCTGCCGCTCAAGGAAAAATCAGACCGCGAAACTCTCGCCGCAGCCGCACTCGCCCTTGACGTTGGGGTTGCGGAAGCGAAACGCCTCGTTGAGGCCGTGGCGGACGAAGTCCACTTCGGTCCCGTCGATCAGCGACAGGCTGTCGGCGTCCACGACCACCTTGACGCCCTCGCTGTCGAACACGTGGTCGGCGGCGCCGATCTCCTCCGCGAAATTGACGACGTAGGCATAGCCCGAACAGCCGGTCTTGCGGACGCCGAGGCGCAGGCCGAGCCCGTGCCCCCTTGCAGCGAGGTGGTTACGGACCCTTTCGGCGGCAGACGGCGTGAGGGTGATGGCCATGTGCGATTGAGCGCTCGCGTTGCCGGAGGTTCCCTGATTCTACCGACCTGCGGCGCCGAGTGAAGCCAGCGATGCCGCGGCATCCTGCACCACCAGCAGCCGTCCGAGCTTGGCAGGCGGCAGGTCGAGCTCGGCGGCGAGCGCCTGCACCTCGAAGCCGGCCGCCGCCAGCGGCCGCCCCGCCAGGCGCCCTGCCACGAGGGCGCTGGCCGCAATGACGTGCGGACAGCCCCAGGCTCGAAAGGCCGCCTGGATAACCACGCCCTCGGCCACCCGCGCCTCGAAGGCGACCCAGGCGCCCTGCTCCGGCGAGCCAGCCTCGCCCCGGCAGAGTTCGCCCGGGCCGTCGGGCAACGGGCCCGCGCAGGGCGGATTGGCGAATAGCACCCTCACGCGGGGTGAATAGCCGCCGGTGGTCACACCACCCGCTCCAGGGCTCCGTCGGGCGCCAGGGCCCGTAGCCTCACCACAGCCGCCACCAGCGCGGCCGCCGCCCGGTCGATCTCCCGGGGCGTCGTGAAGCGCCCGAGGCTCAGGCGCAGCGATGCCTGCGCTGCGGCGTCCGAGCGGCCCAGCGCGCGCAGCACGTAGGAAGGCTCGGCCCGGGCCGAGCTGCAGGCCGAGCCGCTCGAAGCCTCCACGATCCCCTCGAGCTCGAGCAGCAGGCTCTCGCCCTCCACGCCCGCGAGGAACACGTTCAGGATCCCCGGCACGCTCGGCTCCGGTGCGCCGTTGCGCTCGACCCGTTCCAGCGTCGCGAGCTGGCTCCAGAGGCGCTCCCGCAGCGTCCGCACACGGGATTCTTCCGCCGGCAGCGCGGCGGCGGCGATCGCGCAGGCGAGGCCGAAGCCCACCGTCTGGTGGGTGGCGAGCGTCCCGGGCCGCAACCCGCCCTCCTGGCCGCCCCCGAACAGCAATGGATCGAGCGCCGGACGCGGTTCGCGCCGCACGTAGAGCGCGCCGATGCCGGCCGGGCCGCCGAGCTTGTGCGCGGTGAAGGCGACGAGGTCGGCACCGAGAGCTTCAACGTCGACGGGCACGCGGCCCGCGCTCTGCGCCGCGTCCACGTGCAGCAGCACGCCGCGCTCGCGGCACAGGCGGCCGACCTCCGGGATCTCGTTGATGACGCCCGTCTCGTTGTTCGCGTGCATCAGGGCGACGAGCACCGTGTCCGTCCGCAGCGCCGCCGCCACCTGCCCAGCCAGCACCCGGCCGTCCGCGCCCGGGCGCAGCCACGTCACCTCGAAGCCCTCGCGCTCGAGCCTGCGGCAGGCGTCGAGCACGGCGCGGTGCTCGGTGCGCGAGGTGACCACGTGCCGCCCACGGTCGCGCGCCGCGCGGGCGGCGCCGAGCACGCCGAGGTTGTCGCTCTCCGTCGCCCCCGAAGTGAACAGGATGGCTGCCGGCGGCGCGCCGATGAGCGCCGCTACCTGGCCGCGCGCCCGCTCGACCATCTCGCGCGCGCGCAGGCCGCTGGCGTGGATCGAGGACGGGTTGCCGGGCGGACCCCGTAGACACTCCGCCATGGCCTCGGCCACGCGCGGGTCCACCGGGGCGGTCGCGGCGTAGTCCAGGTAGACGGCCGCCGGCGCGCTCACGGCCCGTCCTTGCGCGAAAGCGATTGCTCGACCGCCGAGAGCACCCCGCGCAGGATCTGCACTTCCTTCTCGTTGGGCGTCGCCCGCGTGACGAGGCGCATCACGCGGGCCTCGATCTGCGCCGCGCTCGGCTGCTCGGGGAAACCGAGCCGGCGCAGCACGCGGCCGAGGTGGCCGTGCAGGTGCGCGAGGTCCTCCGCCGCGGCGTCGGGCGCCTCGGGCTCGAGCCTGCGGATCGCCGGGCCCGTGGCCATGCGCAGCTCGTAGGTGACGATCTGCACGGCCTGCGCCAGGTTCAGCGACTCGTACTCGGGGTTGGCGGGGATGTTGACGAGGGCGTGGCAGACGGCGAGGTCGTCGTTGGACAGCCCGTTGCGCTCGTTGCCGAAGAGCACCGCCGCCGGCCGGGACTGCGCGGCATCGACCAGCTCGGCCGCCGCGGCACGGGGGTCGAGCACGCGCCAGTTCGCGGTACGCGGCCGGGCGCTCGATCCCATGACGCGCCCGCAGCCGGCGATCGCCGCGGCGATGTCGTCCACGACCCGGGCGCACGCGAGCAGGTCGTCCGCCCCCGAGGCCCGCGCCGTCGCCTCCGCGTGCGGGAACTGCTGCGGCCGGACGAGCACGAGGTCACTCAGTCCCATGTTCTTCATCGCCCGGGCCGCCGCGCCGATGTTACCGGGGTGGCTGGTCTCGACGAGGACGATGCGGATCGGCGGCATGGCGGGACGGCGCGTGGGGATGCTGTTATTCTAGGGTTTCGAAGCCGCGCTGTCGGCGGGATTCTCGATGCACCCACTCCTCACGATCGCGGTGCGCGCCGCGCGGCGCGCTGGCGAACTGATCGTTCGCAACCAATACCAGGCCGGCACCCTCGAGGTGACGGCCAAGAGCCGCAACGACTTCGTCACGGAGGTCGACCGCCAGGCCGAGGCCGAGATCATCGCGGTGGTCCGCAAGGCCTACCCGCAGCACGGCTTCCTCGCCGAGGAGGGCGGGCGCTCCGGCGGCGACGAGGTCGTGTGGATCATCGACCCCCTCGACGGCACGACCAACTTCCTGCACGGCTTCCCGCAGTACTGCGTCTCGATCGCCGCGGAGGTGCGCGGCCGGCTCGAGGTGGCGGTCGTGTTCGACCCTACGCGCAGCGAGCTGTTCACCGCGACCCGAGGCGCAGGCGCGCAGCTCGAGGGGCGGCGCATGCGCGTCACCAAGCAGCGCACGCTCGAAGGCGCGCTGATCGGCACCGGCTTCCCCTACCGCGCCAACCTGCGATTCCTGAAGAACTACCTTGGCATGCTCGAGGCCGTCATGCAGGAGGCCGCGGGAGTCCGCCGGCCGGGCTCGGCCGCGCTCGACCTCGCCTATGTCGCGGCGGGCCGCCTCGACGGGTTCTTCGAGATCGGTCTGTCCCCCTGGGACACCGCCGCGGGCACCCTGCTGATCAGCGAGGCCGGCGGCCACATCGGCACGCTGACCGGCGCCGAGTACCGCCAGGAGGGCCACGTCGTGGCCGGCACCCCGAAGGTCTACGCCGCGCTGCTCGAGGCGCTCAGGCCACACGTGCCGCCGGAACTCGCCGGCTGAGGCCGGCTGAGGCCCGGCTCACGGCAGCCCATCGGCTTCCTGCCTCTTGTCGACGGGCATCAGGTCGCGCTGCGACAGACCCAGGTCGAGCGACACGGCGCCGGCGACGTAGATCGAGGAGTAGGTGCCGATCACGATGCCGACCAGCAGCGCGGAAGAGAACGCCCGCAGCGCTTCGCCGCCTAGCACCAGCAGCGCCACGACGACTATCAGCGTGGTTCCCGAGGTCATGATCGTGCGGGACAGCGTCTCGTTGATGGCCGTGTCCATGACCTCGATCGGCGCGGCCTTGCGCATGCCGATCATGCGCTCGCGCACGCGGTCGAACACCACCACCGTGTCGTTCAGCGAATAGCCGATCACCGCGAGGATGGCGGCAAGCGCGGAGAGGTCGAAGGTGATCTGGGTCAGCGCGAAGAAGCCGACGACGGCGATCGGGTCGTGCAGCACGGCCAGGATCGCTCCCACCGAGAACTTCCACTGGAACCGCATGATGACGTACAGGCCGATGAACAGCAGCGCCATCAGCAGCGCCGTGGCGCCCTTCTCGGCCAGCTCCTTGCCGACCTGCGGCCCCACCGACTCGGTGCGGCGGATCTCGACGCCCGGGTCCAGCGACTGCAGTGCGGCCGTCGCCCGGTCGGTCAGGTCCTGCGCCTCCTTGCCCTCGGCCGGCGGCAGCCGGACCAGCACGTCCTGCGCCGTGCCAAAGCTCTGCACCTGCGCGCCCGCAAGGCCCGCGCCCTCGAGCGCGGACCGGGTGCGCTCGATGTTGGCCGCGCCCGGGAAGGACGCCTCGACGACGATGCCGCCGGTGAAGTCGATGCCGAGGTTCAGGCCCCTGGCGGCGACCAGGGCGAACGAGGAGACGATCACGAGGACCGAGATGACGTACCAGTAGCGCCGCTTCTCCATGAAGCGGATGCGCGGGACCTTGCCGAAGAACTCCATGCGGGACCCTCAGATCGCCAGCCGCTCGACGCGGCGGCGGCGACCGTAGATGAGCTGGATGAGCGCACGGCTGCCCATGAGCGCCGTGAACAGCGAGGTCAGGATGCCGAGGAACAGCACCACCGCGAAGCCGCGGATCGGTCCCGTCCCGAAGGCGAACAGCATCACGGCCGCGATCAGGGTGGTGATGTTCGCGTCGATGATCGCCGACAGCGCGTGCTCGAACCCGCCGTGGATGGCCGCGAGCGGCGTCAGCCCGTTCCTGAGCTCCTCGCGGATGCGCTCATAGATGAGGATGTTCGCGTCCACGGCCATGCCGACGGTGAGCACGATGCCGGCGATGCCGGGCAGGGTGAGCGCCGCGCCGAAGAGCGACAGCAGGGCAGTGATCAGCACCACGTTCGAGACCAGGACGGCGACGGCCACCAGCCCGAACACGCGGTAGTAGAACACCATCCACA
>JBBINN010000079.1:0-13266 GCA_037443885.1 Gammaproteobacteria bacterium | reverse complement strand
ATCGACTCGCAACCCTGGCTGAGCCTCGTGGGTAATCAGGTTCCCTTTTTCCTTTTCGATCCAGACGGCAAGTCGCGCCCAAGTGCGGAAGAGGAAAAGGCAATGCCCCCCCTCCCCGGTCGCGGCGCAGGCACTACCTGCACTGGCTATCCGCTGATCGCCATCAGCCGTGCGCCAGCCAGCCCCTCACCGTTTCCCGCAACTCCGTGATCCGGCCATGGAAGAAGTGGTCCGCGCCAGGGAAGATCTCCACGCGCGGCGGCGCGGCCAGCGTCCGCGTCCAATGGACGACGGCTTCGTGGTTGACCAGCTCGTCCTGATCGCCCTGCACCACGAGCCACGGGCAGCCCGGCGGAGGCAGCCGGGAGAAGTCGAAGCGCTGCACAGGCGGGGCGACGGTGACGAGCCGCTCGGCCTGCCGCTGCCGGGCGAGCGCGTAGGCGATGAAACTGCCGAACGAGAATCCCGTCGCCCACAGCCGCCGGGCGCCGAAGCGATCCGACGCCCAGTCCGCCACTGCGAACGCATCCTCCGCCTCGCCGTTGCCGTGGTCGTAGCGGCCGGCGCTGCCGCCGACGCCGCGGAAATTGAAGCGCACCGCCGGCACGCCGACGTCGACCGCGGCGCGCGCGAGCGTGTGGACCACCTTGTTCTGCATGGTGCCGCCGAACAGCGGGTGCGGATGGCAGCAGACGGCGACGACGCCCGGGACGGGCACCGCCGCGGACTCGACGAGCGCCTCGATGGGGCCCACGGGCCCCTCGATGAAGACCCGCTCCGCGGGTGGCGGCCGCACGCTCAAGGCGCTGTCGAAGAAGAGCGCGCGCGCGGATTCACTTCGTCCCTTCCAGCAGGATGCTCGACTCCACGCCCAGCAGCTCGACCTCGAAGACCAGCGTTGAGCCGGGCGGGATCAGGCCGTTGCCCACGTCACGACGGCCATAGGCCAGCTCGGGCGGGATCACCAGCCTGCGCAGGCCACCGACCTGAAGGCCGATCAGCCCCACTTCCCAGCCGCGGATCACGCGGCCCGCGCCGAGCGGGAACACCAGTGGGCTGCCGCGATCGCGGGAGCTGTCGAACTGGCGGCCGCGATAGCCGAGCGCGGCAGGCTCGTGCAGCCAACCCGTGTAGTGGACGGCGAGCTGCATCCCGGGCGCCGCCTCGATGCCAGTGCCGGGCCGCAGATCCTCGATCAGGAGTTGCGGCCCCGCCTCGGTGACCTGCACGCGGGGCACCAGTGGTTCCACGCGCGCAGCGACGGCATCGGTAGCCTCGGGCTCGCCGCCCGCCGGCGCGGCCGCCCGGTCAGCAGGCTCCCCGGCCGGCGGGGACAACTTTTCCACCGGAGCCTCGGCGGCCGGCACGGGCGGCTCGTCGCCCGCAGTTGCCGCCAGCACGTGCCCCCCGGCAAGCCAGGCGGCCAGCAGCAGCGGAATCGCTGCCCTCACTCGTCCGCCTGCCTGAAGTCGAGCGAGGCCGAATTCACGCAGTAGCGCAGTCCGCTCGGCGCAGGGCCGTCCTCGAACACGTGCCCGAGGTGGGCGCCACAGCGGGCGCAGGTGATCTCGGTGCGGATCATGCCGTGGCTGGTGTCGCGGCGGGTGGCGACCCGATCCCCGGCGAGCGGCAGCCAGAAGGACGGCCAGCCCGAGCCGGACTCGTACTTCGTGTCCGACGAGAACAGCGCCTGCCCGCAACAGACGCAGGCATAGGTGCCCTTGTCGTGGTTCAGGTAATGGCGGCCGGTGAAGGCGCGCTCGGTGCCCTTCTCCTGGGTGCAGTGGAACTGCTCGTGCGTGAGCTTCGCGCGCAGCTCGTCACGCGTCGGGACCTTCTCCGTCATCGCCTTCTCCTCCGCTGCCACGCCGGGGCCGCATTATACGGCCGGGCGCCGCGAGGTCCCCAGCCTCAGTCGGCACCCGGCACGACGATGGACGGCGCCTCCGCCGGGGCCCCGGCGAGCACGCGGTTGAGCCGCCGCACGAACCCGGCGGGGTCGTCGAGCGCACCGCCCTCGGCCAGCACCGCCTCGTCGTGCAGCAGCGCCGCGAGGTCGTCGAAGGCCTCGCCGTCGGGCGTCGAGTCGAGCCGCCGCACCAGCGGGTGCGCCGGGTTGAGCTCGAGCCACGGCCGCGACTCGGGAAGCTGCTGGCCGGCGGCCTCCAGCAGCCGACGCAGCTGCGGACCGAGGTCGTGCTCCTCGCGCACCAGGCAGCACGGCGACTCCGACAGCCGCTCGCTCGGCCGCGCGCCCGCGAGCCGGTCGCCGAGGCTCGCGGCCACGCGCCCACAGAGACCCTCGATCGCAGAGCCCGCGACCGCGGCGGCCTTGCTCTCGCCCTCGGCCGCGAGGCCGCCGAGGTCGAGCGCGCCGCGCGCCGCGTCACGCAGCGTCCTGCCGTCGAATTCACCGAGTTGCCCGGCCATCCATTCGTCGATCCGGTCGGCAAGCAGCAGCGCCTCGACGCCGTGGCGGCGCAGCGCCTCGAGGTGGGGGCTGCCGCGGGCGGCCGCGAGGCTGTCCGCCGTGACGTAGTAGATGTGCTTCTGGCCCTCGGGCATGCGCGCCACGTAGTCCGGAAGCGACTGGTCCTGCTCCATGCCTCCGGAGCGGGTGGTCGAGAAGCGCAGCAGCTTCGCGATGCGCTCGCGGTTGGCGGGGTCTTCGGCGACGCCCTCCTTCAGCGCCTGGCCGAACTCGCCCCAGAACTCGCGGTAGCGCTCCGGCTCCTCCGCGGCGAGCTTCTCCAGCATGTCGAGCACGCGGCGCGTGAGCGCGGAGCGGATCGCCTCGACCTCCCGGTCTTCCTGCAGCATCTCGCGCGAGACGTTGAGCGGCAGGTCGGCGCAGTCCACCACGCCCTTCACGAAGCGCAGGTAGAGCGGCAGGAACTGCTCGGCGTCGTCGAGGACGAAGACGCGCCTGACGTACAGCTTCAGGCCGCGCGGCGCCTCGCGGTTGTACAGGTCGTAGGGCGCCCGTGCGGGCACGTACAGCAGGGCCGTGTACTCGCGGCGGCCCTCGACGCGGTGGTGGCTCCATGCGAGTGGATCGCCCGGGTCGTGCGAGACGTGGCGGTAGAACTCCCGGTAGTCGGAGTCCTGCAGGTCCTGCTTCGGCCGGGTCCAAAGCGCCTGCGCCTGGTTGACGCGGTCGTACTCGCCCTTGCCGCCGTCGGGTCGCAACAGCACGGGAAAGGCGATGTGGTCCGAGTAGCGGCGGACGAGCTGCCGCAGGCGGAAGGCGTCGGCGAACTCGCCGGCGTCCTCGCGCAGGTGCAGCACGACGCGCGTGCCGCGCGGCGGCTCCTCGACGGTTTCGACCGTGAACTCGCCGGTGCCATCGGAGGTCCAGCGAACCGCCTCGCCGGGCGCGGCGCCTGCCCGCCGCGAGGTGACCTCGACGCGGCTCGCCACGATGAAGGCCGAGTAGAAGCCGACGCCGAACTGGCCGATCAGCTGGCTGTCGCGGCGCTCGTCGCCCGTGAGCCGCGAGAAGAACTCGGCCGTGCCCGAGCGGGCGATCGTGCCGAGGTGCGAGACCGCCTCCTCGCGGCTCATGCCGATGCCGCTGTCGCTCACCGTCAGCGTCCGGGCTGCCGAGTCGAAGTCGATGCGGATCGCGAGCTCCTCGCCGTCCGCCAGCAACGCCGGGTCGGCCAGCGCGGCGAAGCGCAGCCGGTCGCAGGCGTCGGAGGCATTGGAGATGAGCTCGCGCAGGAAGATTTCCCGATGGCTGTAGAGCGAGTGGATCATCAGCCTGAGCAGCTGCTTGACTTCGGCCTGGAAGCCGCGGGTCTCGGAAGAAGCGGTGGTCATGTGGATCCTCGTTGCCGGCCGGGCGGCCCCACGGCCGCCGCGCAGGGCCACGCGATGAGGGTGGGCCGTGCGGTTTTCAAGGGCATCCGCGCCGCGCGGCTTGCGGCGGTGCCGACGCGCGGCGTAGGCTCGGCTGGTGAATCAGATCATCCCGACCTCCCTGCGCCGGGTCGTGTTCCTGAACCCCAAGGGTGGCTCGGGCAAGAGCACTCTCGCCACCAACCTCGCCGCGTTCTACGCGGCGAGCGGGCTGCAGACCGTCCTCATGGACTTCGACCCGCAGGCCTCCAGCTGGCGCTGGCTGAAGACGAGACCCGGCACGCTCGCGCCGATCCACGGCATCGCCGCCTACGAACGGCCCGCGGGCGTCACGCGGTCCTTCCATCTGCGCCTGCCGCCGGGCACGTCCCGCGTGGTGGTGGACACTCCGGCGGCGCTCGAGCCGGCGGAGATCGCCGAGTTCACCCGCGATGCCGACGCGATCATGGTGCCGGTGCTGCCCTCGCCCATCGACATCCGGGCCTCTGCGCGCTGCATCGAGCACCTGCTGACCACCGCCAAGGTGAAGCGGCGGGAGAGCCGGCTGGCCGTGGTCGCGAACCGCGTGCGGCCGAACACGCTGGTGTTCCATTCGCTGATCCGCTTCCTCGGCACGCTCGACATCCCGCTCGTGGCGACGCTGAGGGAATCGCAGAATTACATCCGGGCGGCGGAAACCGGCATCGGCCTGCACGAGATGCAGCCGGAGCGGGCGCATCCGGACCTGGCGCAGTGGGCGCCCCTGGTGGCCTGGGTGGAGTCCCGCGGAATGCCCGCCTCGAAGGGCGTGGAAGCCTCAGCCTAGCCCGGGACGGCGACCGGGCCACCACCTGAACCGGTGGCGGACCACGGCCAGCAGGTCGTCCACGTCGTCGAGCAGCTGCATCACGCGTTCCATAGCCTGCGGGCGGCGGGATCAGTCTTCGGCCACGTCGCTGCCTGCGGTCTCCTCGACCCAGGAAGCACGCATCTTGTCGGCCCAGGACTTGTAGGTGGAATACGTGTAGAGCCGCCGGGCGATGGCGCCGTGACGGCTCTGCGGCTCGCGCGCAGCCGGCCAGGCGTCCGCCGGCTTCGCGCCGGCTGCGCCCGCCCTGGCAGGCACGACAGGAGTTTTCTCGTCGCCCATTCCGCCCGCATTCCACACTTGCTGTTGCGCGGGACGTTACGCCGGCTGCCGAGGGCTAAACAGGAACTGGTTCACGGGAAGGGCTGAAAAGGGGATGCCTTCCCCATTCCGGCGGCTCGATGGATCCGGCGTCACCGCTGTGAGGTTGGGCGAAACAGGGAAGCGCCCCCTGTTCTGCCGTCGTACTACGCGACGATGCGGTAGCAGGGGCGGTACTCGCCCACCAGCTTCATGCGCCGCTGCGCCACGAAGCCGCGCAGGAGTTCGTCGAGCGGCCGGCCGATGTCGGCGTCGCCGTGGATCTCGAAAGGCCCGCGCTCCTCGATCTGGCGGATGCCCTGCTCTTTCACGTTCCCGGCGACGATGCCCGAGAAGGCGCGCCGCAGGTTGGCGGCGAGTTCGTGGACCGGCAGGTCGCGGGAGAGCACGAGCGAGGCCATGGACTCGTGCGTGACCTCGAACGGCTGCTGGAACGCCGGCGGCACCTTGAGCAGCCAGTTGAAGTTGTAGGCGTCGCCGGTCCGCCGCCGCCGGCGGCGCACCTGGTCGAGCCCGCGGCGCATCTCCCGCGCGGCCTCCGAAGGGTCGCCGACGATGATGCGGTAGCGCTGCCGGGCCTCGGGGCCGAGGATCCGCCCGATGAACTGGTCGAGCTGCTCGAAGTAACCGGCGCTCTGCTCAGGCCCCGTGAAGATGAGCGGCATCGGCTGGCCGGCGTTCGCCGGGTCGAGCAGCAGGCCGAGCAGGTAGAGGATCTCCTCCGCCGTGCCGACGCCGCCCGGGAACACGATGATGCCGTGGCCGAGTCGCACGAAGGCCTCGAGCCGCTTCTCGATGTCCGGCAGGATCACCAGCTGGTTGACGATCGGGTTGGGCGGCTCGGCGGCGATGATGCCGGGCTCCGTGAGGCCGATGTAGCGCCCGTCCTTGATGCGCTGCTTGGAGTGGCCGATGGTCGCGCCCTTCATCGGGCCTTTCATCGCGCCCGGGCCGCAGCAGATGTCGAGGCCGCGCAGGCCGAGCTCGTAGCCGACCTTCTTGGTGTAGTCGTACTCGTGCCGCGGGATGGAGTGCCCGCCCCAGCAGACGACGAGGTCCGGCCCACCCTTGTGGTCCAGCGCGCGGGCGTTGCGCAGGATGCAGAAGATCGCGTTGGTGATCCCCTGAGGTTCGGTGAGGTCGAATCGCCCCACCACCTCGTTGTGGGTGTAGACGATGTCGCGGAGCACCGCGAACAGGTGCTCCTTCACGCCGCGGATCATCTGACTGTCGACGAAGGCGCTGCCCGGGGCGTGGTGCATCTCGAGCTTGATGCCCCAGGGCTGGCGCACGATGCGAAGGTCGAAGTCGCGGAAGGCCTCGAAGATCGTCCGCGCGTCGTCGAGCTGGGTGCCGCAGTTGAGAACCGCGAGCGCGCACTGGCGGAACAGCGGGTACAGGCCACCCTGGCCGCGGTCGAGCAGCTTGTCCACCTCCTGCTGCGACAGGTTCTCGAGCAGGCCCTTGGGCGAAACCTTCGCGTGGACGATGGCGGCAAGCGCCTGTTCGGCCGGCGGGAAATCCTCGCCGGCTCCGGGGGCGGTGTGGTCGTTCACGGGAGGATCTCGATCGGGGTGTTGGGCTCGGTGAGCAGCCAGATTTCCAGCATGTCCTCGTTGGACACGGCGATGCAGCCGTCGGTCCAGTCCGTGGACAGGTAGCGATCACGGGGGTGCCGAGGAACGTTGGGGAGGCCGTGGATCATGATCGCGCCGCCCGGTGGCCAGCCGTTGCGCCGGGCGTTCGCCACATCCTCGGCGTTCGGGTAGGACACCTTGATCGACAGGAAGTATTCGCTCTGCGGGTTGCGCCAGGTGAGCATGTAGCGACCTTCGGGCGTCCGGAAGTCGCCCTCCCGCTCCTTGTGCCCCTCGGGGCTCAGGCCGAGCGAGACGCGGTAGGTCTTGATCGGCTGTCCGCCGCGATACAGCGCGAGCGAGCGCTCCGACTTGCGCAGCACGAGGCGGTCCGCCGGCTCGAGGGTGCCGCGCGTGGGGATGAACATGTCGTCCGCCGACGCCGGCACGGCCAGCGCCAGGAGCAGGAGGACCGCGGTGAAGGAACTGCGGGTCATCGGGCGGGATTATAGGACGCTTCGCGCCATACGCTACCGAGACGCAGCGCACGCCCTCACAGGCGGCGCAGCTCCACCCGCTCGCAGCCGACCGCAGTGGCCTCGGCCTCCAGCCGGTATTCGGCTCCTGCGTCCACCTCCGCCTCGAGCACGAAGCGCGTGGCCGAGCCTGTCTCCGCGAGGCGGCAGTCCACGATGAACACGTGCCGCCCGGGCGCCAGTTCGACCGCGCTGCGGCCCAGCGGCACCTCGCGGTCATCCACCTTCCGCAGGATCACCTGGACCGGCAGGCCCGCGCTGAAGGACGGGTCCGCCGCGACGCGGGCCCGCTCCGCGCGCGGCAGCGCCGGGCCCTCGTAGGCGCGATAACTGCCGCAGCCCGCGAGGACCGCACAGGCGAGCATGGTCGTCAGCAGGCGGGAACGGATGCGGCTCATGACGGGGCAGTGTAGCGCGTTGCGCCGGAGCGAAAACCGGATATCCGAACTATTAGAAAGGGGATCGTGAACTAATCCCCTTGCCGTGTTCCTCCCGGCAGGAAGCTCCCGAATCGGTGTCGGACTGGTGCTTTCCACGATCCTCTCGAACTTTGGTCCAATCGTTGCACGAGAGGTCGCTGGCTTCAATCATGCTGTTCCCAGCCGATCTGGTCGTAGGCAGGTCGTCAAAGCTGCGAACAGGGCAGCAGAGTCCAGAGCTGGCTGGTCCGGGAGTGGCTATCGGCAGGCCGCAGCCTGCCTAGTGACGAGCGTCCAGCCTTGACCGGCGGCTCGGCGCCCGTTCACCATCATGACCCCGGTTGCGAGAAAGCGGACGTCCACGAAGGCGAAAGTCCGGCCAGGAGCGGTCCTTCAGTAGCGCACCGAAGGCTTTCCGGAAGCGGCCATTGCTTGCGCTTCGCCCAGACCACCAGCGTGGGTTTGATTCCCATCAGCCGCACTAATTCCGTCGCCGCGACTTGATCAAGATCAAGGCGCCCCCCGCCGGTGGGTGGCATCATCGTCTCGTCTCGGTGCGGCTGATTGCCCGCCGGGTCACTCCGAGCCCAATGTTCTGGGTCCTTGACGGGATACGAATGCTGGGCCGCTGCCTGGTCGATGGTTCGGCCGTGTAGCCAAGGGTGGATCGTGGAAACGCGACCGCCTCCCGTGCTTGGAAAGGAGTGGGGCCATTGACTGCGTTGATCGACCGCTTCGGTCGTCTTGGTTGCCAGCGAATCCCCATCGTCCAGATGGGCGATCTCCTTTGCAGTGATCACCTGCCGGGCGGTTGCCGTCCGCTCCCCATTCGTCATTACAGTCGCGGACGGGCGGTGCGGTCCAGACCCGCCAGCACGGCCTGTCAGCCCTCAGGACCTTGATCCGGGGAGTACACGTTCACGTCGAACTGAATCGACGCTGAAGCGCGTGGTGTGGCTGGCGATCTGCGCCGGCCCGGCGCGACCTGCGATCCGCTCGTACGGAGGGCGAGGGGTGGCCGGTGGCCCCGAATTGACCTAAGTCAAGGCGTCCGGGCCCCCGCTGCCCGTAGGCTGCGATCACTCTACGAGCCACTGGAGCGGCATAGTGGGATCAGTGCGCAAGGCGGCCCACCAGTCCGGACGCGGCGTAATTCAGGACTGGCGGCCGGAGGACCCTGCGTTCTGGGCAGGGGGTGAGGCGCAGGTCGCCAATCGCAACCTGGCCATTTCCGTCCCGGCCCTCTTGTTTGCGCTGGTGGTGGTACTTCCGTCGCGGCGCCGAGGCGCCGTGCTGATTCGGGAACGGAGCGATCCATGAGCTATTTCCTCGACCGACTCAATTTCCTCAAGCCGGCCGGCGAGGCCTTCGCCGACGGTCACGGCGTAGCCAAGGCCCAGGATCGCAGCTGGGAGGATGGTTATCGCCAGCGCTGGCAGTACGACAAGATCGTGCGGTCGACGCACGGCGTGAACTGCACGGGCTCCTGCAGCTGGAAGGTCTACGTCAAGAACGGCCTGGTCACCTGGGAAACGCAGCAGACCGACTACCCGCGCACCCGGCCGGACCTGCCGAATCACGAGCCACGCGGCTGCCCGCGCGGCGCGAGTTACTCCTGGTACCTGTACAGCGCCAATCGCGTGAAGTACCCGTTGATGCGCAGTGCGCTGCTGCGCCTGTGGCGCGAGGCGCGCAGGACGCTTGCGCCGGTCGACGCCTGGGCCAGCATCGTCGAGGACCCGGCGAAGGCGTCGAGCTACAAGTCGAAGCGCGGCATGGGCGGCTTCGTGCGCGTCACGTGGGGCGAGGCCAACGAGCTGATCGCGGCATCGAACTTGTACACGGTGCGCACCCACGGTCCGGACCGCGTGATCGGGTTCTCGCCGATCCCGGCGATGTCGATGGTGTCGTACGCTGCCGGTGCGCGCTACCTGTCGCTGCTCGGCGGAGCGTGCCTGAGCTTCTACGACTGGTACTGCGACCTGCCGCCCGCCAGTCCGCAGATCTGGGGCGAACAGACGGACGTCCCGGAGTCCGCCGACTGGTACAACTCGAAGTACATCATCTGCTGGGGCTCCAACGTCCCCCAGACCCGGACGCCCGATGCGCACTTCCTCGCCGAGGCGCGCTACAACGGCACGAAGACCGTGGCCATCACGCCGGACTATGCCGAAGTGGCCAAGCTGTGCGACGTCTGGGTCCATCCGAAGCAGGGCACGGACGCGGCGCTGGCCTTCGCGCTCGGCCACGTCGTGCTGCGCGAGTTCCACGTCGACCAGCCGTCGAAGTATTTCCGCGACTATTGCCGGCAGTACTCCGACATGCCGCTGCTGGTGAAGCTCGAGCGCCGTGCGGACGGTTCGCTGGTGAAGGGAGCCTTCCTGCGTGCCTCCGACCTGACCGGCGCGCTCGGTGAAGGCAACAACCCCGAGTGGAAGACGCTCGCCTTCGATGACCGCAGCGGCGAACTGGTCGCGCCCAACGGTGCGATCGGCTTCCGCTGGGGCGAGCAGGGCAAGTGGAACATCGAGGAGCGCGAGAGCGGCGGGCGGGAGACGCGCCTGCGCATGACGCTCGCCGGTAACGGCAGCGAGCTGGCGGACGTCAGCTTCCCGTACTTCGGCGGCGTCGAGCACGAGAAGTGGACCTCGGTGAAAGTCGAGGACGTGCTGATCAAGCGCGTGCCGGCGCGGCGCCTGACGCTTGCGACCGGCGAGGAATGCCTGATCGCCACGGTATTCGACCTGCTGCTCGCCCAGTACGGGCTCGACCGTGGCTTCGGCGGCGGTCACGTCGCGAAGGACTACGACGCGATGGTGCCCGGGACGCCCGCCTGGGCCGAGGCGATCACCGGCGTGCCGCGCTCGCAGATCATCGAGCTCGCCCGGGAGTTCGCCCGCAACGCCGACAAGACCCGCGGTCGCTCGATGATCATCGTCGGTGCCGCGATGAATCACTGGTACCACAACGACATGAACTACCGCGGGTTGATCAACCTGCTGGTCATGTGCGGGTGCGTGGGCCAGACCGGCGGCGGCTGGGCGCACTACGTCGGGCAGGAGAAGCTGCGGCCGCAGTCCGGCTGGCTGCCGCTGGCGTTCGCCCTCGACTGGAGCCGACCGCCGCGGCAGATGAACGGCACCAGCTTCTGGTACTTCAACTCCGACCAGTGGCGCTACGAGAAGCTCGGGGTCGAGGAGATCCTCTCGCCGCTCGCCGACCCGAACAAGTACACGGGCAGCCTGGTGGACTTCAACCTGCGGGCCGTGCGCATGGGCTGGCTGCCGAGCGCCCCGCAGCTCAACGTGAACCCGTTGCAGCTGGCGCGCGAAGCCGAGCAGGCCGGCGTCGCCCCGGTCGAGTATGCGGTGTCGAAGTTCAAGGACGGCAGCCTCGATTTCGCGTTCGCCGACCCGGACGCGCCGCAGAACTTCCCGCGCAACCTGTTCATCTGGCGCTCCAATCTGCTCGGCAGCTCAGGCAAGGGCCACGAATACATGCTGAGGCACCTGCTGGGCACGCGGCACGGCCTGCAGGGCAAGGACCTCGGCGAGCACGGCGCCACCAAGCCTCTGGAGGTCAGGTGGCACGATCCCGCCCCCGAGGGCAAGCTCGACCTGCTGGTGACGCTCGACTTCCGCATGTGCACGACGGCACTGTACTCGGACGTCGTGCTGCCGACGGCGACCTGGTACGAGAAGAACGACCTCAACACCTCCGACATGCACCCGTTCATCCACCCGCTCTCGAAGGCGGTGGACCCGGCCTGGGAGGCACGCAGCGACTGGGACATCTTCAAGGGCATCGCGCGCCGGGCGAGCGAGCTCGCACACGGCGTGCTGGGGGTCGAGAAGGACCTGGTGCTGGTCCCGATGCTGCACGACAGCCCGGGCGAACTCGCCATGCCGGAGGTCCGCGACTGGAAGCGCGGTGAGTGCGAGCCGGTGCCGGGCAAGACGATGCCGGGCATGGTGGTGGTCGAGCGCGACTACCCGAACCTCTACCGGAAATTCACCTCGCTCGGCCCGCTGCTCGACAAGCTCGGCAACTGGGGCAAGGGTCTCGTGTGGGACACCAAGGAGAAGATCGCCTTCCTGGGCGAGCTCAACCACCAGGTCACCGAGCCGGGCGTGAGCGCGGGCCGGCCCCGCATCGAGACGGCGATCGACGCCGCCGAGGTCATCCTGCACCTTGCGCCAGAGACCAACGGCCACGTCGCGGTCAAGGCGTGGGAAGCGCTCGGACGATTCACCGGGCGCAAGCACACACACCTCGCCAAGGGCAAGGAGCACGAGGCGATCCGCTTCCGCGACGTGCAGGCGCAGCCGCGCAAGATCATCTCCTCGCCCGTGTGGTCGGGCCTCGAGGACGAGCACGTCAGCTACAACGCGGGCTACACCAACGTGCACGAGCTGATCCCGTGGCGGACGCTCACTGGCCGGCAGCAGTTCTACCAGGATCACGAGTGGATGCGCGCCTTCGGTGAAGGCTTCATGGGTTACCGGCCGCCGGTGAACACCAAGACCATCGCGCCGATCCTCGGCAAGAAGCCGAACGGCAACAAGGAGGTCGTGCTCAATTGGATCACGCCGCACCAGAAGTGGGGCATCCACAGCACCTACAGCGACAACCTGCTGATGCAGACGCTGTCGCGCGGCGGCCCGATCGTCTGGCTGTCGGAGGACGACGCGAAAGCGGCCGGCATCGAGGACAACGACTGGATCGAGCTCTACAACGTCAACGGCGCGATCGCGGCGCGTGCAGTGGTCAGCCAGCGCGTGATGCCCGGCATGGCGATGATGTACCACGCCCAGGAACGCATCATCAACGTGCCGGGGTCGGAGGTCACCGGCACCCGCGGCGGCATCCACAACTCGGTGACGCGCATCGTGGTCAAGCCGACGCACATGATCGGCGGCTACGCGCAACTCAGCTACGGTTTCAACTACTACGGCACGACCGGCACGAATCGCGACGAGTTCGTGATCGTCCGCAAGATGAACAAGGTCGACTGGCTCGACGACGAGCCGGCGCCGGCCGAGGAGGCTTCGCGATGAGAGTGCGCGCCCAGATCGCGATGGTACTGAACCTGGACAAGTGCATCGGATGCCACGTCTGTTCCATCACCTGCAAGAACGTCTGGACGTCCCGCGAGGGCGTCGAGTACGCCTGGTTCAACAACGTCGAGAGCAAGCCGGGCGTCGGCTACCCGAAGGAGTGGGAGAACCAGCGTCGCTGGAACGGCGGCTGGGTGCGCGACGCGGCCGGCCGGCTGCAGCTGCGCGGCGGCGGCCGCTTCCGCACGCTCGCGAAGATCTTCGCCAACCCCGACCTGCCGCAGATCGACGACTACTACGAGCCGTTCGATTTCGACTACCAGCACCTGCACGAGGCGAAGGAGGGCCAGCACCAGCCGACCGCGCGGCCCCGCTCGCTGATCACCGGGCAGCGCATGGAGAAGATCGAGTGGGGCCCGAACTGGGAGGAGATCCTCGGCACCGAGTTCGCGAAGCGCAGCAAGGACCAGAACTTCGACAACGTGCAGCGCGAGATCTACGGCGCGTTCGAGCGCACGTTCATGTTGTACCTGCCGCGCCTGTGCGAGCACTGCCTCAATCCGGCCTGCGTGGCCTCGTGCCCGAGCGGCGCGATCTACAAGCGCGAGGAGGACGGCATCGTCCTGATCGACCAGGACAAGTGCCGCG
>JBBINN010000078.1:881-13275 GCA_037443885.1 Gammaproteobacteria bacterium | reverse complement strand
GTTAGCAGTGACGACCGTGCGTCCCTGACCTATCCCGCTGATCGGTGAAGAACCTCTTTTTTGCGTTGCCTCCGCCGCGGGGATACCGGCCGGTTGCGTTATCATCCCGGGCCTCGCCTCCCGCTCGAGCCGTCCCATGCACGACCGTCTGCACAGCGCCTCCCTGATCACCGCCATCAAGACGCCGTACCACCGCGACGGCCGCATCGACTTCGCCGCCTTCGACCGCCTGGCTGGCCGGCAGGCCGAGGCCGGCGTGGACGGGCTGGTCATCACGGGTACGACCGGCGAGGGTCACCTGATGCACTGGGACGAGCAGCTGGCGCTGATCGCCCATGCGGTGCGTCGCTTCGGCGACCGCATGCTGATCATCGGCAATACGGGCAGCAACTCGACTGCCGAGGCGGTCCGCGCCACGGAACTCGGCTTCGCGGTGGGGATGGACGCGGCGCTGCAGATCAACCCGTATTACGGCAAGACCTCGTTCGCCGGCCTCGAGGCGCACTACTCGCGGGTACTCGAGTTCGGCCCCGGCATCGTCTACAACGTTCCCGGCCGCACCGGGCAGGACCTGCTGCCGGACGTGATCGAGCGCATCGCCCGGCACCCGAACTTCGTTGGCGTGAAGGAATGCTGCGGGCCGGCGCGCATGGCCGAGCTGGGCCGCCGTGGCATCCGCTCCTGGTCGGGCAACGACGACGACTGCCTCGCCGCCCGCGCCGACGGCCGCGCCCTCGGCGTGATCTCGGTGTTCTCCAATGTCGCGCCGCGGATCCTGCGCCGGCTGCTCGATGAGAGTGCACGCGGGATGCCGCCGGAGTGCGTGGAGCTCACGGCCTGGCTGTTCTCCCAGCCTAACCCGATCCCCGTCAACACGGCACTCGCCATGATGGGCCTCGTGGAGCCCGCGTTCCGCCTGCCTTACGTGCCGATGAGCCGCGCCGAACGCGAGCAGGGGGTGCAGATCCTGCGCCGCGTCGGCCTCGCGGAACTCGGCGTTGCCGGCGTCGACCCGCTCGACGACGCGGATTTCTCGGTCGGCTGAGGCGCTTGCCGATGGCGCCACAGGGCACGGAGCCGGGCAGCGCCCGCGCCAACGCCGGGCTGATGGCGCGCTACTACGACGAGGTCTTCAACCGCCGCAACCTCGCCTTCCTGCGCGAGCACCTGCATCCCGACGTCGTCGGCCACGGGCCGGGCGCCGAGGACGTCGTCCGTGGCAGCGACGCGGTCGTCGCGTTCTCGGCCTACGTGTGGGAGATCTACGACGACTACCGCCTGACGGTGGAGGACGTCGTGGCCGAGGGCGACCGGGTGCTCGTGCGCGGCAGCGTCACCGCGCGGCACAAGCCGACCGGCCGCCCGGTGCGCTTCTTCGGCCTCACGCTCTACCGCCTCGAGGACGGACTCGTACGCGAGTACTGGCGCGCCTACGACCGCCACGACCTCTACGACCGGCAGCTCGGCGGCTGGCGCCCCGGACCCTCTGCTAGGAATTGGTCCGTCGACGACGCGGCCGTGCCCAGCGCTGGCCCAGGAAACCCATCACCGCGCCCTTGAAGAAGGGGTCCGCGACGGCCGAGAGGTGATTGCGGCCCGGGATAACCACGGCCTTCGCGCCCGGGATTGTCTCCGCGAGCGGGATGGGGCTGCCCGAGGTCGTATCCTTCTCGCCGCAGATGACGAGCACCGGCGCACGTGACTTGGCGAGGAACGACGCCTCGAGGCTCGGGAACGAGCCGAGCAGGCAGGCTGCCAGCGCGCCGAGCTTGCCGCCGCGTCCGGTCGCGTGCGCGTAGAGCTTCTCCATGCTCGGGATGGCGAGTGACTTTGTCTTGCGGTTGTCGGCTGTGAGGCGAAAGCCGCGCTTCTCCCAGCGGGCCGGGTCGGTGACCTTCAGCACGTTGAGCCCGGCGCCACCGATGATGCCGCTCTCGAACCGGCCGGGATGACGCGCCAGCAGCCAGGCCGCGTTGCGCCCGCCCATCGAGTAGCCGAGCAGGTGGGCGCGCCGGACCTTCAGGTGGTCCATCAGGCGGATCGTGTCGCCGGCGATGCCCTCGGGGCTGTACGCCTCGGGATCCGAGGGCTTGTCGCTCTGGCCGTGCCCGCGGGCATCGGCGGCGATGACCCGGTAGCCGGCCCGGACCAGCAGCTCGTACCACCCGGTGGTCTTCCAGTTCAGGCGCCGGTCAGCGGCGAACCCGTGCAGCAGCAGGATGGGCTCGCCTTCGCCGAGGTCATCGTAGGCGAGCCGGTAACCCTGTGCGTCGAAGTGTTGCGTCATGGTGATCTCCCGTCCGGCAAGGCTAGGCCGCGCTGCGGCGCGCGCAAGCGTGGAAAGCCGATCGGCTCGTGTAACCCACTGATGGGAAAAGGATGGCGCAGGCCTAGAATCCGGGCATGGACCAGTTAGACCTTGCCCTGCGTTTCGGCTCGGCATTGGGCCTGGGGGTCCTGCTGGGGCTCGAGCGCGAGCGCAGCAAGGCGGCCGAGCACAGCTTCGCGGGCGTGCGGACCATCGGCCTGATCGCGCTGTCCGGCGCGCTCGCCGCGTACTTCGACCAGCTGCTCGGCCAGCCATGGCTGGCGCTGCTGCTGTTCGTGGCCGTCGCGCTGCTGGTGGTCGTCTCCTATGCCGTGACGGCCGCGCGCGGCGAGCTCGGCATCACCACCGAGGTCACCGCGCTGCTCGCCTTCCTGCTGGGCTGGCTGTGCATGCGCGACCAGATCGCCCTCGCCGGCGGCCTGGCGGTGGCGAGCGCGCTGGTGCTCGCGCTGAAGGACTGGCTGCACCGGCTCGCGCAGCGCATCGAGGCCCGCGACGTCGAGGCGACGCTCAAGTTCGCGATCGTCACGCTGATCATCCTGCCGCTGGTGCCGAACGAGACCTTCGGGCCGCCGCCGCTCGACGTGCTGAACCCTCACCAGGTCTGGCTCATGGTGGTGCTGATCTCGGCGGTCAACTTCCTGAGCTACATCCTGGTCAAGGTCGTGGGTCCCGAGCACGGCTTCGGACTCACCGGCCTGCTCGGCGGGCTCGTGTCCAGCACGGCCGTGAGCCTGGGCTTCGCGCAGCGCAGCCGGGCGCAGCCGGAGCATTCGCCGGCGCTCGCGCTCGGCATCCTGCTGGCGTGGACGGTGATGTTCGTCCGCGTCGTCGTGATCGTCGCGGTGGTGAACCTGGCGCTCGCGCAGCGGCTGCTGCCGGTGATGTCCGGGCTCGCGCTCACGAGCGTGGCGATCTGCGCCTGGCTGTGGCGGCGGCGGGCCAGGCAGGAGGGCAAGGCCGACGTGGCCGCCGGCGAGAATCCCTTCGAGCTGTGGCAGGCGGTGCGCTTCGGGCTGGCCTTCGGCGTGGTGATCCTCGCCGCGCGCGCGGCGGAGCTCTACTTCGGCGCGAGCGGACTCTACCTCGCGGGCGCCGTGGCGGGCCTCACCGACGTGGACGCCATCTCGCTGTCCATGGCCAACCTCGTGCGTGGCGACGGCGCGCGCATGACGGCGGCCGTGACCACCATCGTGATCGCGGTCGTGTCGAACACGCTGGTCAAGACCGGCATGGCGGTCGCGCTCGGCGCCCCACCGCTCAAGCGCATCGTCGGCGGCGCGGCGCTTGCGCTGGTGGTCGTCGGCGGCCTGCTGCTCTGGCTCGCCTGAGCAGCAGGCCGTCCGGTTCAGGCCTTCCTGATCAGCGCCGGGTCGATCGGCAGCGCGCGGATGCGCTTGCCCGTCGCCGCGAAGATCGCGTTGGTGACCGCCGGCGCGATGGGAGGCGTGCCGGGCTCGCCGATGCCGCCGCACTTCTCCGTGCTCGGCACGATGTGCACCTCGACTTTCGGCATCTGCGACATGCGTAGCACCGGATACTCCTCGAACGTGAGCTCGCGTGGCTCGCCGGCCTCGATCGTCACCTTGCCGGCTAGTGCCGCGGACAGGCCGTAGACGATGCCGCCCTCGATCTGGCGCGCGATGATCTGCGGGTTGACGACCATGCCGCAGTCCACCGCCGCAACGACGCGGTGCACCTTCACGGCGCCGTCGTCGCCGACCGACACCTCGGCAACCTCGGCGACATAGCTGCCGAAGCAGTGGGTCATGGCGATGCCGCGGTGCACGCCGGCAGGCAGCGGCTTGCCCCAGCCGGCCTTCTGGGCGGCGAGTTCCAGCACGCGCCGGTGGCGGGGCTTGTCCGCGAGCAGCGCGCGGCGGAACTCGAACGGGTCCTTGCCGGCCGCCGCGGCCATCTCGTCGACGAAGCTCTCCATGAAGAAGCAGTTCTGCGAGTGGCCGACCGAGCGCCAGAACCAGATCTGGTAGCCGGGCTCTTCGCGCACGTACTCGACCTTCACGTTCGGCACGCCGTAGAAGAAGTCGGCGATGCCCTCCACCGCCGGGTGGTCCACGCCGTTCTCGAGTTCCGTCACCCAGCCCGAGCCGATGAATACCGACGGCGAGGCTACCTTGGCCCGGAACGAGACGGGCTTGCCGGCCTCGTCGAAGCCTGCCGAGAACTTCGTGACCGACACCGGGCGCCAGAACATGGCGCGGGTGTCGTCCTCGCGGGTGAACACGACCTTGACCGGCTTGCCCGTCGCCTTCGAGAGCAGGACCGCCTCGACGATGTAGTCCGCCGCGAAGCGCCGGCCGAAGCCGCCGCCGAGGTAGGTCGTATTGATCTTCACCTTCTCCGGCGGGATGCCGAGCAGGCCCGCGACCATGCCCTGGTGGGGGCCCTGCCCCTGGGTGCCCGCCCAGACCTCGCAGCCGCCGTCGCGGACCCAGGCCGTGCCGTTCATGGGCTCCATGCAGGCGTGCGCGAGGTAAGGCACCTCGTAGGTCGCCTCGACCGTCCTCGCGGCGGCCGTTTCGGGATCGCCGTCCTTGCGCGCCACGGCGCCATCCCGCGCCGCCGCCGCGTGCAGGCGCTGCGAAATGGCCGCGCTCGTGACGCTGGCGAAGGCGCCCCTGTCCCACTCGATGACGAGCGCATCGCGGCCTTTCTCGGCGGCGTGGAAGCCGTCCGCCAGCACCGCAACACCCTGCGGGATCTGCAGGACGTCGCGCACGCCTGGCACGGCCCGCGCCGCAGTATCGTCCACCTTCGCGAGCTTCGCGCCCGGCACCGGCGGGCGCGCCAGGAGGGCGGTCAGCAGCCCCGGGAGCTTCACGTCCAGGCCGAACTCGCCGCTGCCGTCGACCTTGGGCGGGGAGTCGAGGCGCCGCGCAGGCGTGCCCAGCAGCCTGAAGTCCTTTGGGTCCTTCAGGCGCGGCTCGGCGGGCACGGGCAGCGCCGCGGCGCGATCGACGAGCTCGCCGTAGCCCGCGGCGCGACCGCCCGGGCCCAGCACGCGGCCGTTGTCCGTGCGGCAGTCGCTCGCGGCGACGCCCCAGTTCGCGGCCGCGGCCGAAACCAGCATCTCGCGCGCGGCGGCGCCGGCCTTGCGCAGCGGATCCCAGAAGCCCATCACCGTGGTCGAGCCGCCGGTACCCTGGAAGCCGAAGATCGGGTTGGCGAAGGCCGCATCCGCCGGCGCCTGCTCGACCCGGACACGGGTCCAGTCGGCGTCGAGTTCCTCGGCGACGAGCATGGGCAGCGCAGTCAGCACGCCCTGGCCCATCTCCGACTGGCCGCAGACCACGGTGAGGCCGCCGTCGCTGGCGACGCGCAGGAATGCGCTCGGCCGGAAGTCGGCGGCCGCCTGCGCGTAGCGGCCCTTAACGGGCAGCGCGAAGCCGATGACGAGGCCGCCGCCCGCGAGGGCGCTGGCCTTGAGGAAGTCGCGGCGGGAAGTTCCGATGACGTTCGCCATGTTGCCCTCCTCAGCCCTTCAGCGTCGCGGCGGCGTCGTGGATCGCCTCGCGGATCTGGTTGTATGTGCCGCAGCGGCACAGGTTGCCGTCCATCGCGGCGTCGATGTCCGTGTCGGTCGGCGCCGGGTTGCGGGCGAGCAGCGCGGCGGCGCTCATGATCTGCCCGCTCTGGCAGTAGCCGCACTGCGGCACGTCCACCTTGAGCCAGGCCTGCTGCACGGCCTTGCCGATGCGGTCCTCGCCGACGGCCTCGATGGTCGTGATCTTGCGGCCCGCGGCCCGGCGGACCGGCGTCACGCAGGCCCGGACGGCGCGCCCTTCGAGGTGCACGGTGCAGGCACCGCACTGCGCGAGGCCGCAGCCGAACTTGGTGCCGGTCAGGCCCAGGTTGTCACGCAGCACCCACAGGAGCGGTGTGTCCTCGGGCACGTCCACTTCGGTGACGCGGCCATTGACCGTGAACGAGATCATGCAGCTTCCCTCCGTGCAAAACTCCGGGCCTCTACATCCACCTGGCCGGGGGGCGGGCCCGCCGCCGGGTCAAGGATACGCCGAACGAGCCACCCCAGGGCCTCGCGCGGCGGCCGCTGCGAAGGCAGCTGCAGCGGCTCGACCGGTGTGGCGCTGCCGGCGTCTTCGGCGCCGACGACGAAAGTGAAGACGAACCACGGCGTCTGTCCCATGCGCAGGTCGGACATCACGACCCGCGGGCGCTCGTCGGCATGGCCCCCGGCGGCGGTGGCCGTCGGGACCTGCATGAACAGCTGGCGCATCGTGCTAAGGGACTCGGTGGCGACGGTGACCTCGGCGGGTGCCCGGCGCACTGAGTAGAAGCCCTTGGAGAACCACGCCAGACGGCGCACCGCCCAGTCGTCGCGCAGGCCGTCGAGCAGCGCGGGCTCGCTGGCATGCCGCGTGAAATCCACCGGTCGGCCGTCGTCCAGCAGCGAGTAGAAGCCCTCGTGGTAGCCGGCCTCGTCCATCACCACCACGCGCCACAGCAGCGTGTTGAACGGAGTGGGCGTGACCAGCACGCGCCCGGTCGCGAGCGGCGTGGCGGCGACGGTGCGATGGACGACGCCCGTGACGTGGGCCTGCGCCATGACGGACCAGGCCAGGTAGGTCGTGCTCAACGCGAGCCCGGCGAGGTTCAGGCCCTGGGCGAGGGCGGGCCGACGCCGGGAAAGCACGAGCGCCGCGACTAGCCCGGCGAGCAGTGGCAGCGTGTAAAGCGGGTCGATGATGAAGACGCTGCCGATCCCCACGGGCATGTCGGAGAACGGCAGCAGCAGCTGCGTGCCGTAGACGGTGAAGGCGTCGAGCAGCGGGTGGGTGACGAGCGCGAGCCAGGTGGCGAGCAGCCAGCCGCGGAAGTGGCCCTGCACGGCGCCGGTGAGGCGGTGGACCAGCGCGGCGAGCGGCACGGCGGCGAGCGTGAGCCAGAACAGCGCATGGCTCTCGGCGCGGTGGAAGGTGAAATCACGCACCGGGTCGCCGAAGGCGATGAGCGTGTCGAGGTCCGGCAGCGTGCCCAGGGCCGCGCCCCACAGCGCCGCACTGGCGCCGGCGCGGCGGCCCATGACGGCCGTGCCGACGGCGGCCCCGAGGGCCATCTGCGTCAGGGAATCCA
The DNA here is from genome assembly GCA_037443885.1 of Gammaproteobacteria bacterium. Classification (GTDB taxonomy): domain Bacteria; phylum Pseudomonadota; class Gammaproteobacteria; order Steroidobacterales; family Steroidobacteraceae; genus SG8-30. The sequence goes on along the minus strand of JBBINN010000078.1, from coordinate 5,831 downwards.
TCCAGACCTCGGAAAAGCGGGGAGGGTACGAGCCCTTTCGTGTCGGGCGCAACCTCGGTTGCGGCCTCCCGGCTTGCGTCCGCGCTGCGGGCGCGCGCAGGCTTGGTCCCGGGTGACAGGGGGAGCGTGGAATGGAGGGATTCCGGGCCGGACTCGAGGGTGTGGCCGAGTCGCTGGTCGCGACGGCGCGCGAGGCTGCGGGTCGGGCCTATGCGCCGTATTCCGGCGTGTCTGTGGGAGCCGCTGTTCGCTCGGCCTCCGGCCGGGTCTATGCCGGATGCAATGCGGAGAACGCCGCCTATCCGCTCGGCCACTGCGCTGAGACTGCGGCCATTGCGCAGGCCTTGCTGGCCGAGGGGCCCGGCCTGCGCATCGCCGAGGTGGCGGTGTGGGGTCGGACTGCCGCGCAGGTGCCGCTGCCCATCTCGCCCTGCGGTGGCTGCCGCCAGCGCATCCGCGAGCACGCCGCCGACGGGTCTGTCGCCGTCCACTTCCCGGGGCCGAAAGGCGCGATCGTGACCATGACCATCGACGAGTTGCTGCCGCAGCCCTTCCTGCGCTGCTCCCTGCCTCCACCGGAAGGGCGGGCTGGACCGTGATCGCGACCCTCTACCTGCTGGTCGCCCTGTGGGGCGCCGCGAGCACGTGGGTTACCTGCACCCCGGGCCGGCGGCCGCCCGAACTCGGTCCGCTGTACTGGCTCATCGCGTGGCCCGTCGCCGAGTTGCCGCTGCAGCACCTGGCGGCGTCGGCTGTCGTGACGGTGCTGGCCGGCAGCCTCGGGGCCTTCGAGCGCTGGGAAGGCTGGGCCGGCGCGGTACTCGTCGTCGGGTCGTGGCCGCTGCTGCTGCGCCTCGACCGCCTCGGCCGGGAGTCGCAGCGGCCGCTGCGCGCGGCGCTCGCCGCCACTCTCGGCGAGCGCGCCGCCCACGTCGGCGACCGGTCGGATGAATCCGTGCTGCCTGCCCGCCATCGCCTTCGGCCCTTGCGGGTGCACGACCGCGCGGCGGTCGAGCGCATCCGCAATCTCTCCTACGGGCCGGCCGGCGTGCGCAACCAGCTCGACGTCTACCGGCCGCGCGGCGTGAGCCTCGCCCACGCGCCGGTGCTGCTGCAGGTCCACGGTGGCGCCTGGGTCATCGGCGAGAAGGACCACCAGGGCCTGCCGCTCATGAATGCGCTGGCGCGCCGCGGTTGGGTCTGCGTCGCGATCAACTACCGGCTGAGCCCGAAGGCCACGTTCCCGGACCACCTCGTGGACTGCAAGCGCGCGCTCGCCTGGATCCGGACCCACATCGCCGACTACGGCGGCGATCCGGGCTGGGTGGCGGTGACCGGCGGTTCGGCCGGCGGCCATCTCGCCTCGCTGCTCGCGCTCACGCCCAACGAGCCGTCCTTCCAGCCCGGCTTCGAGGGGGACGACACGCGGGTCGCCGCCTGCGTGCCGATGTACGGCGCCTACGACTTCCTGCGCCATAACGGCGTGGACGTGCTGCAGGCGAAGGGCAAGAGCTTCGTCGAGACCAGGGTCATGAAGTCCAGCCCGCACGCGGCGCGCGAGGCCTGGGAGCGTGCCTCGCCGATCCGCTGGGTCAATCGCGACGCGCCACCGTTCCTCGTGATCCACGGCGCGCACGACTCGCTCGTGTGGTGCGAGGGCGCGCGCGAGTTCGTGGCGGCGCTTCGGGCCGTCTCGGCGTCGCCCGTCGCGTACGCGGAGCTGCCCGGCGCGCAGCACGCCTTCGACCTCTTCTGGTCGCCGCGCTGCGGCCACACGGTCGAAGCGATCGCGAGGTTCCTGAACGTCGTCAGGAGCGACCGGTAGAGTGGCCGGGCAGCCTCGTGATCAATCCGCGCCGGGTGGGGTGGGACCAAAGCGCCTGAACAGCTCCGGCGGCTGGAACGGCTTCCAGCGCCCTTCCTTCTGCGCGAGCCGGTCGGCGACGATCCACATCGCGACCGGGTTCATCGCGAGGCCGGTGTGGCTGCCTGGTACGCAGAGGTTCTCGTGGTTCCTCGGGTCGCCGTCGAGCGTCGCCTGGTGCGGCGGGACGACGCCGTCACTCTCCGAATAGATGCAGGTCGAGGGAACCGGCGGCGGCGTGCGCATCGCGCGCGTGCGGCTGTGGGCCTGGTGGAGCGTGGGCCCGTGCGGCTTCGCGAGCGCCCGGTACAGCGCGCGCACCGCCGGCGCCGGGGGCCGGTCGGGGTCGAGGCGCAGGGGGCTGCCCAGCGTGACCGCGAGCCGCACGCACTCGGGCGCGACGTGGGCGGCGTAGAAGGCGAACACGCCGCCGAGACTGAAACCCACCACGCTCACCCTGCGGCCGTGCCGGTGGTGCATGTAGCGGACCTTCTGCTCGATGACCCTGGTGTAGCGGCGCTGGAAGCCGATGTTGGTGCCGAGACCCCAGGTCTCGGCTTCGTAGCCGCGCTCCTTGAGAAATCCGCGCAGGGGTTCGAGCGACAGGTCGCCGGCGCCGAAGCCGGGCAGCAGCAGCACCGGATGGCCGTCGCCGCGCGGCGCCCGGCGCAGCAGCGGCAGGCTCGCGAGCATCAGTCCGAACTCGAGCGGCGCGCGCAACTCGAGCAGCGCGCGCGCCTTGCGGGTCCACTCGCGGCCGACGTGCGCGGGCGGCGGGGCGACGGCGTGGCTGGTCATGCGGCTTTCCTCTTGCGGCGCCGAGCGGGCCCGCTCGCGCGGGCGAGCGCCTTCAGCTCGCGCACGATGCCGTCGGCGATGGCCTCGACGTCCGGCACGGCGTCGGGGCAGGCCGTCAGGCCGAAGAACAGCTTGCCCGCGTAGCTGTAGGCGCTGATGTTGAGCGCGTTGCGGTGGAAGGGGATGGACAGCGGGTAGTAGGTCAGCACGCGGCTGCCGGCGATGAAGAACTCCTCAGGCGGGCCCGGCACGTTCGAGACGATCACGTTGAAGGGCAGCGGGATGCGGTCGGCGACCTGAGGCAGGCGCAGCAGCTGGCCGAGCCCGCCGATGAGCCAGGGCATGCCGACCGAGGGCGAGTCCTCGGGCACCAGCATGCGGAAGGTGGCGACGCTCTCCTTGGCCGCGGCCGCGGAGTGGTGGATCGCGGCGAGGCGCCGCGCGGGCCGCGCCTCGTCGGTGTGCAGGTTCACCGCGATGAAGGCGACCTGGATGGCGTGCTCGGTCGCCCCGGGTGCGCGCACCGACACGGGCACGCCGGCGTAGAGCGGCGCCTCGGGCAGACACTCGCGGCCCTCGAGCCAGGCGCGCAGCGCGCCGGCGATGGCCGCGAGCACGACGTCGTTGATGGTGGCCTCGGCCGCGCGCGCAATCGCCTTGGCGTCATCGAGGCCGACCTCGACGCAGGCGAAGCTCCGGCGGCCCGAGATCACGACGTTCAGAGGGGTTGAGGGAACCGGCGGAGTGGACGCGTCGCGGCGGGCGGCGGCGTCACGGGCCAGCCTGGCCGCCGTGCCCGCAAGTCCTGCGAGGTGCGCCGGCAGGCGCCGCAGCTCCGCCAGCTGGTGAGTCGCGCCGGCGGCGAGCAACCGCGCTGCATCGAGCGGCGTCCCGCGTGGGGTATGGGGGACGCGCTTGCGGCCCCCACGGCGGGCTTCGTCCACGAAGGAGCGCAGGAACAGCTGCGCCGAATGTCCGTCGAGGCCCGCGTGGTGAACCTTCACGTAGATCGCGCGTCGTGAGCCCTCGTAGCCCTCGATGACGTGCAGCTCCCACAGCGGGCGGCCGCGGTCGAGCGGCTGTTCGTGCAGGCGCGCCACGCAGTCCTCGAGCTCGCGGCGCCCGCCGGGCTCGGGCAGGCTGTGCAGCCGGACATGGTGGTCGAGGTCCACGCGCGCAGCCGTCACCCAGAAGGGATTGGCGAGCGAGAGCGGCAGCGCGGCCGCCTGGCGGGTGAACACCTCGCTCGCGCCGAGGCGCGCTGCGACGAGGCGCCGGAAGCGCGTGAAGAAGTCGCCACGCCCGGGCGCCGGCGCCAGCACGAACAGCGCGCCGACGTGCATCGGCGTCGCCGAGGTCTCGATGTGCAGGAAGGCGGAGTCGAGCAGCTTGACAGGTTTCATGTGACTCACCCGCCCGTGGCCGCGGCCGCGTAGGCCTTGCGCAGCTCGGTCTTCAGGACCTTGCCCTGCGGGCTGAGCGGCAGCCGGCCGACGAATTCCAGGTGCCTGGGAACCTTGTACCTCGCGAGGCGCTCGGCGCAGTGAGCGAGCACCGTCCCCGCTTCGAGTGCGCGGCCGGGCTTGAGCAGCACCAGCGCGAGGCCGACCTCGCCCCAGCGCGGATCCGGCACGCCGATGACGGCGCACTGGCTCACCTCGTCGAGGCTCGATATCACTTCCTCGACCTCGGCCGGGTAGATGTTCTCGCCGCCGGAGATGATCATGTCCTTGAGGCGGTCCACGACATAGATCGTGCCGTCCTCCGTCATGCGCGCCGCGTCGCCGGTGCGCAGGAAGCCGTCCGCGGTGAACGCCTCTGCGGTCGCCTGCGGGTCGTTCCAGTAGCCGGGCGTCACGCCAGGCCCCCGCACCTGGATCTCGCCGACCGTGTTGCGCGGCAGCTCGTGGCCCTCGGCGTCGCCGATGCGCACCTCGACGTGCATGAGCGCGTGGCCGGCCGAGCCGATCTTCTCGTGCGCCTTCTCGGGTGGGCAGTAGGAGACGCTGAAGGCCTCGGTCAGTCCGAAGGACTGCGACAGCTCGCAGCCCTTGCGCTCCCAGACTTCCAGAAGGTGCAGCGGCACCGGCGCGCCGCCGACGGCGGCGACCTCGAGCGCCGGGAACTTCGATTGCTGGAACTCGGGCAGCTCGCAAAGCAGCTGGTAGTTGGTCGGCACGCCCACCACGTGGGTGATCCTGAGGTCCGGATCCATCAGGTGCCGGAAGCACTCGCGGGTGTCCCACTGCCTCATCACCACCACCGCGCCGCCGTAGTGGAACTGCGGC
>JBBINN010000078.1:0-871 GCA_037443885.1 Gammaproteobacteria bacterium | reverse complement strand
ATGTTGTGCGTCATGCGGTGGGTGTAGATCACGCCCTTGGGCCGGCCCGTCGTGCCCGAGGTGAACAGCAGCATGTTGGGCATGTCGAAGTCGACGTCGTGCATTCGCAGGTCCGCGGCGTGCCCGGCGATCAGCCGCTCGTAGGCGCAGCCTGGATCACCCGGCCGGCGCAGGATCCGCGGCGTGGCGTCGCCCTCGAGGTGCGGCTCGAGTTCCTCGTCGCAGAACAGCACGCGCGGCTCGGCCAGCTTCACCACCTCGACGGTCTCGTAGGGCGACAGCCGCCAGTTGAGCGGCACGAACATGGCGCCGAGCTTCCAGCAGGCAAACATCGCCTCGAAGTGATCGGTGCTGTTCTGGGCGACGAAGACCACCCGGTCGAACGGCCGCACGCCGTGCTCGTCGCGCAGCGCCGTCGCGAGCCGCGTGGCGCGGTCGTTGAAGGTCCCGTAGGTGAGCCAGCGGCCAGTGGCGAGGTCCACCGCCGCGATGCGCCCGGGGTCGAAGTCGGCGTAGTAGGCGAGCCAGTCGTAGACCGGGTCCTTGGCCCTGGTTTTCACGTCGTCATCCGCGCGGCTGGTCCGAAGCACCAGTTGACCGCCCGGCGCCCGGGGCCCGTATCGGTAATTGTCCTGATGAGTCGCCGTCCTGCGGCAGGGGGCGATGGCCAGCACGGCCGGGCTGTCGTATCGTCTCGCTTTGATTGAGGATTTTCCGCATCCCATGCCCGTGGCCGACTCCGCCGCCCTGGCGCTGCGACCGCGCGGACAGCAGCTTGCGCGCCTGCGCGGCCACCGCCGTGGGGATGTTCTTCGAGCGCGACACGGAGCGCAGGTCTTTCTCGCGCAGATGCGCCATCAGTTGCATGGTC
>JBBINN010000077.1:0-13421 GCA_037443885.1 Gammaproteobacteria bacterium | reverse complement strand
TCCATGCGATCGAAGTAATCCTCGAAGCGTTTGATGGGGAGGAAATCGCGTGTCAACAGCATGACATCCTCCAGTGCACGCCTTCCTCGGCATTGTCGCCTTCGGCGTGCACCTTGAGTGTAGTCCCGGGCCGCGGCCCGCGTAATCACTGCCGGCGCTAGCGCCCTCGTGACTTTCCACGGCAGAACTAGCGCCCGGCGAAGCCGCTGCGAATCCGGCAGGCCTTGCCGCCGCGAACATCTTCCGGTGAGCACCAGGACCGACCGCGATCCGGCCGCCGAGTCCAGCGCCACTGTCTATTACGACGGTGCCTGCCCGCTATGCTCACGCGAAATCGGCACCTACCGTCGCCTGCGCGGCGCGGACCAGCTCTGCTGGATCGACGTCAGCCGCCAGGAAGCGCCGCTGGGGCCGGGCCTCACCCGCGAAGCCGCCCTTGCGCGTTTCCACGTCCGGATGGCCGACGGCGCTCTCGTGTCCGGGGGCGCCGCCTTCGTCCGGCTCTGGGGATGCTTGCCGGGCCTGCGCTGGCTGGCGGCCATTGCCGCCCGCCCCCCCTTCTCCTGGGCACTCGAGCCCGCCTACCGCCTGTTCCTGCGCCTAAGGCCCTGGCTCACCCGCCGCCCGCCGCGCGGCTCCGCCGTATAGCCAGCCGCGCCGAGCGAGGTATTTCTCCGCCTCGACCGCGGCGAGGATCGCAAGCGCCGCGGCGCAGGCGACCCCGAGCTCGGCTGCGCTCAGTGGAACGGTGTGGAACCACGCGTTACCCTGCGGCGTATAGACGATGACCAGCTGCACGAGCACGGACCCCGCGACCACGGCGGCAAGCGGCAGGTTGGTGAACAATCCCCGCGTAAGCAGGGAGTCGCGCTCGGAGCGAATCGCGACCACGTGCATGAGCTGCGCGAACACGAGCACGGTGAAGACCAGCGTCTGCCATCCCTCCGAGCGTTCGACGAGCGCCCAGGCCAGCGACAGCAGCGCCAGCGCGGCCATCAACCCGCCCACAGCGGCCATGTGCTGCCACAGGCCGCGGCCGAACAGGCTCTCGGCCGGCGGCCGCGGCGGCCGGCGCATGACGTCGCGTTCAGCCCGCTCGACGGTGAGTGCGAGTCCGGGCAGGCCGTCGGTGACCAGGTTGATCCAGAGAATCTGGATCGGCAGCAGCGGCAGCGGCATGCCCAGGAACGGCGCGAGCAGCAGCGTCAGTACCTCGGCCGTGTTGCTGGTCATGGTGTACTTCACGAACTTGCGCACGTTGTCGTAGATCCGCCTGCCCTCCTCGACCGCGGCCACGAGCGTCGCGAAGTTGTCGTCGAGCAGGACCATGTCCGCGGCCTCGCGCGCGACGTCGGTTCCCCCGCGGCCCATGGCGACGCCGATGTCGGCGCGGCGCAGTGCGGGCGCATCGTTCACGCCGTCGCCCGTCATGGCGACGAACTCGCCGCGGGACTTCAGCGCCTCGACTATGCGGATCTTGTGCTCGGGCGAGACGCGCGCGAACGCGACCGGTTCGCCGAGGATCGCCGCCAGCGCCGGGACGTCGAGCGACTCGATCTCGGCGCCGGTCAGCACCCGCCCGCCTTCCGGCAGCAGGCCCACCTCCCGCGCGATGCTATGCGCGGTGGCCGGGTGGTCGCCCGTGATCATGATCGGCACGATGCCGGCCTCATGGCAGGCGCCCACCGCGGCGGCGGCCTCCGGGCGCGGCGGGTCCTCCAAGCCGACGAGGCCGAGAAAGTCCAGTCCGGCCTCGGCCTCCGCAGGCTCGGCCGAGCGCCCCTCGAATGCCCGCGTGGCGATCGCCAGCACCCTCCGGCCTGCCTCGGCCATGCTCCGGGCCGCCGCCGCCGCACTTGCGGCCGTTTCGGAATCGAGCACGCAAAGCGGCAGCACGGCTTCCGGAGCGCCCTTGACGAAGGCCACGCTTCCGCTTCGCTCGTGGTGCACGGTGGTCATGCGCTGCCGCCCGGCGTCGAACGGCAGCTCCGCGCTGCGAGGCAGCTGCGCTGCCGCCTCGACCCTGGAGAGGCCCATCTCCTCGGCGGCCTCGACCAGGGCCACTTCCGTGGGATCGCCGACCAGCCCACGAGCACCGGACTCGACGTCGTTCGACACCGCCAGGGCCTCGCGCAGCCGCAGCCAGTCGCCGTCGGGCATGGCCGGCGGCACGGCGCACTCCTGCCCGTCGACGAACCAGGACCGTACGCGCATCCGGTTCTCGGTCAGCGTGCCGGTCTTGTCGGTGCAGGCGTAGGTGACCGAGCCGAGGGTCTCGACGGCCGGCAGATGGCGCACCAGCGCGTGCCGCCGGACCATCTTGCGCGCTCCGAGCGCGAGCGAGATCGTGACGACGGCGGGCAGCGCTTCCGGGATCGCGGCGACGGCGAGGCTGATGGAGGTCAGCAGCATCAGCATCAGCGGCTCGCCGCGCAGCAGTCCGGCCGCGAGTATCACCAGGCAGATGCCAATGACGAGCAGTGAAAGCCGCCGGCCGAAGGTCGCGAGGCGCTTCTGCAGCGGCGTCAGCTCGGCGCTCGATGCCGCGAGCAGCCCCGCGATCCGGCCGAGCTCGGTGTCCATGCCGGTCGCGACGCACAGCCCGACGCCACGGCCGCGCGCGACCGTCGTGCCCTTGAAGACCATGTTGCGGCGCTCGGCGACGGCCAGCGCCTCGCCCGCGAGCGCATCTACCTGCTTCGACACCGCCTGTGACTCCCCGGTCAGCGCGGACTCGTCGAGCGCCAGGTCCGCGGCCTCGACGAGGCGCAGGTCGGCAGGCACCACGGATCCAGCGCCGATCAGCACGACGTCGCCGGGCACGAGTTGCGAGGCCGGCAGCGTCGACACCTGTCCTGCGCGCCGCACGCGGGCCGCGGGCGCCGCCATCCGCCGCAGCGAGTGAATCGCCGCCTCGGCGCGATACTCCTGCGAGAAGCCGATCGCCGCATTCAGCAGGACGATCGCGAGGATCACGACGACGTCATGGGAGCCGCCCGTCAGCGCCGCCAGCGCCGCCGCCGCCAGCAGGACGAGGATCATGAAGTCCCGGAACTGGGCGGCGAGCACGCCATACCAGCGGCGCCGCGGCGCTTCACGCAGCAGGTTCGGGCCCCGGGCCGCCCGGCGACGCAGGGCCTCCGCGACGTCGAGACCGGCCTGCAGATCGGTCTCGAGACGCTGCGCGACGTCCGAAACGGAGGCCGCGTGCCAGGCGGTCACCAAGGTCAGGCCGGCGGGGACCCGGGTGGCACGGCGACCAGCACGTCCGTCGTGGACTCGGCCAGGACATGCTTCGTCACGCTGCCGAGCAGCAGTTCCTCGACCAGGCCCTTGCCGCGCTTGCCGACCACGATCAGGTCGCACCCCTCCTCCTGCTGCCGCTCGATCACGACGCGCGATGGATCTCCGCGGCCGACCAGCAGCCGTGTCGTGTCCGCCGCGACCCCTGCCTCCAGAGCGAAGGCCTCGAGGCGGGAGAGCGCCTCGGCCTCGGCGCGACGCCGGTAACCGTGGATCGCGGCCTCATCGACCCCGGCGAAGTGCAGCTTTCCCTCGAATGGCAACTCGTAGGCATGCACGAGCACCCGCTGCGCCGACGGAGCGACCAGTGCGGCGAGACGCAGGGCCTCGGCAGAGGCCGCCGAGAAGTCCACCGCCACCAGGACGCGGCGGTAGAACTCCTGGGGCACCTGCCGGACCACGAGCATCGGGCGCTGCAGCTTGCGCAGCACGCGCTCCGCGGTCGTGCCCAGCACGAGATGACGCAGGAATCCTTCCCCTCGCGCGCCCAGGACCACCAGCCCGGCATCGAGACTGCCGGCCTGGGTCACCAGCTCGTCCACCACCCGGCCTACGGCGACCCGCTGCGCGACGTCCGCGAGACCGGCGGCCGGCGCGCCGACGATCCGCGCGAGGCGATCGCGCGCATCGGCGAGTACCTCCTCCTGCGCGGGCGCGCCTCGGTCGCCAAAGAGGTGGCGCAGCTCATCGAGCGCCCCGGCGCTCACCACGTGCACCGCGGTACAGGCAGCGTGGTGGCTCGCCGCGATCCGGCGGGCCCTCTCGAGCGCAAGGCGCGAGGGTCCGGAGAGATCGGTCGCCGCCATGACGTGGCCCAGGGTCTTCATCTCGTTTCACTCCTGTCCAGCACCTGGCGTGCCAGCTGGTCGCCGACGTAGTCCACCGCATCGCGGAAGGGGTACAGGACGGTCACTCCCCCGAGCCGCTCGAGGCGCGCCCCCTGGGCCTCATCGCGCGCGACGACCGCGATGTTCCCCTTGAAGCCACGCGCCTCCAGCGCATGCAGCAGCGCCTGCACCGAGTCGACGTCCGGCAGCGAGCTCACCACCCAGGGCACCCCGTCGAGCGGCAGGGCATCCACGAAGTCCACGTCCTGCGCGTCGCCGAAACGCACCGGCACCAGCGCACGGCGCTCGTCGCGCACCACCTCCGGGTCGAAGTCCACACCCAGCACGCGGATGCCGGAACCCTGCAGCCGCTCCGCGAGCCTCTGGCCGTAGCGGCCAAGCCCGAAGACGATCACCTGCGGGTGTCCTGCGCCCTGTTCGCCGTCGTCCACCGCGATCTCCCGGAAGGGCACGCGGCGCTCGAACGGCTGCAGCCACGGCGACAGCCACTCGTACAGTCGCTGCGCGTACAGGATCATGTACGTCGACAGCGTGATCGTCACGAGACCCACCAAGGTCGTCAGCCCCAGTGCCTCCATGCCCACGTGGCCCAGTGTGATGCCCATCGCGACGAAGACGATCGAGAACTCGCTGATCTGGGCCACGGTGAGACCCGCCAGGAAACCGGTGCGCTTGCGGTATCCCATGTAGCCCATGATGGCCATCACGATCAGCGGGTTGCCGATGAGCACGAATGCCGACAGCACCGCCGCTGGCCACAGCTCCCCCCCGAGCGTAGAGAAGTCGAGCTTCGCCCCAAGGTCAATGAAGAAGAAGAGCAGCAGGAAGTCCCGGATGCCGGTCAGCCGCGCGCTCATCGCCTCGCGGTAGGCGGTCGACGCGAGCGAGAACCCGGCGAGGAACGCGCCGGCCTCCTTCGAGAAGCCCGCCCACTCGCCGAGGGAGGCGAGCCCGGTGCCCCAGGCGATGCCGAACAGCAGCAGCAGTTCCTGCGAACGCGCCATGGCGCGGACGATGCGCGGCAGCAGGTAGCGCATCAGCAGGAACAGCAGCACGCCGGCCGCCGTCACGCGCAACACGAGGGACACCGCCACCTCGCCGTAGGTCCCGCCCTCGCCGGCGCGCATCGCGCTCATCGCCATCATGGCGAGCACGACGGCGATGTCCTGCACGATCAGGAAGCCGACCGCGATGCGTCCGTGCAGCGAGTCGAGCTCACGCTTGTCCGACAGCAGCTTGACGATGATGATCGTGCTCGAAAAGGTCAGCGCGACCGCGACGTAGACCGCATCCATCGTCCCCTTGCCGAGCAGCAGCAGCAGGATGAATCCGAACAGGATGGTGAACCCGAGCTGGCCGAGGCCGGTCGCCAGTGCGACCCGGCCGATGTGGCGCACGTGGGTGAGGTCCAGCTTGAGCCCGACGACGAACAGCAGGACCGCCACGCCGACCTGCGCCAGCAGGTCGATCTGCTCGTGCGCCTGCACGATCCCGAAGACCGCCGGGCCGGCGAGGATGCCGACGAAGATGTAGGCGATAAGGACGGGCTGGCGCAGGCGGGTGGCCAGCGCGCCTGCCACTGCCGTGAGGCCGAGCAGCAGCGCAAGTTCGCCGAAGGCGCCGCCGGGCGCGAGCGTCATGGCGCTCCTTCAGGCCGGTCCGCTAGCGCGCGCCGCTTCCCTGGACACGACCCGCCTGTAGCCTGCGTACGATCCATTTCTCCGCCTCCACCACCAGCAGCACGGCCACGCCAAAACCGGCGATGTCGCGCCAGTCCTGCAGCGTGAGCGGCGCCGTCTGGAACAATCCCTGCATCGGCGGAAAATAGACGAAGGCCGCCTGCAGCGCCACCATCGCGGCCACCGCGGCGAGCGCCTTGGGGTTGCCCAGGAAGCCGGCCCGGTTGAGGATGCTGGCCGTCAGCTGCCGCACGTTGAACAGGTAGACGATCTCCCCCATCACCAGGGCGTTGATCGCGACCGTGCGCGCCGCCTCGAGCGAGTCGCCGTGATCGAGGGCGCGCAGGAACAGCACGAGGCTCCCGGCGACCAGCACGGCGCCGACGAAGAACACGCGCCAGAGCAGAAAGCCCGTGAGCAATCTCTCCTGCGGGTCGCGCGGCGGCCGCTCCATCACGTCCGGCTCGGCCCGTTCGAAGGCGACGGCCAGCGCGAGCGTCACGGCGGTCACCATGTTGACCCACAGGATCTGGACCGGCGTGATGGGCAGGGTGATTCCCATCACGATCGCGACTACCAGCAGGCCCGCCTGCCCGACGTTGGTCGGCAGGATGAAGGCGATCGCCTTGCGGATGTTGTCGTAGACGGTGCGCCCCTCCTCGACCGCGGCGGCGATCGAGGCGAAGTTGTCGTCCGCCAGCACCATCTCGGCCGCCTCCTTGGCCGCCTCGGTGCCGGACACGCCCATGGCCACGCCGACGTCCGCGCGCTTCAGCGCCGGGGCGTCGTTCACGCCGTCGCCGGTCATGGCGACGACCTCGCCGCGCGCCTGCAGCGCGGTCACGAGCCGCAGCTTGTGCTCCGGGCTCGCCCTCGCCACGATGGACACGCGGCCCACCAGCTCCCGCAGGTCATCGTCCGACAGCGCCTCGACCTCGTGCCCGGACACGGCCTCGAGCCGGTCGGCCAGGCCGAGCTGGGCGCCGATGGCCCTCGCGGTGACGACGTGGTCGCCGGTGATCATCGCGACGCGGATGCCGGCGCGGCGACAGCGCGCCACCGCCTCGATCGCCTCGGGCCGCGGCGGATCGGCGATGCCCACCAGCGCGAGCAGCGTGAAGCCGCCGCGCTCGACGTCCGGGAACGACAGGCTGGCGGGCGGCGGGACCGCCGGCCGGGTGGCCAGCGCGAGCAGCCGCATGCCGGCCTCGGCCAGCTCCTGCGCGTGCCGCTGCCAGGCCCCGCGGTCGAGCGGCACGCAGCCACCGTCGTTGCGCTCGTCGGCGCACAGGTCGAGCACGCGTTCCGGGGCCCCCTTCAGGAACACTGCGGCCTGTCCCTTGTGGTCGTGGTTGAGCGTCGCCATGAAGCGATGCTCCGACTCGAAGGGAATGACGTCTTCCCTGGGCCAGGCCTCGCGCTCGAAGTCCTCCTCCAGGCCTGCCTTCAGGGCGAGGGTGATGAGCGCGCCCTCGGTCGGGTCACCGGTCATGCTCCAGCTGCCGTCGTCCCCGCGGCGGACGGTGGCGTCGTTGCACAGCAGCGCGGCGCGGGCGATTTCCTCGATCGCCCGGCGCTGCACCTCGGAGGGCTCGGCGCCGTCGAGGGTGAAGGCGCCCACCGGCTCGTAGCCGGCGCCGCTCACCTCGAACACGGCCCCGGACGTGGCGACGCGCTGCACCGTCATCTCGTTGCGCGTCAGGGTGCCGGTCTTGTCGGAGCAGATGACCGTGACGGAGCCCAGCGTCTCGACCGCCGGCAGGCGGCGCACGATCGCGCGCCGCCCCGCCATCTGCTGCACGCCGATGGCCAGCGTGATGGTCAGGATGGCCGGCAGGCCCTCGGGGATGGCGGCGACCGCCAGGCCGACCGCCGCCATGAACATCTCGACGGCGGTGTAGTCGCGCAGCAGCGTGCCGAAGGCGAAGGACCCGCCGGCGAGGGCGAGGATCGCGACGGTGAGCCAGCGGCCGAACACCGCCATGCGGCGCGTGAGCGGAGTCTCGAGCGTGGCGACATCGGCCAGCATGGCGCTGATCCGGCCGATCTCGGTCGCGGATCCGGTCGCGGTGACGACACCGGCACCCTGCCCGTAGGTCACCAGCGTGCCCGCGAAGGCCATGCTGGAGCGATCGCCGAGCAGCGCGTCGGCAGCGACCGGGTCGCAGGATTTCTCCACCGGCACCGACTCGCCGGTGAGCGCCGCTTCCTCGATGCGCAGGCTGCGCAGCTCGACGATCCGCAGGTCGGCAGGCACGCGGTCGCCCGAGGCCAGGAACACGATGTCGCCGGGCACCAGCTGCTCGGCGGGCACCGGCTGGCGCCGGCCGTCGCGCAACACCTGCGCGCAGGGCGAGAGCATGCCTCGGATCGCATCGAGCGCCTTCTCAGCCTTGCCCTCCTGCACGAAGCCGATGATCGCGTTGATGACGACCACGCCGAAGATCACGGCGCTGTCGACCCACTGGCCGAGCAGCAGGGTGACCACCGCCGCCGCGATCAGCACGTATATGAGGACGTTGTGGAACTGCAGCAGGAAGCGCGCCAGTGGCCCTCGCCGCTCGGCCGCAGGCAGGCTGTTCGGCCCGTACCGGGCGATCCGCTCGGCCACCTCGGCCGGAGTGAGGCCCCTGGCGCGCTCGACCCCGAACTGCCCGAGGGCATCGCCGGCCGGCAGTGCGTGCCAGGCGGCGGGGGCGGCATCCGGGCGGCGGGTCTCGGGGCTCATCACCTCGCGCGATCCTCCGTTCGGGCCGTGGGCCCGCTGCAGGTTGCGGTTCCCTCGAAAACTGCCACAGGGGGTCCTCCCAGCGCGTCCGGGAGAACCGATGCATGGCCGCGGTTGTGCCACAATCGGCGCATGCCTGACCGTCCCGCCGCACCCCCGCCGCGCACCTGCGTCATCGGCGCGGGCTCGAGCGGACTACCCGTCGTCAAGGCCCTGCTCGACCGCGGGCTGCCCGTGACCTGCTTCGAGCGCACGCCGAACGTCGGCGGCCTCTGGTGCATCGACAACAAGCGTTTCGGCGTGAGCGCCGCCTACGACTCGCTGCACATCAACACCGACACGAAGCTCATGGAGTACCAGGACTTTCCGATGCCGGAAGACCTGCCCGCCTACCCCAGCCACCGGCAGATCCACGAGTACTTCCGGGACTACGTCGAACGCTTCGGGCTCGCCAGACACATCCGCTTCGGCGCGGCGGTCGAGCACTGCCGCCGCCTCGGCGATGGCCGCTGGGAGGTCGCGCTCGCGGGCGGCGGGCACGAGAGCTTCGATGCGCTCGTGGTCGCCACCGGCCACCACTGGGACCCGCAGGGACCGGACCCCGCGCCGCCGGGTCGCTTCGACGGCGTGCAGATCCACTCGCACGCCTACCGCAATCCTTTCGACCCCGTTGGGCTGCGGGGCAAGCGCGTCGTGGTCGTGGGTCTCGGCAACAGCGCGGTCGACATTGCCACCGAGCTCGGCAGCCGGGCCGTCGCGGAGCAGGTGTTCCTCTCCGTGCGCCGCGGCGCGTGGATTCTGCCGAAGTGGGTCGGCGGCACGCCGATCACGCGGTTGCCCGAGCCGCAGCGGCTCTTCCCGTGGATGCCCTGGCAGGTCACCTCGCTGGTGATGGGGCTGATCATGCGCCTGTCGGTCGGCCGCCCGAGCGATTACGGCCTGCCGATGCCGGATCACCGGCCGCTGCAGTCCCACCCGACTGTCAGCCAGGACCTGCTCTCGCGCATCGGCCACGGCGACATCGCGGTCAAGCCGCCGATCCGCGCGCTCGCCGGCGACGCGGTCGTGTTCGAGGACGGCAGCCGCGAGCCGGTGGACGTCATCGTCTGGTGCACGGGCTACCGGGTTTCATTCCCGTTCCTTGGTCCGGAGCTGCTCGAGGTGCGCGACAACGTGGTGCCGCTTTGGAACCGCACGGTCCTCCCGGGCGTGGACAACCTGTTCTTCGTCGGGCTCTACCAGCCGCTGGGTTCGATCATGCAGCCCGCCGAGCTGCAGGCCCGCGTCATCGGCGAGTACCTGCTCGGCAACATCGCATTCCCGGACCCCGGGCGCATGCGTCGCGACATCGAGGCCGAGCGGCGCGCCATGGAGCGCCGTTACCTGCGCTCGCGGCGCCACACCATGCAGGTCGATTTCGGCCCCTTCATGCACCGGCTGCGCCGGCTGCTCGCCGACGGCCGCCGCCTCGTCGGGCAGCCCGGCGCCATGCGCTTCGGCGCACGCCACGGGGCCGCGCCGCACACCCTGGAGACGACATCTTGAGACGCACGATCTTCGACGCCGACCACGACATGTTCCGCGAGGGCGCGCAGCGCTGGTTCTTGAACGAGGTGGAGCCGCAGACGGCCCGCTGGCGTGAGCAGGGCTTCGTCGAGCCCGAGTGGTTCCGGCGCGCCGGCGAGCAGGGCTACCTGCTGATGTGGGCGGACGAGGCCTACGGCGGCGCCGGCATACCCGACTTCCGCTACGAGCAGATCCTGATCGAGGAATGCACCCGGCACGGCGACATCGGCTTCTTCCTGTCGCTGCACTCGCGCCTCGTCGCCCCCTACATCGGCCGCCTCGGCAGCGAGGAACAGAAGCGTCGGTTCCTGCCGAAGTGCTCAACCGGCGAGCACATTCTCGGCATCGCGATGACGGAGCCGGGCGCCGGCAGCGACCTCGCCGGCATCCGCTCGCGCGCCGAGGACCGGGGCGATCACTGGCTGCTGCACGGCTCTAAGACCTACATCTCGAACGGCCAGATCGGGACGCTGTTCGTCGTGGCCGCGCGCACAGTGCCGGATTCCCGCTACGGGCTCGGCCTGTTTCTCGTCGAGGAGGGAATGGAAGGTTTCCGGCGCGGCCGCAACCTCGAGAAGATGGGCCTCAAGGCGCAGGACACCTCGGAGCTGTTCTTCGACAATGTCCGGGTGCCGAAGAGCCACGTGCTCGGCGACCCGACGCACGGCTTCCGTTACCTCACCACGTTCCTCGCCGAGGAGCGCCTGCTCAATGCCTGCTGGAACATTGCGCACGCCCAGACGGCCTTCGACCTGACGCTCGACTACGTGAAGGACCGCAAGGCCTTCGGCCGGCCCATCGGCACCTTCCAGAACGCGCGCTTCCGGATGGCCGAGATGCGCGCCCAGCTCGACGCCATCCAGTGCTTCGTGGACCAGTGCGTGATCGAGCACAATGCCGGCCGACTGACCGCCGAGGTCGCCGCGGAGGCGAAGCTGCTGACCAGCGAGCTCGAGAACCGCGTGATGGACGAGTGCGTGCAGTTGCACGGCGGCGCGGGCTACATGCAGGAATACCGGATCTGCCGCATGTTCACCGACGCGCGCATCTCGCGCATCTACGCGGGCACGTCGGAGATCATGAAGGAGATCATCGGGCGGTCGCTCGGCCTCGACGACCGCAAGCTCTGAGAACAACCACGAGGGGGAGACGACCGATGCACGGACTGATGATGGACTCGCCGCTGACGATCACCTCGATCATGCGGCATGCCGACCGCTGCCACCCGGATACACCCGTCGTGTCCGTGACGCTGGACATGCCGCTGCACCGCACCACCTTCGGCGAGGTGTTCCGGCGCGCCAGAAAGCTCGCCAACGCGCTGACCCGGGCGGGCATCCGCCTCGGCGACCGCATCGGCACGCTGGCCTGGAACGACCACCGCCACCTCGAGCTCTACTACGGCGTCTCCTGCATGGGCGCGGTGCTGCACACCGTGAACCCGCGGTTGTTCCCCGAGCAGGTGGCCTACATCGTCAACCACGCCCACGACCGCATGATGTTCGTCGACCCGCTCATCTTCCCCCTGGTCGAGAAGCTGAAGCCGCATCTGCCCTCGCTCGAGCGCATCGTCGTCCTCACCGACGACGCGCACATGCCGAAGACGGCGCTCGACGGGGTCGTCTCCTACGAGTCCTTCATCGCCGGCGAGCCCGACCGCTTCGACTGGCCGGACCTCGACGAGCGCACGGCCAGTTCGCTGTGCTACACCTCGGGCACGACGGGGCACCCGAAGGGGGTATTGTTCAACCATCGCTCGACGGTGCTGCACACCTACGCCTGCGGCTTCAAGGACACGATGAATCTCGGCCGGCAGGACACCATGCTGGCGGTCGTGCCGATGTTTCACGCCAACGCCTGGGGCCTGCCCTATACCTGCCCCATGCTCGGCACGAAGGTCGTTTTCCCGGGCCCGAAGATGGGTGACGGCCCGACGCTCACGGCGCTGATCCAGTCCGAGAAGGTGACCCATGCCGGCGGCGTGCCGACGATCTGGCAGGTCCTGCTCAACCACGCGCGCGAGACGGGCACGGTGTTCGAATCGCTGCAGACGGTGCTCGTCGGCGGCTCGGCCTGCCCACTGTCCATCATGGACGAGTTCCGCGACCGCCACGGCGCGCACGTCATCCACGCCTGGGGCATGACGGAGATGAGCCCGCTCGGCACCATCAATACCTTCCCTGCCGGCTTCGATGCCTGGCCCGGGGAGCGGCAGGACGCGCAGCGGGTCAAGCAGGGCCGGCCCGTGTACGGCGTCGAGATGAAAATCGTGGACGACGACGGCCGCGAGTTGCCCTGGGACGGCAGGTCGGCCGGCATCCTCAAGGTGCGCGGCCCCTGGGTGTGCAGCGACTATTTCAAGCTCGACGAGAGGAGCGGCGCGCACGAGGAGCCCGGCTGGTTCGCCACCGGCGACGTCGCCAACATCTCGCCCGACGGCACCATGCAGATCACCGACCGCGCCAAGGATGTGATCAAGTCCGGCGGCGAGTGGATCAGCTCGATCGACCTCGAGAATGCCGCCACCGGCCACCCGAAGGTGCTGCAGGCGGCGGTCATCGGCGTGAAGCACCCGAAGTGGGACGAGCGCCCGCTGCTCATCGTCGTGCCACGGCCAGGCGAGGCACCGACGCGCGAGGAGGTGCTCGGGTTCCTCGGGGGCAAGGTCGCGAAGTGGTGGCTGCCGGACGACATGGTGGTCGTGGACAAGATCCCGCTCACCGCGACGGGCAAGATCTCCAAGCTGGAGCTCAGGAAGCAGTTCGCGGACTACCGGCTGCCGGGTACCTGACGGCCGCGCGGACAGCGGAACTCAGCGCCTGCGGAACTCGTAGCGGTAACCCTCGGGCACGCGGAAGGCCGCGCGCCCGTCCTCGAGCAGGCCCGCCTCGTCGTACTCGAGCCGATCGCGATCGAGAGCGATTCGCGCGCGGATCTCCATGCGCCGGCCCGACTGGCGCGCCACGATACCGCAGGCTCCGGCCGGAATCTCGCCCTGGAAACGACCTTCGGCGGCCGCCGCAAACAGAACCTCGCAGCCTTCCGGGTAGGGCAGCAGGGTCTCCGCCGCCAGCGCCGCGAGCGCCGCCGGGTCGTCCGCCGCGGCCGCCCAGTCCTCGCCCCGCTCCAGCGTGTAGAAGCGCATCGGCGTGACGCCGTTGCGGGCCGTCAGGAAGGTCCACACGCGCTGGCGGCTGATGCGCCCGTCGGGGCCGCCCGAACGCCACTCGAGATAGTACGCGTGCTCGCCGATCCCGGCCGCCGGGAACGGCACGAAGCGCGCGAACTGCGCGTCCA
>JBBINN010000076.1:0-13573 GCA_037443885.1 Gammaproteobacteria bacterium | reverse complement strand
CACGTAGTCGATCGCGGGCTCGAAGGAGGCCGGCGTCGCGCCGCCGGTGATCTCGTTGCGGAGCTCGTCTAGCGTGTAGCCGACCGCGAGCTTGGCCGCCACCTTGGCGATCGGAAAACCCGTGGCCTTTGAGGCCAGCGCCGAGGAGCGCGACACGCGCGGATTCATCTCGATCACCAGCAGCCGGCCGTCAACCGGGCTCACGGCGAACTGCACGTTCGAGCCTCCGCACTCGACGCCGATCTTGCGCAGCACGGCGATCGAGGCGTCGCGCATGCGCTGGTATTCCTTGTCGGTGAGCGTCTGGGCCGGCGCGACCGTGATCGAGTCGCCGGTGTGCACGCCCATCGGGTCCAGGTTCTCGATGGAGCAGACGATGATGCAGTTGTCCTTGCGGTCGCGCACCACTTCCATCTCGAATTCCTTCCAGCCGAGGACGGACTCCTCGATCAGGACCTCCGAGGTGGGCGAGGCGTCGAGGCCGCGCGCCACGATCGCCTCGAACTCCTCGCGATTGAAGGCGATGCCGCCACCCGAGCCGCCCAGCGTGAAGGATGGGCGGATCACGGCCGGGTAGCCCACTTCCGCCTGCACCGCGAGCGCCTCCTCGAGCGAATGCGCGATGTACGAGCGGGGCGTCTCGAGGCCGATCTCCCGCATGGCGTTGCGGAAAAGCTCGCGGTCCTCGGCCATGTCGATGGCCTCGCGCGAGGCGGCGATCAGCTCGACGCCGTACTTCTCCAGCACGCCCTCGCGCACCAGGTCGAGCGCCGTGTTGAGCGCGGTCTGGCCACCCATGGTCGGCAGCAGCGCGTCGGGACGCTCCTTCTCGATGATGCGCGCCACGGTGCGCCACTCGACCGGCTCGATGTAGATCGCGTCCGCCGTCTCAGGGTCGGTCATGATCGTCGCCGGATTGGAGTTGACGAGGACGACGCGGTAGCCCTCCTCGCGCAGCGCCTTGCAGGCCTGGGCGCCGGAATAATCGAACTCGCAGGCCTGGCCGATGATGATCGGGCCGGCACCGATGATGAGCACGCTCTGGATGTCGGTTCTCTTGGGCATCTGCTGCGCGGTCCTCAGGTTCCAGCGGTCCGCGGCGCGCTCCGCGCCTGCAGCAGCGACTGCAGGCGGCGCACCATCAGCCGCACGAAGTTCTCGAACAGCGGCCGCAGGTCGTGTGGCCCGGGACTCGCCTCGGGGTGGCCCTGGAAGCCGAAGGCGGGACGGTCCGTGCGGGCGATGCCCTGCAGGGAGCCGTCGAACAGGGAGCGGTGTGTCGGCTTGAGGTTCGGTGGCAGCGTGGCCTCGTCGACCGCGAAGCCATGGTTCTGGCTCGATATGTAGACACGCCCCGTCGCGAGGTCCTGCACGGGGTGATTCGCGCCATGGTGGCCGAACTTCATCTTGACCGTGCGCGCGCCGCTCGCGAGGGCGAGCAGCTGGTGACCGAGGCAGATGCCGAACACCGGGATGTCGGTCTCGAGGAAGCGCCGGATGGCCGCGACCGCGTAATCGCAGGGCTCGGGATCGCCGGGCCCGTTCGACAGGAAGATGCCGTCCGGCGCGAGGGCGAGCACATCCCCGGCCGGCGTCTGGGCCGGCACGACCGTGATGCGGCAGCCGTGATCCGCCAGCAGGCGCAGGATGTTGCGCTTGATTCCGAAGTCGTAGGCCACCACGTGCAGACGCGCGCCGGGCTTCGGCGGGCGCGATTCGCGCTTCCACAGGCTGCCCTCGGACCACTGGTAGGGCTGGCGGACGCTCACCACCTTGGCGAGGTCCATGCCCTTGAGGCCGGGGAACCGCCGGGCCGCGTGGATGGCGGCCGTCTCGTCCACTGCCTCGCCGGTCATGATGCAGCCGGCCAGGGCGCCTTTCTCGCGCAGCAGGCGCGTGAGGCGGCGCGTGTCGACGTCGGCGATCGCCACGATCCGGGCCCGTTCCAGGAATTCGGGCAGGGACTCGGAAGCCCGCCAGTTCGAGTGCAGCAGCGGCAGGTCGCGGATCACGAGCCCGGCCGTGTAAGCCTGTGCCGCCTCCAGGTCCTCGGGCGTCGCGCCCGTGTTGCCGATGTGCGGATAGGTCAGCGTGACGATCTGGCGCGCGTAGGACGGATCCGTCAGGATCTCCTGGTAACCCGTCATGGCCGTGTTGAAGACGACCTCTCCGGTGCTGTTGCCGCGGGCGCCGATGGACCTGCCGCGGAACACGCTGCCGTCCTCGAGGGCCAGGACTGCGGGGATCCGATTCACTGCGCTGCCTCCCGTCAGGTGGCGCAACGCGCTTGCGTCGCGCAGGCCGCATACACAAAGCGGGAGGAGTCGCTCACGACTCCGCCCGCCCTTGTTCAATCCGTCATCTGGGGATCCGACCCGGTCGTAAATTCTACGCGACCGCGGCGCGCGGCGTCCACCTGCGGGAAAACGGGGACATTCCCTGTTTCCCGTCAGGAAACAGGGAATGTCCCCATTTTCCTACTCCAGCCCGAGCACGTCGGACATGCCGTAGAGGCCCGGCGGTCGACCGACGAGCCAGCGGGCGGCCGCCAGCGCGCCATAGGCGAAGGTCATGCGGTCGGTCGCCCGGTGGGCGATCTCGAAGGTCTCCCCGGCCGCCGCGAACAGCACCCGATGCTCGCCGACGATGTCGCCGCCCCGCAGTACCGCGAAGCCGATCCCGCCACGCGGCCGCGGGCCGGTGTTGCCGGCGCGTGAATGGATGGCGGCGTCCGCGAGCGTCACCCCGCGCGCGCCGGCGGCGATCTCGGCGAGGTGCAACGCGGTGCCAGAGGGGGCGTCCACCTTGTTGCGGTGGTGGGCCTCCAGGATCTCGATGTCGTAGGCGTCTCCGAGCGCGGCGGCGGCCCTCGCGACGAGGCTGAACATGAGGTTCACGCCCAGGCTCATGTTGGGAGCAATCAGCACCGGCAGCCGGCGCGAGACGGCCCGCACCGCCTCCTGCTGCGCGCCGTCGAGGCCGGTCGTCCCGATCACCGCCGGGACGCCGCGGACGGCGGCCGCCTCGAGGTTGGCCACCGTCGCCGAAGGCAGGGTGAAGTCGATGAGAACGTCGGCACCATCGAGCGCCCGGGCGCGTTCCGCCGTGACCGTGACACCCACCGGCCCGGCCTCCGCGACGTCGCCGGCATCCCGCCCGAGCGTGGCGCTTGCGACCGAGGCGAGCGCGCCGGACAGCGCGAGGTCGTCGGACTCGCGCAGGGCACGCACCAGGCAGCGGCCCATGCGACCGGTCACGCCGAAGACTGCAACGTTCGCCATGTCAGCTCCCGATGTTCTCGAAGAAACGCTTGACGCCCTCCAGGAACGACCGCTCGCGCGGGTTGTGGCGGGGCTCGTCGCCGGTCAGCGACTCCTGGAACTGCCGCAGCAGGTCCTTCTGCTCGTCGGTGAGATCGACCGGCGTCTCGACGACCACGCGGCAGAACAGGTCGCCGGTCGGGCCGCCGCGCACCGGCCGGACTCCCTTCTCCCGCAGGCGGAACACCCTGCCCGACTGGGTCTCGGCCGGAATCTTGAGGGTCACGTGGCCATCGAGGGTCGGCACCTCGACGCTGCCGCCGAGCGCAGCGTTGGCGAAGCCGATCGGCACCTCGCAGGACAGGTGCGAGCCCTCGCGCTCGAAGATCGGGTGCTCCCGCACCGCGATCTCGACGTACAGGTCGCCACGTGGCCCGCCCTGGCGTCCGGGCTCGCCCTCGCCCGGCAGCCGGATCCGGTCGCCAGTGTCGACACCCGCCGGCACCTTGACCGACAGGCGCCGTGTCTCACGCGTACGGCCCTGGCCGGAGCAGGTCTTGCAGGGCTGGGTGATGATCGTGCCGCGGCCCTTGCAGCGCGGGCAGGTCTGCTGGACGGTGAAGAAGCCCTGGCTGACGCGTACCTGGCCGGCTCCACCGCAGGTGCCGCAGGAAGCCGGGCTGTGCCCGGGCGCCGCGCCGCCACCCCCGCAGGTGGCGCAATCGGCGACCGTCGGGAACTCGACTTCCGCCGTGGTGCCGAAGACTGCCTGCTCGAGGTCGAGCACGAGCTCGTAGCGAAGGTCGGCGCCGCGGAAGGGGCCGCTGCGCCCGCCGCGCCGGCCGCCGCCGAAGATGTCGCCGAACACGTCGCCGAAGATGTCGCCGAACGCATCGGCCGGGTTGAAGCCGGGACCGCCACCGCGCGCCGCGTCGAGGCCCGCATGCCCGAACTGGTCGTAAGCAGCCCGCTTCTTCGGGTTGGTGAGGACCTCGTAGGCCTCCTTGGCCTCCTTGAACTTCTCCTCGGCCTTTGCGTCGCCCGGGTTGCGGTCCGGGTGGAATTTCATCGCGAGGCGCCGGTATGCCTTCTTGATCTCGTCCTCGCTGGCGTTTCGCGCCACCGAGAGCACCTGGTAGTAGTCGCGCTTCGACATGCGAGGGCCTCAACTGACGCAACCCCGGACGCGCCGCCGCCGGGAGACCCTCGGTCACCCGGCGGCGGGCTCTCTCGACCTGACCGCAGCGGCCGTCAGTTGGCCTTGCGATCCTTGTCCTTCACTTCCTCGAACTCGGCGTCGAGGACGTCGTCCTGCCGGCCCTGCGGGCCCGCCTCGCCGCCGCCCGCCGCCGCGCCCGGGCCGGCCGCTCCGGCCTCGGCCTGGTAGGCGCGCTGGACGACCGGGGCGGAGACCCTGGCCAGTGCATCGGCCTTGCGCTCGATGGCGTCCTTGTCGTCGCCCTTGAGCGCCGTGCGCAGGTCGCCGAGCGCCGACTCGATCGCCGCCCGCTCGGACGCCTCCACCTTCTCGCCGAGGTCCTTGAGCGTCTTCTCGGTCGAGTGCAGCAGCGCGTCGGCCTTGTTGCGCGTCTCGACCAGCTCACGGAACCGCTTGTCCTCCTCGGCGTGGGCCTCGGCGTCGCGGACCATGCGCTTGATCTCGTCCTCGGAGAGGCCGCTCGAGGCCTTGATGACGATCCTCTGCTCCTTGCCGGTGGCCTTGTCCTTGGCCGACACGTGCAGGATGCCGTTCGCGTCGATGTCGAAGGTGACCTCGATCTGCGGCATGCCGCGGGGCGCAGACGGAAGGTCGGTCAGGTCGAACTTGCCGAGCGACTTGTTGTCGGCCGCGCGGTCGCGCTCGCCCTGCAGGACATGGATGGTCACCGCCGTCTGGTTGTCGTCGGCGGTCGAGAACACCTGCGTCGCCTTGGTGGGGATGGTGGTGTTCTTGTCGATCAGCTTGGTCATGACGCCGCCGAGCGTCTCGATGCCGAGCGACAGCGGGGTGACGTCCAGCAGCAGGACGTCATTGACGTCACCGGCGAGCACGCCGCCCTGGATCGCCGCGCCGATCGCCACGGCCTCGTCCGGATTGACGTCCTTGCGCGGCTCCTTGCCGAAGAAGTCCTTCACGGCCTTCTGCACCAGCGGCATGCGCGACTGGCCGCCGACCAGGATGACCTCGCTCACGTCGTTGATGGAAAGCCCCGCGTCCTTGAGCGCGACGCGGCAGGGCTCGATCGTGCGGCGCACCAGCTCCTCGACCAGCGACTCGAGCTTGGCCCGGGTCAGCTTGATGTTGAGGTGCTTCGGCCCGGTGGCGTCGGCCGTGATGTAGGGCAGGTTGACCTCGGTCTGCTGGCTCGATGACAGCTCGACCTTGGCCTTCTCGGCCGCTTCCTTGAGGCGCTGCATGGCGAGCGGGTCGCGGCTGACGTCGACCCCGCTCTCCTTCTGGAACTCGGCCGCGATGTAGTCGATGATCCGGCGGTCGAAGTCCTCGCCGCCCAGGAAGGTGTCGCCGTTCGTGGCGAGCACCTCGAACTGGCGCTCGCCGTCCACGTCCGCGATCTCGATGATGGACACGTCGAAGGTGCCGCCACCGAGGTCGTAGACGGCGATCTTGCGGTCGCCGCCCTTCTTGTCGAGGCCGTAGGCCAGCGCAGCGGCGGTCGGCTCGTTGATGATGCGGCGCACCTCGAGGCCCGCGATGCGGCCCGCGTCCTTGGTCGCCTGACGCTGGGCATCGTTGAAGTAGGCCGGCACGGTGATCACGGCTTCGGTCACCGGCTCACCGAGGTAATCCTCGGCGGTCTTCTTCATCTTCATGAGTACGCGCGCCGAAATCTCCGGCGGCGCCGTCTTCTTGCCCTGGACGTCGAGCCATGCATCGCCGTTGTCGGCCTTGACGATCTTGTAGGGCGTGATCGGGATGTCCTTCTGGACGACTGCGTCGTCGAAGCGGCGGCCGATCAAACGCTTGACCGCGTAGAAGGTGTTCTGGGGATTGGTGACCGCCTGGCGCTTGGCCGACTGGCCGACCAGTACCTCGCTGTCCTTGGTGAAGGCGACGATCGAGGGGGTGGTTCGATCACCCTCGCTGTTCTCGATCACCTTCCAGCTGCCGCCTTCCATCACGGCGACGCAGGAATTGGTGGTGCCGAGGTCGATACCGATGATCTTGCCCATGCGGGACACTCCGTAAGTCGGGTTGCTGCGGGATCTGCGGGGCTAGGTGGGGACGGCCGGGCAGGCTTTCAAGCGTCCGGCGCCCGGGCCACGATGACGCGGGCAGCCCGCAGCAGCCGCCCGTTCAGCACATAGCCCTTCTGGACGACCATGAGCACGTTGTCCGGGGCCTGGTCCGCCGTCGGCTGTGCAAGGATGGCCTCGTGCAGGCGCGGGTCGAAGGGTTGGCCGACCGGATCGAGCTCCGTGATTCCCGCGCCCTCGAGGGCCTTCCGGAGCAGCCTCAGCGTCGCCTGCTGGCCTTCCCGCAACGTCGCGGCGTCGGCTTCACCCGCCGCCTTGAGTCCCAGCTCGAGGCCGTCGAGGACGGGCAGCAGGTCGCCGGCAAGGCGCTCGGCGCCGAACTGGCGGGCCGCTTCCACCTCGCGGGCCGCTCGCCGGCGCTGGTTCTCGAGTTCCGCAGCGATGCGAAGCTGCGCCTCGCGGGCCTGCTCGGTCCGGGCCTCCGCAGCCGCGAGCCGTGCCGCCCAGTCCTCGGCCGCAGCCGCGTCTTCCGTGGCGTGGCCGCCGCCGGGCGGCGTGTCAGCCGCAGGCGCGGCCGGATCGTGGTCGGTCATTTCCTGTCTCCAGAGCAGCAGGCGGGGGCCGCGGCAGGCGCGGCCCACGCGGTTGAATGCGCTTATGGAGGCTAGCCTCGCGAATTCAAGGCCGAGCCGAGCAGCCTGGCCGTGATGTCCACGATGGGGATGACCCGCTCGTAGGCCATGCGGGTCGGGCCTATGACGCCGAGCACCCCCACAGTCTCGCGGTCGCGCGCATAGGGCGCGGTCACCACGGTGCAGGCGTCGAGGATCTGGTAGCCGGACTCGTGCCCGATGAAGATCTGGACGCCCTGCGCGTGCAGGCTCTGGTCGAGCAGGTGCAGGATGTCGCGCTTCTCGCCGAAGGCCTCGAACAGGCGCCGCAGCCGGTCGACGTCCGACAGCTCGGAGAACCCCATCAGGTTGGTCTCGCCGGCGATCACCACGTCGGCCTCGTCGCGGCCCGTCTCGCGCGAGAACACCCGCTGCGCGATGCTGATGGCATCGGACATGAGCGTATTCATCTGTTCGCGCGTTTCCTGCAGCTGCGACAGGAGCTGGCGCCTGACGTCGGCGATGGCTCGGCCGCGGAACTGCTCGTTGAGGTAGTTCGACGCACGGCGCAGCTGCTCGGACGAGTTGCGCCGGTCGAGGCTGAGGACGCGGTTGTGGACCTCGCGGTCGTTGGTCACGAGGATCGCCAGAACGCGGTTCTCGGACAGGCCGATGAACTCGATCTGCGACAGCGCGGCGTGCGCCTGTCGCGGCACCATGACCACGCCAGCGAGGCGCGTGATGCTCGAGAGGACCTGCGAGGCCACCGCGACGAGCTGCCGCGGATCGTCGGCATGCGACTCGAGCGTCCTCTGCAGCGCCTCGACATCCCGCGTATCGGGTGGCTCGATCTTGAGCAGGGTGTCGACGAAGAAACGGTAGCCCTTGTCCGTGGGCACGCGGCCGGCCGACGTATGCGGCGAGGCCACGAAGCCGTGTTCCTCGAGATCCGCCATCACGTTGCGAACGGTGGCCGAGCTGATGTTGAGGCCCGACTCGCGGGACAGGACCCGGGAACCGACCGGCTGACCCTCGCGGATGTAGTTCTCGACGAGCGCCTTGAGCAACAGCCGCGCCCGTTCGCCCAGCTGCTCCTCGACCCCACCCACGGGATTGCCCATAAACCTTTGTCTCGCCGACAGTTTGTCCGTTCGCCGGGACGGGCCCCGACGTTAGCAATCCCCCTCGGAGAGTGTCAAGAATGCCGGCCGGTGGCGCAGGTCCCCGACAACACGCTGCCTTCGACCAGATATGCTTCCGCCCTCCACGCAAGCCTCCCGCGCCGGGCGGCGCCCGTGCTACAAGGGAGCCTGTCGGCATGAGTACCCGCTTCTCCCGCATCGGCCTGGTCGGCAGGCTCGAGGACGCCCGCGTGGCAGACTCGATGGACGCGTTCGCCCGCGCGCTGCTCTCCCGCGGGCTCACTGTCGCGGTGGACGAGCGCTCCGGCGGCAGCCCTCTTCCCCAGGGGATACTCCGGGCCCCTGCCGCCGAGCTTGCCGAGCACATCGACCTGCTCGTGGCCATCGGTGGCGACGGAACCATGCTCTACGCCGCGCAGCTCGTGGTCGGCCGGCCGGTGCCCCTGCTCGGCATCAACCGGGGCCGACTGGGCTTTCTCGCCGACGTGTCGCCCGCCGAGATGGCGGCGAGCTTCGATGCGGTCCTCGCCGGCCAGTACGAGCAGGATGTCCGTAGCCTGCTCGCGGCGACGCTGACCGGCCCGGACGGATCATCGAGCCGTTGCCATGCGCTCAACGACATCGTGATCCAGCGCTACGAGACCGGCCGAATGATCGAGCTGGCCACCTGGATCGGTGGCGCGTTCGTGAACAGCCACGGTGGCGACGGACTGGTGATCGCGACGCCGACCGGCTCCACCGCCTACGCGCTGTCCTGCGGCGGTCCCATCATGCATCCTCACCTCGACGCCGTCGTGATCGCGCCGATCTCGCCGCACACGCTGAGCGACCGGCCCATCGTCGTGCGCCGCGACAGCGAGATCGAGGTGCGCCTGAACGGACGCACGACCTCGCGCGCCCAGGTCACCTTCGACGGCGCGGTCCTTGGCGACCTCGAGCGGGACAGCCGGCTGGTCGTCGGCCCGGCGCGCGAGACCGTCACGCTGCTGCACCCGCATGGCCACGACTTCTACCGCATCCTGCGCTCCAAGCTGCACTGGGGTCGCAGCGCCCGCGAGACCGACCCCCCCGCCTGACCCATGCTCCTGCACCTGCAGATCCGCGACTTCGCCATCATCGACGCGGTCGAGCTCGAACTCGCGGTCGGGCTCACCGCCCTCACCGGCGAGACCGGGGCGGGCAAGTCCATGCTGGTGGACGCCGTCATGCTCGCCGTCGGCGGCCGCGCGGCGGCCGACGTCGTGCGTCACGGCGCCGCGCGAGCGGAGATCGCCGCCACCTTCGACATCGCCGGCAACGCGGCTGCCCGGGCCTGGCTCGAAGCACAAGCGCTCGATGCCGAGGAAGAACTCGTGCTGCGGCGCGTGATCGGCGCGGACGGCCGCTCACGCTGCTACGTCAACGGCCAGACCCTGCCGGCGCAGGCAGTACGGGAACTCGGCGAGGCGCTCATCGAGATCCACGGCCAGCAGGAGTTCCTCGCGCTGATGCGCCGCGACGCTCAGCGGCGCCTGCTCGACGATTTCGGCGACCACGCCGCGCAGCTTGCGCCGGTGCGCCAGCACGCCGCGGCCTGGCGAGTGCTCGATGACGAGCGACGGGCGCTCGCGAACGCCGCGGCCGAGCGGGGCTCGCGTCTCGAGCTGCTGCGCTACCAGGTCGGCGAGCTCGAGGCCCTGGCGATCGGCGACGGCGAGGCGGAGACGCTCGCCGAGGAACAGGCACGGCTCGCCAACCGCGGCCGGCTCGCGGAGGCGGCCCGCGCAGCGCTGGGACTCGCCTACGAAGGCGACGGTGCCGACGCGCACGCCCTCGCGAGCCGCGCCGCGGCACAGCTGCGGCAGGCCGCCGCGCTGGATCCTCGCCTCGCGGATCCAGCGCGGCTCCTCGAGGACGCGGTGATCGGCCTGAAGGAGGCAGGCCGGGACATCGGGGCCTACCTGGACGGGCTCGACATGGACCCGGGCCGGCAGGACTGGGTGGAGCGCCGACTCGCGGCCATCGAGGACCTGGCGCGCAAGCACCGCGTCGCGCCCGCCGAGTTGGCGGCCCAGCTCGAGTCGCTCAGCCGGGAACTGCAGCGGCTCGAGAGTTCCGAAGTTGCCCTTGCCGGGATCGAGCGCCAGCTCGCCGAGATCCGGGCCCGGTACGACGCGGCGGCCCGCCGGCTGTCGGCTGCGCGGCGCACGGCGGCGAAGAAGCTCGCGGCGCAGGTGACGCGCCTGATGGCCGTGCTGGGCATGCCGGGAGGCCGGCTCGAGATCGAGGTCGCCTCGCAGCCAGGCGAGCTGCCCTCCGCCGAGGGCGACGACGCGATCGACTTCCTGGTGACCGCGAATCCAGGCCAGCCCGCGCGGCCCATCGGGCGCGTCGCCTCGGGCGGCGAGCTGTCGCGCATCAGCCTCGCCGTGCAGGTGGCCGCGGCGCACGCGGCCGCGAAGACCTGCATGGTCTTCGACGAGGTGGACGCCGGCGTCGGCGGCGCCGTCGCCGAGATGGTGGGGCGGCAGCTCGCGGCGCTCGGCGCGCGCGGCCAGGTCCTGTGCGTCACCCACCTGGCGCAGGTCGCCAGCCAGGCGGACCATCAGCTCCGGGTCAGCAAGCTGACCGACGGCCGTACGAGCCGCATGACGGTGACCGAGCTCGATGCCGACGAGCGGGTGGAGGAGCTGGCTCGGATGCTCGGCGGCGTGGAACTCACGCGCAAGGCGCGTGAGCACGCCCGGGAGATGCTGAAAGCCGCCGGCGCAGCGCGCGCGGGCTGACGACGCAGGAGCAGGCTCCGCCGGTCAGGACGCTGCGGGGCCGCGCGGCCGCTTGTTCGGGCAGTCCTTGCGGCGGCAGCGGCCGTAGAGGATCAGGTTGTGCTCGGCGATGTCGAAGCCGAGCTTGTTGGCGACGTCGAGCTGGCGCGCCTCGATGCCGCAGTCCATGAACTCCTCGACCTTGCCGCAGTCCATGCAGACGATGTGGTCGTGGTGCTCGCCCTGGTTGAGCTCGAACACCGAGGTGCCGCCCTCGAAATGGTGGCGCTGCACGAGGTCGGCCTGCTCGAACTGGGTGAGAACCCGGTACACCGTCGCGAGACCGATCTCCTCTCCCTGATCGATGAGGGTCTTGTAGATGTCCTCGGCAGACAGGTGCCGGCCGCCGCTGCCCGCCAGGATCTCCAGGATCTTGACCCTTGGCAACGTGACCTTCAGGCCGGCCCTGCGGAGTTCGTCGCTGTCCATGTCGCCCGTCCGTTCGGCGCCCCGGCCGCGATCCGTTATGATGTCTGCGATTATCACCCAGGATCCCCGCCCATGCGACCCTTGACCGCCCGCAGCCGCGCCTTGCTGCTGGCAACCGCCACGATGCTTGTTGCCGGCTGCGTGTACCGGCTGGACATCCAGCAGGGCAACATCCTCGACGTCGAGCAGATCGACCAGGTCCAGGTCGGCATGACCCGCAGCCAGGTGCGATTCGTGCTCGGCACGCCGATGGTCGCCGACCCTTTCGACCAGAGCCGCTGGGACTACGTGTACTGGCGTCGCCAGGGAAGGGGCGGCCAGGTGTTCACGAGCCAGACCACCGTGTGGTTCGAGGGTGACCAGGTCGTCAGGGTCGAAAGGCCCGACCGGCCGCGGCCGCCCGTCGACGAGGTCGTGACCCCGGAATCGCTGCCCGACGCGGACTCCGCGGACCCGGGCCGGCCCTCAGCGGCCCCGGGCTGAACGTCCCAGCGTCCGCCCCGCGCGCGCCAGTTCCCTGCGCCGCGCCTTGGGATCGTGCACCAGGGCACGCAGCACCTCGATCCGGTCACCCTCCTCTACCGGCTGGTCCGGACTCACGGTGCGGCCGTAGATCGCGAAGCCGAGAGCCGCGGGATCCAGCTCGGGGTGCTCGACGAGCGCACCCGATCGCCCGACGGCCTCGGCGACCGGGGTCCCTGCTGCGACGACCAGCCGCCGCCGCGTCAGCCGACCTTCGCCGGCCACGATCACCGTCACCGTGGCGGCGTCCGTCTCACCGGTTGCCATAGACCTGCCTCGCGCGTCGCCCGAACGCATCCACGAGCTGGTTGCAGATACCCTCGAAAGCCGGACCGAGCAGGATGCCGGCCAGCGTCGCCGCGGCGGCGAAACGCATGGCGAGCTCGACGCGGCTGCCGGCCAGGCCGATGTCGGCAAAGACCCAGCGGCCCTCGAGGCTCGAGAACGGTCCCTCCACCAGGCGCATCTCGAGGCATCGCCCGGGAGCCAGGGTGTTGCGCGTCGTGAAGCTCGCGCTCGCGCGGCCTTTCGCGAGCGACAGGGACGCCAGCACCGTCCCGTCCTGCCACTCGAGGATGCGGGCAGCGGTGCACCACGGCAGGAACTCCGGGTAGCGCTCGACGTCGGCGACGAGCTCGTACATCTGCAGCGCCGAGTACGGCACCAGCGCGCTGCGCCTGATCTCCCGCATACGCGGCACCTCCGGCGCAGATTGTCCGGGATGACCCCGCCTGCGACAACCGCGGCCTCGTGGCCGCTTGCCGGTAGAATGCGCGCTCGAGAGGTTTCCACGCATGGCCGAGAACGCCGCACCCGCGGGCAGCATCGCCGTCAACCGCAAGGCGCGCCACGACTACTTCATCGAGGAACGCTACGAGGCGGGCCTCGCGCTGCAGGGCTGGGAAGTCAAGGCGCTGCGCGCCGGCCGGCTGCAGCTCAAGGAGGGCTACGTCCTGATGAAGGACGGCGAGGCCTGGCTGTTCGGCGCCCATATCTCGCCGCTGCCGACCACGTCCACGCACGTGATCGCCGACCCCACCCGCTCGCGCAAGCTGCTGCTGCACCGCCGCCAGATCGACACGCTCCTCGGCGCGGTCGAGCGCAAGGGCTACGCGCTGGTGCCGCTGTCGGTCTACTGGAAGAGCGGCAAGGCCAAGGTCGAGATCGGCCTCGCGCGCGGCAAGAAGCAGCACGACAAGCGTGCGGACGAACGCGACCGGGACTGGCAGCGCGAGAAGTCGCGCGTCATGAAGCGCCGCGGCTGAGTCCCCCGCCTGCATCCGCCGGCCCGGCATCGCCGAAACGCGTACAGGACATCCCCGGAGACCCCATGACAGCGCTCACGCTGGTCGCCAGCAACCTTGGCATCATCCTCGGCTGCATGTTCCTGCTGTGGCTGGTGAGCCTGCCGCTCAGGAACGCCAGCATCGTGGACATCTTCTGGGGACCCGGCTTCGCGATCGTCGCGGTTGCCACCCTGCTGCTGGCGGACGGCTACGCGCCGCGGCAGTGGCTGCTCACCGCGCTCACCGCCGCGTGGGGATTGCGCCTCGGCCTCTATCTCGCGATCCGCAATCTCGGCCACGGCG
>JBBINN010000075.1:0-13683 GCA_037443885.1 Gammaproteobacteria bacterium | reverse complement strand
GGTTCACTGGCTGACCCAGCTGCGTAATCAGGAACAGGAATGTCCACCTCCCCCGAGGCGAGGAGTGCCCCCCGCCGGATCCCGCCCGCGCGCGAGGCAATGTCCGGGTTTCGAGGCGCGGCGCAGGCACCGCTTCCGGATCCTGCCGTGCGCTCAGGTTCAGCCGCCGCGGAGCATCTTCAGGAACGCGTCCACCGCGGCGTCGTACTCGGCGAAGAACGGGCCCGCGACCGGGTGCGCGGCCATGCACTCCGACCACTTCGCGAGGCTCGGCAGCGTCAGCGGGTCCGCGACGCCGTAGGCGGGCACGACCGTCTTGCGCATGAGGCGCAGGTACGGGAGCAGGGCGCAGTCGGCGAGCGACATGCCCGCCGGTCCCGTGTGCGGGGCCTTGCCCACGAGCGCGTCGAGGATCGGCAGGTTGGCAGCGAGCTTGCCCTTGGCCGCCTCGACGATCGCGGCATCGCGGGTGGCGGGGTTCATCTGCCTGAACAGTGCACCGGACTCGGGCGTGACATACAGGTCCAGCACGCGGCACAGAGTGCGCACGCGGGCGCGGCCGAGCGGGTCGGCGGGCAGCAGCGCGGGCTCCGGGTGCAGTTCCTCGAGATACTCGCAGATGACCTGCGACTCGATCAGCGCCTCGCCGCCGTGCTCGAGGGTCGGCATCTTGCCGAAGGGGTTGAGCGCCAGGTACTCCGGCGAGCGGAGGCCGCCGGCGGGCATCTCGACCTTGAGGTCGAGGCCCTTTACGCGCGCGAGCAGCACCACGCGGGCGACGTAGGGAGAGGCGAGAGCGCCGTAGAGCTTCATGCGTGACTCCAGGAATGCAGGTGGACGGGCCGCAATTCAGCGGCCCTCGAAGAGGACGGCGTCGATCTCGCCGGCGAGGCCTTCGCGCAGCTTCTTCACCTCGGCGTACTCGGCCGAGGCCCAGAACGCGCGCGCCGCGGCGAGCGATGGGAACTCCATGATCACCACGCGCCGGGTGTCCGGGGTTCCCTCGATGGCCTCGGGCGCGTCGGCGAGGACGATGAAGCGGCCGCCGAACCGCGCGGCGACCTCGATGACGGCCCGGCCGTAGGGGCGGAGCGTCCGGGGGTCGTCGTAGCGCGACCGGAACAGCAGGTACCCCTTGGGTGGCGCGTCGGCCTCGGCGGCGGGGGCCGGCTCGGCGGGCGCATCGGTCGCGGTGGCGGCGCCCGCGAGCCACAGGCAGGGCAGCAGGGCGATCAGGCGTCGCCGCGCTGGACGCTTGATGTCGCGCAAGGGGACCTCCGTGGTTGCGGCCCGGAACTATGCGGCGGCGGCCGCGCCCGGTCAATGCGGCCTGCGCCGTGGCCAGCCCATGCGTATCCTCGTAAGCTTCGGCCAAGACCCGCCCCCCGCCGGGACGTCCAGGACCATGACCCACCGCATCGCAGGCATCCCGGGGACCGCGCTCGAGCGCCTCCTTGCCGAGGAACGTGCGCGCTTCGACGCCGCCCATCCTCGCTCGCGTGCGCTCGCCGGTCGCACCGCCTCCCACTGGTTGCACGGCGTACCCATGCACTGGATGGGCGACTGGGGCACGCCGGTGACGCTGTTCCTCGAGGCCGCGCGCGGCGCGGAGCTCACCGACGTGGACGGCAACGCCTACGCCGACTTCTGCCTCGGCGACACCGGCGCCATGTTCGGCCATTCGCCCGAACCGGTGGCGCGCGCGCTCGAAGCGCAGGCGCGGCGCGGCTTGACCGCAATGCTGCCGACCGAGGATGCGGCGGCGGCCGGCGAGCTGCTCGCGGCCCGCTTCGGCCTTCCCTTCTGGCAGATGACGCAGACTGCCTCCGATGCCAACCGCGCCGTGCTGCGCTGGGCGAGGGCGATCACCGGGCGCAAGTCGGTGCTGGTCTTCGAGCACTGCTACCACGGCGCCGTGGACGACGCCTTCGTGCGCCTCCAGGACGGCCGCACGGTCAACCGGCCGGGTCTCGTCGGCCAGGCGGCCGACCTCGGCCTGCACACCCGCTGCGTCGAGTTCAACGACCTCGCGGCGCTCGAGTCGGCGCTGCGCACGCGAGAGATCGCCTGCGTCCTCGCCGAGCCGGTGATGACGAACGCCGGCATGGTGCTGCCGGAGCCGGGTTTCCTCGAGGCGCTGCGCGAGTTGACGCGGCGCCACTGCACGCTGCTCGCGATCGACGAGACGCACACGCTCTCGACCGGCCCTGGCGGATACACCGGTGTCGCGCGGCTCGAGCCGGACTTCTTCGTCGTGGGCAAGGCTATCGCCGGCGGCTTCCCCTGCGCCGTCTACGGCTTCACCGCCGAGGTCGAGGAGCGCATCCGCGGCATGCTCGCCGCCAAGCCCGCGGGACATTCCGGCATCGGTACCACGCTCGCCGGCAACCCGCTCGCCGTCGCGGCGCTGCGCGCCTGCCTCGAGCAGGTGATGACGCCGCGCGCCTACCAGCATATGCTCGCCATGGCCGAGCGGCTCGAGGACGGCCTCGAGCGCCTGGTCGAGCAGGAGTCGCTGCCGTGGCACGTGCAGCGCGTCGGCGCGCGGCTCGAGGTGGGTTTCACACGCACGCCGCCGCGCACTGGCCGGCAGTCGGTCGGCGCGCTGCCGCCGCTGCTGCCGGACGTCATCCGCCTCTACCTGCTGAACCGCGGCCTCGTGATCACGCCCTTCCACAACATGATGCTGCTGTCGCCGGCGACGCCGGCGGCCGCCGTGGACCGCCTCGCAGTCGGCTGGTCGCAGTGCGTCGCTGACCTGACGATCGCCGCCCGCTCCAGAGATTGACCATGAGTGCAGATCCCGCCGAGGCCCAGGCCTTCCTCGACCAGCATCCCGACATCGAGTCGGTGCAGCTCGTCATCACGGACCTGAACGGCGTCGCGCGCGGCAAGAGCATCTCCCGCGAGGAGCTGCCGCCGATGTACCGCCACGGCCGCAACGTCGCCGGCTCGATCCTTTCGCTCGACAGTCGCGGCGAGGACGTGGAGGAGACGGGCCTCGTCTGGTCGAGCGGCGATGCGGACAAGACCTGCTGGCCGTTGCCCGGGCGGCTTCGCGTCGCGCCCTGGCTGCGTCGGCCGACCGCTCAGCTCCTCATGACCATGCACGAGGCCGACGGCTCGCCCTGTGCCGCGGATCCGCGCCACGCGCTCGCGCGCGTGGTCGAGCGCCTCGCCGCGGACGGCTACAGGCCGGTGGTGGCGGCCGAGCTCGAGTTCTACCTCGTCGAGCAGGACGACGAGCGCATCCGCCCCGCGCGCGGCCTCGTCGGAGGCCAGCCGGCGCCGCGCCACGACACTTACGGCCTCGGCAAGCTCGAGGAGATGTCGCCGCTGTTCGACGAGGTGTACCACGCCGCCGCCCAGCAGGGCCTGCCGGCGCGGACGCTGATGTCCGAGTATGCGCCGGCGCAGTTCGAGGTGAGCCTGGCGCACCGCGCCGATGCGCTCGCGGCCGCGGACGACGCGGTGATGTGGAAGCGTCTCGTTCGCGGCGTCGCTGCGCGCCACGGCCTGACGGCTACCTTCATGGCCAAGCCCTTCGGCGACCAGGCCGGTTGCGGCCTGCACGTGCACGTGAGCCTCGCCGATGCCGCCGGGCGCAATCTCTTCGAGGCCGAGGATCCCGCGGGCACGCCGCTGCTGCGCCATGGCATCGCCGGCCTCGTCGCAACGATGCCGGAGTGCATGGCGGTGTTCGCGCCGAACGCGAACTCGTACCGGCGCTTCCGCCGCCTGTCCTACGCGCCGGTAGCGCCGACCTGGGGCATCAACAACCGCTCGGTGGGCTTTCGAATCCCGGCCGGCCCGCCGTCCTCGCGCCACGTCGAGCACCGCATCTGCGGCGCCGACGCCAACCCCTACCTCGCGATGGCAACGGTGCTGGCGGGACTGCACCACGGCATCCGCCAGCGACTCGACCCGGGCGCGCCGGTCACGGGCAACGGCTACGAGCGGCCGTGCGACCCGCGTGTGCCGCTCGACTGGCACGGGGCGCTCGCCGCGGCGGCGCAGTCGACTTTCCTTAATGAGGCGCTGGGCGCCGATTTCATGAACGCGTTCATGGCGGTCAAGCGCGCCGAGTGCGAACGTTTCAACGCGGAGCCGACCGCGCTCGACCACGCTTGGTACCTGAAGCAGGCCTGATGAAATCCCGTTCCCGCGCCGCGCCGGCGCAGCCGGTAACAAATCTCCGTCGCCTGTACGTGGACTGCCGCTTCGGCCAGCTGCACGTGCGCAGCGCCTTTCCCTCGAGCGGTGGCTTCGACGAGCTGACGCCGCTCGTCTGTCTGCACCAGAGCCCGATGTCGAGCCGCACGTTCCGGCCTTTCCTCGCGCCGATGGCGGCGGACCGCTCGGTGTTCGCGCCGGATACGCCCGGCTTCGGGGAGTCGGACGCGCCGCGGACTACGCGGGCGCGATGCTCGATTTCCTCGACCAGATGCGCCTGCGGCAGGTGGATCTGCTCGGCTATCACACCGGCTCGGCCATCGCCGCGGAGATGGCGCTCGCGCAGCCGGAGCGCATCCGCAGGATCGTAATGGTCGCCGTGCCGGTGCTCACCACGCAGGAGCGCGCGGCTTTCGACGCCAACCCGTGGCCGGCGCCGATCCGCGAGGACGGCGCTCATCTCGCCGAGGAGTGGCAGCGC
Source organism: Gammaproteobacteria bacterium (assembly GCA_037443885.1). Lineage (GTDB taxonomy): Bacteria > Pseudomonadota > Gammaproteobacteria > Steroidobacterales > Steroidobacteraceae > SG8-30. The sequence goes on along the minus strand of JBBINN010000075.1, from coordinate 9,029 downwards.
AGCCTGCGCTGGCGCGGCCCCGGCGTCACGCTCGAGCAGCTCGCCGCCGGCTTCGCCGAGAAGCTGCGCAACGGGCCGCAGGCGTGGTGGGGCGCAAGGGCCGCGGTCCACTGGACTGCGGCCGAGCGCCTGCCGATGCTGACACAGCCCGTGCTGGTAGTGCGGCCGCGCGACGACCTCTGGGATGCGACGCTGCGTGCCCGCGCGCTGCTGCGGCAGGCGAGGTTCCAGGACCTCGGGGAGCACGGCTTCGGCATCTTCGACGTAGCGCCGGAGGTCGTCGCCCGGGAGGTACGCGCCTTCCTCGCCTGAGGGCGATACCCCCTGGCGTCGCCGTGTACCTCCGTCCGCGCCTCGTGCCATATGTCAATATCGGCAGCCCGAGGCGTGTTCCCGGCGCATAATCGACGCCAATACAAAGCGAGCGCCCGGTGGATCTGCCAGGCGCCGCGCAGGGGAATGGCGATTAGGGAAGAGAAGGCGATGGCCGACGAGACGTCCCGCGGCCCGGCGCTCGAGGAACTCCCGACCTCGGGCCTGCAGGTCGAGGAGCCGCTCGACGTAGAGAGCATCGAGCTCACGGCCCGTACGGTCAGCCCGGCCGGCAGCCTCGGCTGGGAAACCTCCCGGCCCGGCGGCGAACCCATCGAGCTGCTGTCCGAGCAGGGCTTCTACCTCGATTGCGTGACCTCCGGCGCCGATTCGTCCGCGCCCTCGCCGCGCGAGCAGCAGTTGGAGCGCGAGAACCTCGAACTGGCGGCCGAACTCGCGGGGCTGCGCGCCGCAGCCACCGAGCGCGAGCGGCTGCTCGAAGGCCGCCTCGCTGAACTGGCGGGGAGGACCGAGGCGCTCGAGTGCGAGGTTACGGACCAGTCTGCGCAGATCGCATCGCTAATCCTGGAGCGGGACGGCCTGCGGGCCCGCCTCGAAACCCCGGCTGCGGGATTCCTGTCCCGGTCCGGCGGCGACCCGGTGCGCGGGGAGCGGCAGGTGGAGCGCCTCAAGGAGCGTCTGGAGGAGCGTGGCCGCGCCCTCGCGGTGGCGCGCGAGGAGCTCGAGAGCGTGCAGGCGGAGCGCAGCCGCCTCGCGCAAGCGCTTGCCGAGCGCGCGAAGCAGGTGGCGCGCCTGCTCGACGAGCTCAACGGCCGCGAAGCGAAGCGCCGCTTCGAGGGCGACTTCCGCGGTGCCCTGCAGAAGTTGATCGCCGCGGCCCGCCGCAGCCCCAGACCCAGACCCGAGCCGGTGGTCGAGTCGCCGCCAGTCCAGGACCGGTTCTACCTCGGCGCTGCGGCTACCGACACGGTTGTCATCGACCCCCCGCCTTCGGTGCCTGCCCCCGCCCCGGTTGCGGAGCTGGTCGTGCCAGCCGAGGAATCCCGTCAGGAAGCTCCGCGGCGCATCCTGCTCTCCATGGAGCCGGGCAGCGGCGAGGCGCACGAGCTGACTGGCAGGCGCGTCTACGTCGGTCGGGCGCCGGAAGCCGGAATCCGGATCACGGATACGCGGGTCAGCCGGGTGCACGCGGTGCTGCGCCTCGAGGGCGACAAGGTCGTCGTGGAAGACGCGGCGAGCACCAACGGTGTTTTCGTCAACGGGATCCGCGTTCGCAAAGCGGAGCTCAACGACTTCGACACCGTGGCGTTCGGCAGCGTGGGGTACCTGTTCCGCCTGGGCCCCTCCGCCGAGGAGTCCGCGCTGCGCGAGCAGTGACGGCGATCCCGTGGGATACCGCCCGCAAGACAGCCAGCCGCAACACGACCTCGACTCCACTGACGAGTTGCCGATCCTGGACGAGTCTTCGACGGTGGCACCCGAGGATCTCCTCTCCGCCACCGGAGAGTGGCCGCCTTCCTCCAACGCGGATGCGGCGGGCGACGACCTGCTGTCCACGACGGGCGAATGGCCTCCGCTCGTGGAGCCTGAAGTCGGCGCGGCAAACTCATCGGACGAGGCGATCGCGGCGCTCACCACGACCCTGCGCGAGAAGTCCTTTGCGATCGCGCGCCTTCAGCGGGAACTCGAGGCCGCGCGCGCCGCCGCCGAGCGACAGGTCCACGCATCGCCGGTCGAGATCGCGATTCTCGAGCAGCGCCTCGCGGACGTCGAGCGGCAGCGGCTCGCGCTGGCGGCCCAGCACGATGAGCGGCGTGCCCAGCTCGCGGCTGCCGAAGAGGCCCTAGCCGCAGAACGAGCGCGGCACGAGGTCGTCGAGGCCGCGGCCCAGGCGCGCCTCGTCGAGCGCGAGGCCGCGCTGCTCGAGGCCGAGACGCGGATCGCGGCCGGATCCGTGCGCGCCGAGGCCTTGCATTCCGAGCTGGAGCGGCTGAGGGTCGAACTGGAGGCCCGGAGCCAGGCGGAGGCCGCGGCACGGCTGCAGCTCGAGCGCCTTGATGCCGACGCCTCCAGGCCGACATCGGCCGTGGCCGGCCAATCCGACCCCGCCCGCGTGCGTGACCATTGGCGCGTCCGCGAGGAGGAGCGCACCGCCGAGTTGCGGCGCGCGCGCGAGGATCTGCGCGAGGCCAGGCTGCACGCGGACCGCCTGCTCGAGCTGCTGCGCTCCCGCGAGGCGCTTGGCCGGTACCGGGACGATTTCCTGGCCGTCGATGCGGCCCCGCAGCCTCCGGCAGCCGAACCGCAACCCGCAGATGCTTCGCCGGTGTTGCCGGAACCGGCCAGCGTCGTTTCGCCCGCGCCGTCCGGGCGCGCGGTCCCGCCCAAGCGCTACCTAGTGCGTCTCGATGATCCCGTCGCTCCCCTGCAGGTCCTCGGGCAGGAGCGCATTCGTGTCGGTCGCACGCCGGACAACGACCTGCAGCTGGACGAGAACTGGATGAGCCGGCACCACGCAACGCTGCGGCTCGGCACTGATGCGACGGTGGTCGAGGACGCCGGCAGCACCAACGGCGTCTTCGTCAATGGGCGGCGCGTGCGCCGGGAACTGCTGCGCGACGGCGACGAGCTTGCCTTCGGCAAGGCGCGCTTCCGCTTCCAGATTCATCGCCCGGGCGGTGTACGGGATTGAGCCGGGCCCGGTCCCGGGCCCGACCGCCCGGACCGCGACAGATACTGGCTCGGCTATCCTTTCGCGCCCGGCGTGAGGAATCCTGATGGCGAGAGTGGTATCCATCGACGGCCCGGTCATCAGCACCGGCGAGATCGACCGACAGCTGTCCCTGTTCCGCGACGTGCTCGACCTGCGGCTCGTGGCGGACGAGTCGCTCGACGCGGCGGGAGTCGCCGCACTCTTCGGGCTCGAGGGCCTCACGGCGCGCACCGTTCAGCTGCTGACACCTGGAACGGCGATCGGCGTGCGCCTCGTCGCCTTCGATCCACCTTCGCCGACCGTCATCCGGCCGGGCGGCGTGGGGCTCTCGACTGACGCACTCAAGGTGGTGGACGTGTTCACGTCGGACCTCGATGCCGCGGTGGCCCGCGCATCAGCCAGGGGCTTCCAGCTGGTCGGCCCGCCGGCACAGCTGGACCTGCCGACGGGCGAACGCTTCCAGGAGGCGCACCTGCGGGCCCCGGATGGCGTGCTGGTGGCCTTCATCCATCCCGTCGCGGCGCGCGCGGCCGACTACGTGAGCGTCACCGACCGGCTGTTCAGCGAGGTGCAGAGCTGCTCCGGCCCCGTGACGGAACTCGAGCCGGTGCGCCGGTTCTACGAGGAAGGTCTCGGCCTGCCGCTCGGACTCGAGTACCGCTTCGAGAGCGATACCTTCGGCCGGATGATCGGCGCCGGCCGCGCGAGCCTGATCCGCGCGAACAACTTCGGCCGCAAGGTCGAGGACGTGATGCTCGGCGTGATCCACTACGGCCTGCCGCCGCACATTGCGCCTTCCCTGCGCGAAGTCTGCCGCGCGCCAAACCGCGGCCTGGTGGCCGTGTGCCTGAGCGTCGAGGGGCTCGACGCGCTGCTCGCGCGCGCCTCTGTCCACGGCGCCGCCGTGGCGGTGCCGCCCGCGGAAGTCAGCCTCGCGCCGCGCGGCAGGGTCCGGGTGGCGACGCTGCGCGCGCCGCATGGAGTGCACCACCTGCTGGTCGAGAAGGCCTAGAGGCCTTTTTCCGCGTCCGCGTCGCCCGGCCGCGCGACCGCCTCGATGGCGCCGCGCCGGCCGATGTGCACGAGCAGCGCCAGCGCGACGAGGTTGAGGATCATCACGGCCACGGCGAGCGGCAGGCCGCTGCCGGCGGCCACTGTCGCGACGACCTGCGTGGCGACCGCTCCGACCAGCAGCTGGAAGAAGCCGAGCAGCCCCGACGCGGCGCCGGCGACGTCGCTGGCCGAGGCGATGGCGCCGGTCGTCGAGTTCGGCGCCGACAGCGCGTTCGCGGCGCAGACCAACATGCCCGGCAAGAAAAGCGCGAGCGGGTGTGTCGCCCCGGCGAGCATCGCCGCGAGCAGCGCCGTTGCGCCCGCGAGCGACAGACCGGCGCCCATCCGCATCATGCGCATGCCGCCGAGGCGGGTCGCCATGCGTGCGGTGAAGAAGAATCCGGCGAAGGATGCAGCGGCGGGCAGAATGAAGAGCAGCCCGTAGTTCGAGGGAGAGATCCCGAGCACCTCGATGCCCACGTAGGGGGCCGAGGTGATGAAGACGGTCACCGTGCCCATCATGCAGCTGCCGAAGCCGACGTAGGCGACGTAGCCGGGATTGCCGAGCAGGCGCCGGTAGCTCGACAGCGTCCGCGGCGACGGCCCGGCCGAACGGCTGGCGGCGTGCGTCTCCGATGTCCGCGCCCACGTGAACCACAGCGCCGCCAGGCCCACGATCACCGCGAGCGCGAACGGGGCGCGCCAGTGCCAGTTTTCGACTGCCAGCCCGCCGAGGGTGGGAGCTACCATCGGCACCAACAGCACCGCAGTCGCCGTCGTCGCCAGCGCGCTGGCCGCGCGGTCCGGCCCGAAGAAGTCCATGATCGCGGCGCGCGCGACCGCCATCGCCGCTCCGGCGCCGAATGCCTGCACGATGCGGGCCGCGACGACCAGCGGCAGGCTGGGTGCGAACGCCGCGGCGGCGCTTCCGGCGAGGAACAGCCACAGACCGGCCATGATGACGGGCCGGCGGCCGTAGCGGTCCGACAGCGGCGCGACGACGAGGTTGCCGAGCGCGATGGCGACCAGCGCGAGGCTAACCAGCAGCTGAGCCGCCGAGGCCCGGACCGAGAAGGCCGCGGCGATGGCCGGCAGCGCCGGCAGCAGCACGTGCATGCCGAAGGGGCCGAGCGCGCCGATCGCCGCCGAGGCGACGATCAGCCGCCGGCCGAGCTCGCGTGGGTCGGGTGGGGCGGTGGCCGGGGTCAACACGGCCATCTTGCAGGCCGGGCACCCGGCAGGCAAGCCAAGCCGGGCCGGATCCTGCTAATGTCGCGCGGCACCTCCGACGACCCACCATGGACTATCGCTACATCGAGCGCATCCTCAAGGCGCGCGTCTACGACGTCGCCATCGAGTCTCCCCTGGAGGAGGCGCGGCGCCTGTCGCGCCGGCTCCGCAACCGCGTGCTGTTCAAGCGCGAGGACCTGCAGCCGGTGTTCTCCTTCAAGTTGCGTGGCGCCTACAACCGCATTGCGCACCTGGCGCCGGAGCAGGCGGCACGCGGAGTGATCTGCGCCTCGGCCGGCAACCACGCGCAGGGAGTGGCGCTCGGCGCGCGACGGCGCGGCGTGCGCGCGGTGATCGTGATGCCGAGGACCACGCCGAGCATCAAGGTGCAGGCGGTGGCGGACCTCGGCGGTGAGATCGTCCTGGAGGGGGACGACTACGATGCCGCCTTCGAGCACGCCCTGGTACTCGGCGCGGCGGAGGGTCTCACTCTCATACACCCGTTCGACGACCCGGAGGTCATCGCCGGGCAGGGCACCATCGCAATGGAGCTGCTGCGCCAGCAGCCCGAGGGCATGGATGCGATCTTCGTGCCGGTGGGCGGCGGGGGGCTGATCGGCGGCATCGCCGTCTACATCAAGTCGCTGTACCCCGCGATCCGCATCGTCGGCGTGGAGCCGGAGGACGCGGCGAGCATGCACGCCTCGCTCGCGGCCGGCCGGCGCGTGGCTCTCGACCGCGTCGGCATCTTTCACGACGGCGTGGCCGTCCGGCGCGTCGGCGAGGAGACCTTCCGCCTAGCCCGGCAGTACGTGGACGAGATCGTGCTGGTGACGACCGACGAGACCTGCGCCGCCATCCAGGACATCTTCGAGGACACACGCTCGATCGTCGAGCCGGCCGGCGGGCTCGCCGTCGCGGGCATGAAAAAGTGGGTTGCCCGCGAGGGCTGCCGCGACCGGACGCTGGTGACGATCAACTGCGGCGCGAACATGAATTTCGACAGGCTGCGCCACGTGGCCGAGCGTGCCGACCTCGGCGGCGAGCGCGAGGCGCTGTTCGCCGTCGAGATCCCCGAGCGGCCCGGCAGCTTCCGGGCCTTCTGCGAGCTCATCGGACGGCGCGGCGTGACCGAGTTCAACTACCGCTACGGCGATCCGGCCGCGGCGCGCATCTTCGTCGGCCTCGCCCTGTCGCAGGGCCGCGAGGAGCGCGAGGCGCTGCGCGTGGCGATCGAGGCGGCGGGCTTCCCGGTCATGGACATGACCGGCAACGAGATGGCCAAGCTGCACGTGCGCTACATGGTCGGCGGCCACGCGCCGGGCCTCGAGCACGAAGTCCTGTACCGCTTCGAATTCCCGGAGCGGCCCGGCGCGCTGCTCCGGTTCCTGCAGGCCGTCGGGTCGCGCTGGAACATCAGCCTGTTCCACTACCGCAACCACGGCTCGGACTACGGCCGGGTCCTGGCCGGCATCCAGGTGCCGCCCGGCGAGCGCGCCGAGTTCCTGCAGCACCTTGACGAGCTGCACTACGTCTACACCGACGAAACGGCGAACCCTGCCTACCGGCTGTTCCTCGGGCCGTAACCTCTCTGTAGCGCACTCGGGCGAGGATGGGACGTCACGGCGCCGCTGGGCGCCCCGTCAGGAACCGTTACATGAGTGGCAGGCAGGGTCCCGGCGCGGAGCCGCTTTCGCGGTTCCTGGAGGTCGCCGTCAGCCGCCGCGGGCTCATCAAGGGCGCGGCAGCGGTGGCGGCCGCGTTCGCGCTCCCGCGGGGAGGCGCGGCAGGTGCTGCGGGACTGGAGCCCATGCCGGGTTCGAACGCCGACCGAGTGACGCTCGCCCGCGGTCTCGCGAGCGACCTCGTCGTGCGCTGGGGCGACCCGCTGTTCCCCGGTACACCCGCTCTAGACGCCCGCGCCGCGGCGCGCGGTGCCCTGCTCGAGGCGCGGCCGGGCGTGGCCGCCCGCCAGTACGGCTACAACAACGATGCCGTGCACTTCTTTGCGCTCGATGGCGGCCTGGAGCGCGGGCTGCTGTGCGTGAACCACGAGTACACGAACGAGGAGCTGCTTCTGCCGGGCCTCGAGAACCTCGAGACGCTCGATCCCGCGCGAATCGAAGCCTACGTGCGGCGCCATCCGCAGGTCGTGCCGCTCAGCCTCGCGATGCATGGCGTCAGCGTGCTGCTCGTCGAGCGCGACCCGCGCGGCCGCTGGCGGCACGTGCCCGGCAGCCGGTGGGCGCGCCGCATCACCGGCGAAACGCCCTGCGAGATCACGGGACCTGCGCGAGGCCATGCGCTGCTGCGCACGAGCGCCGACACTGCGGGCGTCATGGTGCGCGGCACGCTGAACAATTGCGCGGGCGGCCAGACGCCCTGGGGAACCTTTCTCACCGCCGAGGAGAACGTGGACAAGTACTTCGGCGGGGCTGGCGCGCTGCAGCGCGCCGACTCGGCGCTGCGCGAGGCGCATCGCCGGATGCCGCCCAAGGCCGCGGGCGAGCACGGCTGGGAGCACATCGAGGCGCGCTTCGACGTCGCGCGCGAGCCGGCCGAGATGCTGCGCTTCGGCTGGATCGTCGAGATCGATCCGCTCGACCCCGCCGCTGTCCCGAGGAAGCGAACGGCGCTCGGCCGCTGCAAGCACGAGTGTGCCGCCACGGCGCTCACGAAGAACGGCCGGCTCGCCGTGTACAGCGGCGACGACGACCGCTTCGAGTATCTCTACAAGTTCGTGACTGCCGACCCCGTGCACCCCACGAAACGCGAGGCCAACCGGGACCTGCTCGATCGCGGGACGCTGTACGTCGCGCGTCTCGACGCCGACGGCAGCGGTCGCTGGCTGCCGCTGGTACAGGGGCACGGGCCGCTGACGCCCGACAACGGCTTTGCGAGCCAGGGCGACGTGGTCATCAGGCTGCGGGCCGCGGCCGATCTGCTCGGTGCGACGCCGATGGACCGGCCCGAGGACGTCGCTCCCGATGGCGCGACGGGCAGGGTCTACGTGGCGCTGACGAACAACGCGCACCGTGAACCTGTCTCGACCCGCGGCACGTGGAACGGCCGCGAACTGGACCTCGGTCCCGATGCCGCCAACCCGCGCGGCCCGAATCCCTTCGGCCACGTGATCGAGATCGAGGAAGAGGGCGGCGACTGCGGCGCGCCCGCCTTCCGCTGGAGCCTGCTGTTCGAGGCCGGGCCCGACGCCGGCCCGAGCCCGCTCGGCAGCCCGGACAACCTCGCCCTCGACCGCGAGGGCAACCTGTGGATCGTCACCGACGGCAAGCAGCCGGGCGGCCACCACAACGGCTGTTTCATGGTGCCGACGCGCGGACCTGACCGCGGCCGACCGAGGCAGATGATGAGCGCACCAACGGGATCCGAGGTCTGCGGCTGCAGCTTCACGCCGGACTACGCGACGCTGTTCCTCGCGATCCAGCACCCGGGCGAGGGCGGCACGCTCGAGGCGCCGCGCTCGAGCTGGCCGGACGGTCCGGGCCACGTGCCGCGCCCGTCGCTGATCGCGCTGCGGCGCGAGGACGGCGAGCCGCTGGGCTGAGCGCACGCCCATCGGTTGTGCCTGCGCCGCGACCGGGATCCGGCGGTAGAGCCTGCGCTGCGGCCGGGATCCGGAGTTCCTGCCTGCGCCGCGACCGGGATCCGGCGGGGGGCACTCCTCGCCGCGCTGCTTGGG
>JBBINN010000074.1:0-14063 GCA_037443885.1 Gammaproteobacteria bacterium | reverse complement strand
CGGCCTCGCCTCGGTGACCGAGTTCGAGGTGATGGGCCGGCGCCGGGCGCCCGAGGTGGCGGCCCAGGCATTCGGGACGATGGGGATCCTCTGGCTGGTGGTGGCCTTCCCGGCGGACGAGGTGCGCTTCTTCTATCCCCTGTTCGTGCCGGTGATCTGGATCGCCCTGCGCTGGGGGGTGCCCGGCGCGGCGCTCGCCACCCTCGGCATCCAGGCCGGGCTGGTGGTGACGGTCAAGGACCGCCTGGACTTCCTGCCGCTCGTGGACATCCAGTTCCTGCTGGTGACGCTTGGCACCACGGCGCTGCTGCTCGGGGCGGTCGTGTCCGAGCGCCGCCGGGCGCTCGAGCGCGTCGCTGCGCAGGAGGCGGAGCAGCGGGCGCTGCTCGCCACCGCGCCGGACGCGGTGCTGTCCCTCGACGCCGGCGGGCGGGTGGTGTCGGCCAATCCGGCGGCGCTGCGCATGTTTGCGCCCGGCGGCGGCGCGCTCGACTCGCTGCCCGCCGGGCAGCTGCTGCCCGGGCTGGAACTGGGCACGCGGGAGGGTCGCAGCAGCCTCACGGCGTCGCGGCTCGACGGCCGGCGCTTTCCCGCGGACATCGCCTGGGCGGGCCTCGATTCGCCGGCCGCGGCACGCCACATCGTGATCGTGCGCGACGCGACCGAGCGGCACGCCGCGGAGGCGCAGCTGCGCGAGCGGGACACGGCGCTCGCGCGCTCCATGCGCTTCGCCGTCGCGGGCGAGCTGGCCTCGGCGCTGACGCACGAGCTGAACCAGCCGATCACCGCGCTGGTGTCCTACCTGCAGGCGGCCCAGATCCTCGCTGAGCCGATCCATGGCGCCGACGAGCGGCTGCCCGGCACCCTGGACAAGGCGGCCCGCGAGGCGATGCGCGCCTCGGACGTGATGCGCCGGCTGCGCGACTTCTACAGCGGCGGTGCTCCCAGGACCGGACTTGTCGATCTCGCCGAGGCCATCGAGGGCGTGCGCGCCGCGTTCGCAGAGCGTGCCCGGCGCGCCGGCATCGCGCTCGAGCTGGACCTGCCGGTCGGGCTGCCGCCGGCCTGCTGCGACCGGATCCAGCTGGAGATGGTGCTGCACAACCTGCTCGGCAACGCCTTCGAGGCGACCGCCGCCCAGCCGCCGGGGCAGCGCCGCGTGCGCCTCTCAGTGGAGCCCGTGCCGGGCGTCCTGTTGCTGGAGGTGGACGACTCGGGTCCCGGCATCGCCGAGGAGGTGGCGCCGCGCCTGTTCGAACCCTTCGTGACCACCAAGCCCGACGGCATGGGGCTCGGCCTCGCCATCAGCCGCTCGCTGCTGCAGGCCCAGTCCGCGGACCTGAGGCTCGCGCCGAGCCGCCTCGGCGGTGCATGCTTCGCGGTGCAGCTGCCGACCCGCTGCAGTTGAAGGATGGGCCGATGAACGATGCCACCGTGTTCCTCGTGGATGACGACCCGTCGGTGCGGGACTCGCTGAGCCTGCTGCTGTCGCTCAAGGGTCTGCGCACCCGGGTGTACTCGAGCGCCGAGTCGCTGCTCGCGACCTTCGAGCCGGACTGGCGCGGCTGCATCCTCACCGACCTCAAGATGCCGGGCCTGTCCGGCATCGAGCTGCAGCAGGCGCTGGCGGAGCGTGGCTCGACCCTGCCGGTGGTGGTGCTCACGGCGCACGGTGACGTGGCGACCACGCGCCAGGCGCTCAAGGCCGGCGCCTTCGACTTCCTCGAGAAGCCGGTGGACGACGAGGTGCTGCTCGACGTCCTGCAGAACGCGATTCGACGCGACCAGGAGCGCCACGCCGAGCAGTCACAGCGGACGCGGGTCGAGGACCGCGTGTCGCGGCTGACGCCGCGCGAGCGCGAGGTGCTGCTCCTGATCGCCGACGGCCTGCAGAACCGCGAGATCGGCGAGCGCCTCGGCATCAGCCCGCGGACGGTCGAGGTCTATAAGGCGCGCATGATGGAAAAGCTGCAGTGCCGCAGCCTCGCGGATGCCGTGCGCATCAGCCTCGAGTGGGTGCGCGGGGCGCCTTGACGCGATGGGTGGCCCCGGGCCACCCGGCGCCCGTACGGGCGGGCACGAATTTCCGGCGGGTGCCCGGCGGCGCTAGCCTGCAATCGCCGAGTCGACCCCGCGCTTCGCGTTCGCGCCGGGTCGGCTGAACGGTACGGGGCCCCCAGCCCCGTTCGGGAGGACACGCCGTAACCCGGCGGCCGGAGAGGGACCGGCCGCCGGGGGACCGGCGGGCTTCACACCAGTCCCCGCTCCGCCAGGGAAGCACAGGTTCCGTCGCCCACGATCAGGTGGTCGAGCAGGCGGATGTCCACCAGCGCCAGCGCATCCCGCAGCCGCGCCGTGATGATCTCGTCCGCCTGGCTCGGCTCGGCGACGCCGGAAGGGTGGTTGTGGGCGAGGATCACCGCCGCCGCGTTGCGGGCAAGCGCCGTCTTGACCACCTCGCGCGGGTGGACGCTCGCGCCGTCGAGCGTGCCGCGGAAGAGCTCGTCGAAGCCCAGCAGCCGGTGGCGCGTGTCGAGGAACAGGCAGCAGAACACCTCGTGATCGCGGTCGCGCAACCGCGCAATCAGGAAGTCCCGCGCGGCGCGCGGGCTGGTGAGCGCCGGCCCGAAGCGCAGCCGCTCGAGGTGGTGGCGTCGGACCAGCTCGAGGGCCGCCTGCAGCTCGGCCCAGCGCGCCGTGCCGATGCCGGGGTGGCGACAGACGTCCTCGCGCGGCGCCGACAGCAGGCCCCTGAGGGAGCCGAAGCGCGCGAGCAGCGAGCGGGCGAGGTCGAGCGCGCTCGCGCCGCGATGGCCGTGGCGCAGCAGCAGCGCGATGAGCTCGGCCTCGGTCAGCGCGCCGGGCCCTAGTGCGAGCAGCTTTTCGCGCGGCTTCTCGGCCGCCGGCCATTCCCTGAACAGCATGGCACCTCCGGGCACGGATTCTGCGGCGCGCAGGCGCGGCCGGGTCGGCGGGAAAGGCCCGGGAAGGGGCACAAAGCGCGCAGGGAGCCCGATACTGCGTCGCGGGCATGAGGTCAGAACCCCGCGGCATGGCGCATTGGTGTTCGTGCGGGGCGGGCGCAATAATGAGGCCATGACCGAAAGACGCGTCCCGCGCATCCTGCTCGGCATCACCGGCGGCATCGCCGCCTACAAGACGCCGGATCTCGTCCGGCGCCTGCGCGAGCGTGGCGCCGAGGTGCAGGTCGTCATGACCGCGAGCGCACGGCAGTTCGTGGCGCCGCTGGTGCTGCAGGCGGTGTCGGGACGCGAGCCGCGCGAATCGCTGTGGGATCCGGCGGCCGAGGCCGCGATGGGCCACATCGAGCTGGCGCGCTGGGCCGACCTCGTCCTGGTCGCGCCGGCCACGGCGGAATTCATGGCACGGCTCGTCCACGGTCGCGCGGACGACCTGCTGGCCACGCTGTGCCTCGCCACGGCCGCGCCGCTGCACCTCGCGCCGGCGATGAACCGGCTGATGTGGTCGAACCCGGCCACGCAGGCGAATGTCGCCGCGCTGCGCGCCCGCGGCGTGGCGCTGCACGGCCCGGTCGCGGGTGAGCAGGCCTGCGGCGAGACGGGCGAGGGCCGCATGCTGGAGCCGGTGGAGATCGCCGAGGCGGTGTTCGCACTGCTCAGCCTGTCGCGGCCGCTCGCCGGGCGCAAGGTCGTGGTCAGCGCAGGGCCGACGCGCGAGCGGCTCGACCCGGTGCGGTTCCTCACGAACCGCAGCTCCGGGAAGATGGGATACGCCGTGGCGCAGGCGGCGCGCGAGGCCGGCGCCGAGGTGGTGCTGGTGAGCGGGCCGGTGTCGCTGGCCGCACCGCCCGGCGTGACGCGGGTAGACGTCGAGAGCGCGCGGCAGATGCACGAGGCCGTGCACGCGGCCATGCGCGGCGCGGACGTCTACATCGGTGCCGCCGCGGTCGCGGACTACGAGCCGGCGCAGGCGGCGCCGGAGAAGATCAAGAAGGACGCCCCGACCATGACGCTCGAGCTCGTCAAGGCGCCGGACATCCTCGCGTCCGTGGCGGCCCTCGAGCCGCGGCCCTTCGTCGTCGGCTTCGCGGCCGAGACGCAGAAGGTCGAGGAGCACGCGCGCGCCAAGCTCGAGCGCAAGCGGCTCGACATGATCGCCGCCAACCGTGTGGGCGACGGCCTCGCGTTCGATCGGGACGACAATGCGCTCATTGTGCTGTGGGACGGCGGGCGCGAGGAGCTCGAGACCGCCGGCAAGCTGGAACTGGCGCGGCGGCTCATCGCCCTCGTCGCCGGGCGCATGGCGGCCGAGGCGCGGCCTGCGAGCAACGTCGTGCACGTGCGCCGCTGATGCACCGCCTCAAGATCCGCATCCTCGACCCGCGCATCGGCGGCTCGATCCCGCTGCCGCACTATGCCACCGGCGGCTCGGCCGGCCTCGACCTGCGCGCCTGCCTCGAGGCGCCCCTCACGCTCGAGCCAGGCCAGACCCACCTCGTGCCGACGGGCCTCGCCATCCACCTCGACGACCCCGGCCTCGCGGCCGTACTGCTGCCGCGCTCGGGCCTCGGCCACAAGCACGGTATCGTGCTCGGCAACCTCGTCGGCCTGATCGACTCGGACTACCAGGGTCAGGTGATGGTGTCGGTCTGGAACCGCGGCAACCACCCGTTCACCATCGAGCCGGGCGAGCGAATCGCCCAGATGGTGATCGTGCCCGTGGTGCAGGTCGCCCTCGAGGTCGTCGATTCCTTCGAGGAATCAGCCCGCGGTGCCGGCGGCTTCGGGAGCTCGGGGCGGAGCTAGCTCAGTCGATCTTGCGCAGCTCCTGGAAGCGCTCGAGGTCCTCGTCGAACTTCTGGTTCACGGCTTCGCGTTCCTCGCGCTTCTTCTGCAGGTTCGCCTCCTGCACCCGGATGTCCGAATCGGACTGCTCCAGGTCGGCGGCGAGCCCCTCGGGCAGCGGCGGAGCATCGGGCTTCGCGCTGTAAGGCGCATAGCGCTCGGCCTGGCGCATCTGCTCGGCGCGCCGCTGCTTGAGGTTCGCGAGCGACTGTTCCTGGATCGTCAGCTGGGCGTCGATCTGGTCGAGCCGTCGCGCGCGCACCAGCTCGATCTCCTCGGTGTTCTGGTAGGCCTGCAGGAGCATCCGGTCGCGACGGGCCTTCTCCACCGCCAGGGCCTGGGCGCGTTCTGCCTCCTCGCGTGCCCTCAGTGCCTCGGGGGTCCCGGTCGCCTGCTCGGTGCCCACCTTGACGCCGTACTTGTTGAGTATGTCCCGGTCCTGGCTGGCGTACTCCGGCGGGATCTTGTCGCCGTAGTGGACCTGGCCGTTCTTGTCCACCCAGCGATACAGCTTCTGCGCCTCCACGGGCGCGGCCGCCAGCGTCAGCGCAAGCAGGGGCAGAACCAGCAGAATCAATCGGTTAATCATGCTATGAACCTCGACCGGAATGTTCGGGCCGGACGTGCCTCGGCTCCCGCCGACTGCGTCACGGTTCCGCCTCGACCCCCCAGGTGGCCCGGTAGTTCCTGAGTGCCGCCAGTTCCGACTGCCGGCCCTGCGCCTGGAGGTGCTCGATCAGGTGCCGCAGCGAAATGATGTGTACCACCGGGATGCTGAAGGCCTGCTGAACCTCCTGGACGGCCGACAGCGCCGAGTCCTGGCCCCGCTCCTGCCGGTCGAGGGCGACCACGACCCCGGCCGGCGTGGCGCCGGCGTCCTTGATGATCTCGATGGACTCGCGGATCGCGGTGCCGGCGGAGATGACGTCGTCGATGATCAGCACCCGGCCGGCGAGCGGCGCGCCGACGATGGTGCCGCCCTCGCCGTGTTTCTTCGCCTCCTTGCGGTTGAAGGCGAAGGGCAGGCTCCGGCCGTGCCAGTCGGCGAGCGCGGTGGCGGTGGCCGTGACCAGCGGGATGCCCTTGTACGCCGGGCCGAACAGCATGTCGAAGGGCGGCGCGCCTTCCGTGACGGCGCGCGCGTAGCAGCGCCCCAGGGTCGCCATGGCGCCGCCCGTGTTGAACAGGCCGGCGTTGAAGAAGTAGGGGCTCAGGCGCCCGCTCTTCAGGCGGAACTCGCCGAAGCGCAGCACCTCCTGCGACAGGGCGAGCTCGATGAATTCCTGCTGGTAAGGCTGCATGCGTTCTCCCGCTCGGCAGGCGCGTATGATTGCGCCTTCGTCGGGGACCGGCAAATGCGCATCGTCACCCTCAACTGCAACGGCATCCGATCGGCGGCCCGCAAGGGGTTCTTCGCCTGGCTGCCCCGCCAGCGTGCCGACGTCCTGTGCCTGCAGGAGACCAAGGCGCAGGAACACCAGCTCGACCACGGCGATTTCCGGCCGAAGGGCTGGCACTGCTTCTACTACGACGCGGAGAAGAAGGGCTACGCCGGCGTCGCGCTCTTCTCCCGCACCGAGCCCGACGAGGTGATCCGCGGCTTCGGCGTGGACGAGTTCGACCGCGAGGGCCGCTACCTCGAGGCGCGCTTCGGCCGGCTGTCGGTGGTGTCGGTCTACTTTCCCTCCGGCTCGGCCGGGCCGCATCGGCAGGCGTCGAAGTTCCGCTTCCTGGAGGCTTTTCTCCCGTGGCTCGCCGGCCTTGGGCGCAAGCCGCGCGACCATGTGCTCTGCGGTGACTTCAACATCGCGCACAGGCCGATCGACCTCGAGAACTGGCGCTCCAACCAGAAGAATTCCGGCTTCCTGCCGGAGGAACGGGCCTGGCTCGACCGGCTTTTCGGCGAGCTCGGCTGGGTGGACGCCTTCCGCGAGGTGGACCCGCGGCCGCGGCAGTACACGTGGTGGTCGAACCGCGGCCAGGCCTGGGCGAGGAACGTGGGCTGGCGCCTCGACTACCAGGTCGGCTCGCCAGGCCTGGCCGGCAAGGCCCGCGCGGCGCGCATCTACAAGGACAAGCGCTTCTCCGATCACGCGCCGTTGATCATGGATTACGAGCTGTGAGCGGCACGCCGCCGTCCGCCACGGCTGGCCGCGGCGGCCTCCTGGCGGCCGTCAGGCCCTACCTCGAGCGGGAATCGCTCGCCGCCTTCTTCGTCGGCGTCTCCTCGGGCTTTCCCTACGCGATGATCGGCGCCACGCTGACCACGCGCCTCGCGCAGGACGGGATCGACAAGCGCACCATCACCGCCTTCACCCTGGCCTTCCTGGTCTACAACCTGAAGGTGTTCTGGGCATGGATCGTGGACGGGGTGCGAATCCCGCTGCTCGGCCGGCTCGGCCAGCGCGTGTCCTGGCTGCTGCTCTCCGGTGCGGCGGTCATCGCAGCGGTCGTCAACCTCGCGCTCGTGGACCCGGCCGCGAGCATCCAGGCGACGATCGTCGCCGCGCTGCTGGTCGGCGTCGCCGGCGCCACCTACGACATCGTCATCGACGCCTATCGCATCGAGACGCTGAAGCCCTACCAGCTGGGCGTGGGCTCGGGCATGTCCCAGTACGGCTGGCGCATCGGCTCGGCGGCGGCCGGCGCGCTGGCGCTCGTCGTCGCCGAGCGGTTCGGATGGGCGGCGGCCTACATCGCCTGTGCAGCGTTCGCCCTGCCGGCCATGCTCACTGGCCTCGTCGTCGGCGAGCCGGTCCGGCACGTGGTCTCGATCGAGAAGCGCGGCCTCGCCGCAGTCTGGAACTCGATCATCGGTCCCTTCGCCGAGTTCATGCGCCGCTCGGGCGCGTGGCTGGTCCTGCTCTTCATCCTGGTGCACAAGATCGGAGACACGCTGGCGAACCTGACGCTGCGCCTCCTGTTCAATGACCTCGGCTACAGCAACGACGAGATCGCGGTCTACGACGTCGCCTTCGGCTTCTGGGCCTACCTCGCCGGCATCTTCGTCGGCGGGGTCATCTATACGCGCCTCGGGCTCAAGCGCTCGGTGCTGCTGGCCCTCGTCCTGATGTGCGTCTCGAACGTGAGCTTCGCGGTCCTCGCCGCGCTGGGGCACAGCAACATCGGTCTCGCAGCGGCGATCGGCTTCGAGAACTTCGCGAGCGGCTACGGCGGCGTGGTCGTGGTCGCCTACTTCTCGGCGCTGTGCAACCTGCAGTTCACGGCCTCCCAGTACGCGCTGATCTCCGCGGCGGCGAGCGTGCTGGGGCGGGTTCTCACCGGGACGACCGCGGGCGGGCTCATCGAGCTGCTCGGCTACGTGAACTTCTACCTGCTGACCACCGTGCTGGCCCTGCCGGGCATCCTCCTGTTCTGGTTCATGATGCGCCGGGGCATGATAGACAGCGCGCTGGGCACGGCGGGCAAGGTCGGCTGAGGGAGCGGGCTTGACGACGACCATCGACACCGGGCGGGTGATCTGCGCGCTGGACGAGCTGGCCGGGCGTCCCTGCCGGGCGTTCACGGTCGGCGGTGGTCCGTGGCCGCTGTCCGGCTTCGTCGTCCGCCGGGGTGACCGGGTCCACGCCTACCGCAACCGTTGCCCGCACGCGGGCCACCCGCTGAACCTCAAGCCGCACGACTTCCTCACGCCCGACGGCTCGCTGATCGTCTGCTGCTCGCACGGCGCGCTGTTCGAGATCGCGACCGGCCGCTGCGTGGACGGCCCCTGTGCCGGCCAGTCCCTCGAGGCGCTACCGGTCGAAGTGATCGCGGGCCACGTGTTCCTCGGCGAGGGCGTCGATCCGGCGGACTACGAATGATCGACGAACTCCTCAAGTTCTTCGTCCTGTTCTTCGTCGTGGTCGAGCCGGTCACGCTGGTGCCCGTGTTCGCCTCGCTGACCCAGGGCGCGAGCGGGGCGTACAAGCGAAAAATGTCCCTCAAGGCCGTGGCGGTGTCCGGCATCGTACTCGCGCTGTTCGCGCTGGGCGGCGCCTGGTTCATCCGAATGATGGGCATCAGCGTTGATGCGTTCCGCATCGCCGGGGGCGCGATGCTGTTCCTGATCGCGCTCGAGATGGTCTTCGCGCGGGAGTCCGGCACCAAGACCACGCAGGAGGAGAAGGTCGAGGTGACGCAGCGGGCGGACATCTCGGTGTTCCCGCTCGCCTTCCCGTTCATCGCGGGGCCGGGCGCGCTCGCGACGGTGCTGCTCACCTTCGGCACGGCG
Organism: Gammaproteobacteria bacterium; assembly: GCA_037443885.1. GTDB lineage: Bacteria > Pseudomonadota > Gammaproteobacteria > Steroidobacterales > Steroidobacteraceae > SG8-30. Next base: position 5,003 of record JBBINN010000074.1, on the reverse strand, counting down.
CGTGACGACCTGCTGCTGACGCTGGGCCTGCTCGGCGTCATCGCCGCCGTGCTCCTCATCACGCTGGCCCTGCTGCTCGCGGCGCCCTTCGTGAACCGCGTGATGGGCGTCACCGGCGCGCACGTCGTGAGCCGCCTCGCCGGCGTGGTGCTCGCCGCGCTGGCCGTGCAGTTCATGATCGACGGCCTGCGCGGCGCCTTCGGCTGACCGCGGACCTGCTGACGCAGCGACTGTCGGCGCACGAGAAGACCGCCTGGATGCGCGCAGCCTGCCGCGCGGCTGAGTCAGTCCACCCGGTTGCGGCGCTCGCCGCGCAGGAAGGCGGTGACGTTCGCGGCCAGTTCGTCGAGGCAGCGCTGGCGCGACTCGCGGGCGGCCCAGGCCGTGTGCGGGGTCACGATCAGGTTCGGGATCCCCGGCTCGAGCAGCGGGTTGCCGTTCACGGGGGGCTCCTGCTCGAGCACGTCGATGGCCGCGCCGCCGAGGCGGCCCTCGCGCAGCGCAGAGGCGAGGGCGGCCGCGTCCACCAGCGCGCCGCGCGCCGTGTTGATCAGGACGGCGTCCGTTTTCATGCGCGCGAGGCGCCCGGCGCCGATGAGGCCGCGCGTCGCGGGCGTGAGCGGGCAGTGCAGGGACAGCACGTCCGCGCGAGGCAGCAGCTCGTCGAGGTCCACGCGGCCGGTCTCGACGGCTCCGCCCGGCCGGTTGGCCACCACGACCTCGAGGCCGAAGGCCGCCGCCGCGCGCGCCACGCCGCGGCCGAGCGCGCCGAAGCCGACGATGCCGAGCGTCCGCCCTGCCAGCTCCCGGATCGGGTAGGGGAAGACCGAGAACTGCGATGCGCCCGCCCAGTGGCCGCCCTTCGTGAAGGCATCGTAGTCGGCGAGCCGGTGGGTGAGGGCGAGCAGCGTCGCGAACACGTGCTGCACCACCGAGGGGGTGCAGTAGTCGCGCAGGTTGCACACCGCCACCCCGCGCTCGCGCGCGGCCGCCACGTCCACGTTGTCCACGCCCGTGGCGGTGAGGCCGATCAGGCGCAGCTGCGGGTTGGCCTCGATCATCCCGCGTGTGATGCGCGACTTGTTGAGCAGCACCACCTCGCAGCCGGCGATGCGTGCCGCAACGTCCTCCTGCGCGGTCTGGCGGTGCAGCACGAGGCCCGGCAGGGCCGCCGCGAGACCACGCGGGTCGAGGTCGCCGGCGTCCACGGTGCCCAGGTCGAGGAAGACGGCGCGCATGCGGGGGCTCCTTCGGAAAGGCGCATAGAATAACCAGATGACGGCGCAATACGCGGGGCCACGGGCTGCGGCGGCGCTCGAGGCGCTGCTCGCCGAGGTGCGCGCCTGCCGGATCTGCGAGCCGCACTTGCCGCTCGGCCCGAAGCCGATCCTGCGGGCCGCGCCGGGCGCGAGGCTGCTGATCGTGGGGCAGGCGCCGGGCACCCGGGTGCACGAGACCGGCATTCCCTGGAACGACCCGAGCGGCGACCGGCTGCGCGCCTGGCTCGACGTGGACCGCGAGACCTTCTACGACGAGTCGCGGATCGCGATCATCCCGACGGGTCTATGCTACCCGGGCCGGAAAGGCAGCGGCGACGCCCCGCCGCGGCCGGAGTGCGCGCACACCTGGCACCCGCCCCTGCTGGCGCTGCTGCCGGCCGTCGAGCTGATCCTGCTGGTCGGCCGGTACGCGCAGGCCTACTACCTGGGTTCGCGGCGCCATCCGACGCTGGCCGGCACCGTCCACGCGTTCGCGGACTACGGCCCGCGCTACCTGCCGCTGCCGCACCCGTCACCCCGCAACCAGCTCTGGTTCCGCCGGCACCCGTGGTTCGAGCGCGAGGTCGTGCCGGCGCTGCGGGCGCGGGTGAAGGCGCTGCTGTAGCCCGGAAATAGGGAATCTCCCCAATTCCCCGGGCACGGTGGCAACGGCCACAGTGCAGCCTCCCCGGCCTGCCCGGCGAGGTGACTGTGCACGCAACCTCCGCAGACCCGCCCGCGGCTGCCCGTGCGGCCGGGCGCTGGCCGGCGCGCCTCGACGTGGCGCAGAGCGTCACCGGCCTGCTGCTGGCGCTGTTCATGTGGGGCCACATGCTCTTCGTGTCCTCCATCCTGCTCGGCAAGGACGCGATGTGGGCAGTGACCAGGTTCTTCGAAGGCTATTTCTTCTTCGGCGTGGCGCAGCCGTGGATCGTGTCGGTAGTCGTCGCCGCCGTCTTCGCGCTGTTCATCGCACACGCGGCGCTCGCGTTGCGCAAGTTCCCGGCGGACTACCGCCAGCACGCGGCCTTCCGCCGACACATGCGCGGCCTGCGCCACGGCGACACGACGCTGTGGTACTGGCAGGTCGTCACGGGCTTCGCGCTCTTCTTCCTCGCCTCGGCGCACCTCTGGCAGATGATGATGCACCCCGCCGACATCGGGCCCTTCGGGTCGGCGTACCGCGTCTGGTCCGGGGGACTCTGGGCCTTCTACCTCGTCATGCTGTTCGCGGTCGAGATCCACGGCGGCGTCGGCCTGTACCGCCTCGCCGTGAAGTGGGGCGTATTCGAGGGGCCCGACGCCGCGCGCACGCGCCGCCGGCTGCGCCAGGCCAAGTGGGCAATCACGGTGTTCCTGGTGGCGCTCGGCCTTGCCTCGCTCGCGGCCTACATCCGCATCGGCATCGAGTACGCGCCGGCCTACGGCGAGCAGTACGTGCCGGCCTGGGTGCAGGAGAGGTCCGCGCCATGAGGATCGTCTATACCGACGCGCTGGTGATCGGCGGCGGCCTCGCGGGCCTGCGCGTCGCCATCGGCGTGCGCCGGCGCGGCTTCGACGCGCTGATCCTCTCGCTCGTGCCGCCAAAGCGCTCGCACTCGGTCGCGGCCCAGGGCGGCATGCAGGCGAGCCTCGGCAACGTGGCCAAGGGCGAGGGCGACAACGAGGACGTCCACTTCGAGGACACGGTCCGCGGCAGCGACTGGGGCGCCGACCAGCAGGTCGTGCGCATGTTCGTGAACACCGCTCCCAAGGCGGTGCGCGAGCTCGCCGCATGGGGCGTGCCGTGGAGTCGGGTAAGGCGGGGCGACCGCGAGGTCGTGATCAACGGCCAGCGCGTGACGCTCACCGAGCGCGACGAGGCGCACGGCCTCATCGCCCAGCGGGACTTCGGCGGGACCAAGAAGTGGCGCACCTGCTACGCGGCGGACGGCACCGGCCACGCCATGCTCTTCGCCGTCGGCGACCGGGCGATCGCCGAGGGCATACCGGTTCTCGAGCGCACCGAGGCGCTCGCGCTGATCCACGACGGCCGGCGCTGTCTCGGCGCGGTCGTGCGCGACCTCGTCACCGGCGAGCTGTTCGCCGTGGTGGCGCGCGCCACCGTGATCGCAACCGGTGGTGCCGGGCGCCTGTACCGGGTGACGACGAACGCCGTCATCAATGAGGGCATCGGCCACGCGCTTGCGCTCGAGACCGGCCTCGCCGCGCTCGGCAACATGGAGGCCGTGCAGTTCCACCCGACCGGCATCTTTCCGGCGGGCATCCTCGTGACCGAGGGCTGCCGCGGCGACGGCGGCCTGCTGCGCGACGGCGCCGGGCACCGCTTCATGCCGGACTACGAGCCGGAGAAGAAGGAGCTCGCCTCGCGCGACGTGGTCTCGCGGCGCATGGAGGAGCACATCCGCAAGGGCCACGGCGTGAGGGGCCGCTTCGGCGAGCACCTCTGGCTCGACATCACCCTGCTCGGCCGGGCGCACATCGAGCGCAACCTGCGCGAGGTGAAGGATATCTGCCGCTACTTCCTCGGCATCGACCCGGCCGACAGCTGGATCCCGGTGCGCCCCGCGCAGCACTACACGATGGGCGGGGTGCGCACCCGCCACACCGGCGAGAATCCGTCGCTGGCCGGCCTGTTCGCGGCGGGCGAGGCCGCGTGCTGGGACATGCACGGCTTCAACCGTCTCGGAGGAAACTCGGTCGCCGAGACCGTGGTCGCCGGCATGATCGTCGGCGAGTTCGTGGCGGATTACTGCGAAGCATCGGACCTCGAGGTCTCGACCGGCCTCGTCGGCGAGTTCCTGCGCGCGACGCAGGAGGAGCTCGACGGCCTGTGCTCGGCCTCGGGCGAGGACCCGATGGCGCTGCGGGTCGCCATGCAGGAGATCATGACGGCGAAGGTCGGCATCTTCCGGGACGGGCCCGACCTCGCCTCGGCCGTCGAGTCGCTGCGCGAGCTCTACGACCGCAGTCGCCGCGTCGGCATCGGCGGCCGTGTCGCGGGCGCCCATCCGGCGCTGGTCACTGCCTACCGGACGCGAAAGATGCTGCGTCTCGCGCTCACTGTCGCCTGCGGCGCGCTCGCGCGCACCGAGAGCCGCGGCGCCCACGCCCGCGCGGACTACCCGCAGCGCAACGATCGCGACTGGCTCAGGCGAACGCTGGCCACCTGGCCCGACCCGCGGGCCGACCTGCCCGTGCTGTCCTACGAGCCCATCGACGTCGGAACGATGGAGCTGCCGCCGGGCTGGCGCGGCTACGGTGCGCGCGATTACCTGGATCACCCGGCGACGGCCGCAAGGCAGGCCGAGGTCGATGCCGCGCGCGAGCGCCTCTCAGGCCAGGGACGCTTCGCAGTCCAGCAGGCGCTGATGCCGTACGAGCACCTCCTGCCCGGGTCGCTGCGCGGGCGCAACGAGAGGCTCGGGGAGACGCTGCCATGACGACCACGCCCGCGCCGCGCCGGCTGCGCGTGCACATCCTGCGCTGCAACCCGGCGGATCCGGCCTCGACCGCGCGTGTCCAGACCTACGAGGTGGACGAGGCGGAGGGCATGACGCTGTTCATCCTGCTCTCTGAGCTGCGCGAGAAGCGGGACCCGTCGCTGCAGTTCGACTTCGTCTGCCGCGCGGGCGTCTGCGGCAGCTGCGGCATGGTCGTCAACGGCCGCCCGGGCCTCGCCTGCCGCACGCTCACCGCCGAGCTGCCTGCCGACATCACCCTCGCGCCGCTGCCGACCTTCGA
>JBBINN010000073.1:8895-14286 GCA_037443885.1 Gammaproteobacteria bacterium | reverse complement strand
TGGGCGCGCAGCGCCGGCAGCGCGTCGGCGAGGCGCTGGTCGAGGCGCACGGCCATCGCCTGCCAGCGCTCCCGGGTGCGGCGCACGATCGCGACCGCCTGCGCGGGGCGGTCGCCCAGCAGCTCGGCGGCCGGCAGCCGCCGGTCATCGTCGTCGCCCGGGGCCGGCTTGAGCTCGCCGGAGAGGTACGCCTCGAGCTCGTCGAGCAGCCTGAGCTTGTTGGCGTTCGACAGCTCGATGTTGATGCGCTCGATGGCGTCGGTGTACTCGCCGAGCCGCTCGAGCGGGATCACCACGTCCTCGTTGATCTTGAAGGCGTTGGTGTGGCGGGCGATGGCCGCGGTGCGCTGGCGGTCGGCCCAGAACTTGCGCCGCGCATCGGCGTTGACCGCGATGAAGCCCTCGCCGGAGCGGCTGTTGGCGATGCGCACGACCTCGGAGGTCGCGCGCGCGACCGCGGTCTCGTCGTCGCCGACGATGTCGCCGATCAGCACCATCTTCGGCAGCGAGCCGCGGCGCGACTTGGGCGTGTAGCCGACGGCCTTCAGGTAGCGCTCGTCGAGGTGCTCGAGGCCGGCGAGGATCGCGCCCTCGCGCGCGCCGGGGCCGTCGAGCCAGGCCTTGATCTCCACGATCGAGGGGATGGCCTCGCGCGCCTGGCCGAAGAACTCCAGGCACACCGTGCGGATGTGGCGCGGCATGCGGTGCAGCACCCAGCGCGCGGCGGTGATCAGGCCGTCGCAGCCCTCCTTCTGCACGCCGGGCAGGCCGCCCAGGAACTTGTCGGTGACGTCCTTGCCGAGGCCGGCCTTGCGGAAGCGCCGCCCCTCGATCTCGAGCCGCTCGGTGCGCAGCACCGGCGCGCGGTCGGCCGGCTTGCGGCCGTCCTTCCAGGTGAGCTCGAAGCGCGTGACGGCCGCGTCGTGGATCTTGCCGAGGTTGTGCTCGAGCCGGGTGACCTCGAGCCAGTTGCCTTCGGGGTCCACCATGCGCCACCAGGCGAGGTTGTCGACGGCCGTGCCCCACAGCACGGCCTTCTTGCCGCCGGCATTGACCGCGATGTTGCCGCCGATGCAGGAGGCGCTCGCCGAGGTCGGGTCCACGGCGAACACCAGGCCGGCCGCGGAGGCGGCCTCCGCCACGCGCTGCGTGACCACGCCCGCGCCGGTGAAGATCGTCGGCACCTCGCCGGCGACGCCCGGCAGCATGGACCGCTCGACCGCGCCGAGGTCCTCGAGCTTCTCGGTGTTGATCACCGCGGAGAGTGGCGTCAGCGGGATCGCGCCGCCCGTATAGCCGGTGCCGCCGCCGCGCGGGATGATCGTCAAGCCGAGCTCGATGCAGGCGCGCACGAGGCCGGGCATCTCGTCCTCGGCATCCGGCGCGATGACGGCAAAGGGATACTCGACGCGCCAGTCGGTGGCATCGGTCACGTGCGAGACGCGCGCGAACGCGTCGAAGCGGATGTTGTCGGCGCGGGTGTGCCGGCGCAGGAGGCGCCGGGCGCGCGCCCGCAGGCTTCCCACCTGCTCGAGGTCGCGCTCGAAGTCATCCACCGCCTGCCGCGCGAGCACGAGGAGCTCGACCACGCGGGCGTCGCGAGAGCGGTCGGCCGTGTCCCGCCGCCGATCGATGTCGGCGATGCGGTGCAGCAGGTGGCGCCGCTTGCGGTTGTCGAGCAGGTCGTCCTGCAGGTACGGGTTGCGGCGCACCACCCAGATGTCGCCCAGCACCTCGTACAGCATGCGGGCCGACCGGCCCGTGCGGCGCTCGTGCCGCAGTTCCTCGACCAGCTCCCAGCCACGTGCGCCGAGCAGGCGCGTGACGATCTCGCGGTCGGACAGCGAGGTGTAGTTGTAGGGAATCTCGCGAAGCCGCAGGGGAGCCGGCGGCTCCTCGGCTTCGGGACGCTCTTCCAGGGGCAGGGGCAGGGTGGCGTTCATCGGCGCGAATCTTAGCTCGCGGCCGGGCCCCGGGCATTGCGGGGAACCGTCCAGTACAGGTCCGCCCGGCAACCGGGCAGAATGGGTCCTCACCCGCCCCGGAGCCTGCCTGCGTGAAAGTCGAACTGACCCCCGAGGAAGCCCGCGTCATCGGCGCGCTGCTGGAGAAGGAAATCACCACGCCCGATCAGTACCCGCTGTCGCTCAACGCCCTGACCAGCGCCTGCAACCAGAAGTCGAACCGCGACCCGGTGATGAACCTCGCGGAGCGGGACGTGCAGCGCCTGCTGGATGCGCTGTCGAAGCGTGCGCTGGTCGTGGACCGCTCGGGCTTCGGCAGCCGCGTGCCCAAGTACCGGCACCTGTTCTGCAACACGGAGTTCGGCAGCCGCAAGTTCTCGGCAGGCGAGGTGGCGGTGCTCTGCGAACTGCTGCTGCGCGGCCCGCAGACGCCGGGGGAACTGCGCACCCACGGCGCGCGGCTGCACCCCTTCACGGACGTGGAGGAGGTCGAGGCCATCCTCAAGGCGCTGGCGAAGCGCGAAGACGGGCCCTGCGTGGTCCGGCTCGCGCGCGTGCCCGGCCAGCGCGAGGCGCGCTATGCACACCTGTTCTCCGGCGAGCCGCCCGCGGCCGCGGCTGGGGAGACGGACGATGCGGAGATGGCGGCAGCCGCGGAGGCGGGCGGGGTCGCTTCCACGGCCGAGCGCCTGGCGAAGCTCGAGGCCGAGGTCGGGCGATTGGGCGTCGCGCTGGCCGACCTGCAGCGTAAACTCGGGGAGGAGCCCTGAGGAGGCGCAGCGACGATGACTTCCCGACCCGACACCCGCATCATGGCCGTGTTCTGCGACTTCGAGAACGTCGCGCTCGGCGTCCGGGACGCCAAGTACGCCGCCTTCGACATCAAGAAGGTCCTCGAGCGGCTGCTGCTCAAGGGCAACATCGTCGTCAAGAAGGCCTACTGCGACTGGCAGCGCTACAAGGAGTTCAAGGCCGCCATGCACGAGGCGGCGTTCGAGCTGATCGACATCCCTCACGTGCGCCAGTCCGGCAAAAATTCCGCGGACATCCGCATGGTCGTGGATTCGCTGGACCTGTGCTACACGAAGTCCCATGTCGACTCGTTCGTCATCATCAGCGGCGACTCGGACTTCTCGCCGCTCGTCAGCAAGCTGCGCGAGAACAACAAGGCGGTGATCGGCGTCGGCGTGAAGAATTCAGCCTCCGACCTGCTCATCGCCAACTGCGACGAGTTCATCTACTACGACGACCTCGTGCGCCAGGCCGAGAAGGCGAAGAACGGCCGGCGCCGCACGAGGGCGGCGGCGAAGCCCGCCGAGAAGGCGGCGCCGTCCGGCGACGAGGAACGCAGGCAGGAGGCCTTCGACGTGGTCATCGAGACCATCGAGGACCTGCTGGAGGAGCGCGACTCGGAGGAGAAGATCTGGGGCTCGATGGTCAAGCAGGCGCTGAAGCGTCGCAAGCCGGGCTTCAACGAGACCTACCACGGCTTCAAGACTTTCGGCAAACTGCTGGAAGAGGCCCGCGACCGGAAGCTGCTGGAGATCGAGCACGACCCGAAGTCGGGCGGCTACATCATCCTCAAGGTCCTCGCGCACTGACAGGGAGTGGACATGGCGACGCACACCGTCTGCAAGGCGAGCGAGCTGCCGGTCGGCAGCATGAAGGCGTTCTCGGCCGGCAACACGAAGATCGTCGTCTACCACCTCGAGGACGGCTTCTTCGCCACCCAGGCTTCCTGCACCCATGTCTTCGCCCCGCTCGCCAAGGGCAGGATCGTCGAGGGCTGCCAGGTGCGCTGCCCGTTCCACCGGGCCCGCTTCGACATCCGGACGGGGCGCGTCGTGGAGTGGGCGAACTTCCCGCCCGGGGTCCAGCTCCTGAACGTGCTGCGCTCCGAGAAGGCCCTCAAGACCTACAAGGTGAGCGTCATCAAGGGCGACGTCCGCGTCACGGTCTGACGTCGAGGATCACCTTGCCGATGGTGCGGCCGGACTGGAGCCGGCGCATGGCCTGTGGCGCCTGCTCGAAGGGCAGCCGCTCGCCGACGAGCGGCGGCTCGCGCACCAGCGCGCGGATGGCCTGCACGGCCTCCGGCACGCGCTCCACCGCATCCCACAGCCAGATCAGGTTGAAGGCCATGAAGCTGCGGTTGGCGGAGATCATGGCGAGCGGGTCCAGCCGCGGCCGGCGCAGCCAGCGCCACGCGAGCGCAAGGTAGTCGGGCCGCGTGCCGGCGCCCATGAAGTCCGCGGCGCCGAACAGGACGTAGCGGCCCTCCGGCGCGAGGCGGTCGAAGGCGGGCCGGAAGAACGGGCCCAGCACCGCGTCGAGCACGAGATCGAGGCCCGGCGCCCCGGCGGCGGCCAGCGCCGCATCGAGCTGCGCACCGAACCGGCGCCGGTCGCGCACGATCACGGCGGCGGGATCCAGCCCGCGTCGCGCCGTGAGGAACTCGCGCTTGTCGGCGCTGCCGACGGTCGCGATGGGCCGGGCGCCGAGCGAGCCGATCATGGACAGCGCCTGCAGTCCCACGCCGCCGGCGGCAGACTGGACCAGCACGCATTGCCCGGGCCGCAGCCCGCCTAGCGGCAACAGGCCGTACCAGGCGGTGAGCGCCTGCACCGGCCAGGCGGCCGCTTCGGCCTGACTCCACTGCGCGGGGAACGGCACCGCATAGCGCAGGTCGAAGTTGAGCGCGGTGGCGTAGCCGCCGAAGCGCGTGAGCACCGCGACGCGGTCGCCCACGGCGAGCGCCGGCGGGTCGCCGGGCCGCGGCGGTCCGAGCGCCTCGATGACGCCGGCGCACTCCAGTCCCGGCGTGAAGGCGCCGGAGGGCGTGGCCGAATAGAGGCCCTGGCAGGCGAAGATGTCGGCGAAGTTGAGGCCGACGGCCTCGACCCTTAGCCTTGCCTCACCGGGGCCAGGCTCGGGCAGGGCTTCCTCGACCAGCGTGAGCCGGTCCAGGGAGCCCGCGGACGGGATGCGCCAGAGGCGCCGTGTGACTGACATCCCCGGATTCTAGAGGAGCGATTCGATGAAACTGAGATCGGTTTGGCTGGCGGCGGCGCTGGTGGCCGTGGCCGCGGGCGCCTCGGCGCAGGAGAAGGTGATCCGCAGCGAAAAGGGCGACCTGCGGCTCACGACCGTGGCGAGCGGCCTCGAGGCACCGTGGGGCCTCGCGTTCCTGCCGGATGGGCGCATGCTGGTGACCGAGCGTCCCGGCAGGCTGCGCATCGCGAGCGCCGCCGGGCAGCTCTCCGCGCCGCTCGCAGGCGTGCCGCGCGTCTTCGCGATGGGCCAGGGCGGCTTGCTCGATGTCGCGCTGGACCCCGGCTTCGCCGGGAACCAGACGATCTACCTGAGCTTCTCCGAGCCGGTGGACGGCAAGGCGCGCACGGCCGTGGCGCGCCCCCGCCAGGCGGCC
>JBBINN010000073.1:0-8870 GCA_037443885.1 Gammaproteobacteria bacterium | reverse complement strand
AGGAACCGGCGGTGGATGCACGCCACCACTTCGGCTCGCGGCTCGTGTTCGATCGCGAGGGCCGGCTCTTCGTGACGATGGGCGACCGCGGTTCGCAGCGCGACAGCGCGCAGGACCTGGGCACCCACATCGGCACGGTGGCCCGCATCAACACGGACGGAAGCGTGCCCGCCGACAACCCCTTCGTCGGGCGCGCGGGCGCGCGCCCCGAGATCTGGTCCTACGGCCATCGCAACATCCAGGGCGCGTTCCTGCACCCGGCCACCGGCGAGCTGTGGACGCACGAGCACGGTCCGCGCGGCGGCGACGAGGTCAACATCGCGCGGGCCGGCCTCAACTACGGCTGGCCGGTCATCACCTACGGACGTGAGTACCACGGACCGAAGATCGGCGAGGGCACGGCCAGGGCCGGCATGGAGCAGCCGCTGCACTACTGGGTGCCCTCGATCGGCCCCTCGGGCATGGCCTTGTACACCTCGGACGCGATCCGCGGCTGGAAGGGCAGCGTGCTGGTGGGCGCGCTCGCCGCGATGCAGGTCGCGCGACTGGAGATCGGGCCGGACGGCAAGGTGAAGCACGAGGAGCGGATCGCCATCGGCGAGCGCGTGCGCGACGTGCGGCAGGGACCCGACGGCGCCGTCTACCTGCTCACGGACATGGGGCCCGGCAGCAGGATCCTGCGGCTGTCCAGCGCCCGCTGAAGCCGCCTCCGCCATGGACCGCACCGAGCGCTTCTACCGCATCCGCCGGCTGCTGCTGGAGAAGGGCTCGCTGACACGGCGCCAGGTCGAGGAGGAGCTGGAGATCTCCCACTCGACCTTCAAGCGCGACATCGAGTACATGCGCGACCGGCTCAACGTGCCGATCCTGTGGTCGTCCGAGCGGCAGGCCGACGTGCTGGACCCCGAGGCGGAGGCGGAAGAGCTGCCGGGCGTGTGGTTCACGCCCGGCGAAGTCTACGCGCTGCTGGAGATCGAGCACCTGCTCGGCCAGCTCGAGCCGGGACTGCTCGGCCGGCAGCTCGAGCCGCTGAAGGCGCGCCTCTCGCAGGTGATCGAAGGCGGCGAGAGCGGCCACCGCGAGGTCCGCCGGCGCATCAAGGTGCTGCCCATGGGCACGCGCAGGGTGAACCGGGACGTGTTCGAGACGATTTCCGTGGCGCTGCTCAACCGCCGTCGCCTCCGGATCCTGCACCTGCGCCGCGCGACCGGCCAGGAGAGCCGGCGCGTGGTCTCCCCGCAGCGGCTCGTGCACTACCGCTACAACTGGTACCTCGATGCCTGGTGCCACGAGCGCAACGACATACGCACCTTTGCGGTGGACTCCATCCGCGAGGCGGCGGTGCTCGACGCGCCGGCGCAGGACGTGGCCGATGCCGAGCTCGACCGCGTGCTGCGGGCAGGCTACGGGATCTTCGCGGGCGAATCCACGGAGGTCGCCGTGCTGCGCTTCAGCGCCGCGCGGGGCCGCTGGGTGGCCGACGAGACCTGGCACTCGCGGCAGGTCGGCCGCTTCGAGGCCGACGGCCGCTACGTCCTCGAGTTGCCCTACAGCCAGTCACCGGAGCTCGTGATGGACATCCTGCGCTACGGCGCCGACGTCGAGGTGCTCGCGCCCGAGGCGCTCAGGGCGCAGGTCGCCGACGAACTCGCCCGCGCGGCCGCGCGCTACGGCGTCAGCGCTCGGGCAGCGGGATGAACTCGGTCTCGCCCGGAACGCGCGGGAAGCGCCCGGCCTGCCAGTCGCGCCCGGCCTGCTCGATGCGCTCGCGCGAGCTGGCGACGAAGTTCCACCAGATGTAGCGCGGCCCGTCCGCAGGCTCGCCGCCGACCAGCATCGTCCTGGCGCCGCCCTGCGATTCGAGCGACGGCCGGCAGCCGGGCTCGAGCACGGCCAGCTGTCCCTCGGCGACGGACTCGCCGTCCACCGTGATGGCGCCCGCGGCGACGTACACGGCGCGTTCGGCGTGCTCGTCCGGCAGCACGAGGCCGCCGCCGGCGGCGAGGCGCAGCTCGGCGTAGAGGGTGGGCGTCAGCACCGCGACGGGCGCCGAGCGGCCGAAGGCCGAGCCGGCGATCAGCCGAAGGTCGGCCCCGCCCAGCGCGAACGCCGGCAGCGTGTCTGCCGGGTGGTGGTGGAAGGCGGGCGTGGTGTCCTCGTGCTCCTTCGGCAGGACCGCCCAGGACTGGATGCCGTGGATGCGGTGGCCGCGCGCGCGGGGGCCCGGGCCGGTGCGCTCGGAGTGGACGATGCCGCGGCCTGCCGTCATCCAGTTCACGGCGCCCGGCTCGATGGTCTGCACGCAGCCGAGGCTGTCCCGGTGATCGAGGCTGCCCTCGAACAGGTAGGTGACGGTCGCGAGGCCGATGTGCGGATGCGGGCGCACGTCGATGCCCGTGCCAGGGGCGAAATCGGCCGGGCCGATGTGGTCGAGGAAGATGAACGGGCCGACCATCTGCAGGCCGCCCGCGGGCAGGATGCGCCGCACGCTGAAACCGCCGAGGTCGCGCGGCCGCGGCTCGATGATTCTGCGGATGGCTGTTCCCATGGCCCGGTCAAGAATACGGGCCAGGGAGGTTCGCGCAAGTGATTCCTGGCCGGCGCGGAGTGCTCGGCGGGCTCCTGTCCTCGGCGGCCCTCGCCGGCTGCGGGCTGGCAGGGTCCCGCCCGCTGAGCGAGCCACCGGCGGGCTTCGATCGCTCGGCGTGGCGGCCGCCCGTCGTGTTCGTGCACGGCACCTTCGGGTCGAGACTGCGCAGCCGCGCCAGTGGCCGCGAGATCTGGCCCGTGGGCACCCAGGAGCTGCTGTTCAGCGACTATGCGGCCCTCGAACTGCCGCTGGACCCGACCACCGGCGAAGACCGGCCCGACGCGGTCGAGGCGGTCGGGGTATTCGAGGAGTCGGGCAACATCGACTTCTATGGGTCGCTGCTCGAGGCGCTGGCCGGCGCCGGCGGCCACCTTCGCACCGAGCCGGGAACACCGGCAGACGACGGCCTGCCCCAGCAGTACGCCTACCTGTACGACTGGCGGCGCGACATCGCGGACAACGCCCGTGGCCTCGACGCCTTCATCGAGCAGGTCCGCCGCGACCATGCCGACCCGCGCCTGCGGGTGGATCTCGTGGTGCACTCCAGCGGCGGGCTGCTCGCCCGGTACTTCATGCTCTTCGGTGACCGGCCGCTCGCTGCGGAAGGGCCCCTCGAGCCGACTTTTGCCGGCCTTGCCAAGCTGCGCCGCGTGGTCGCGATCGGCGTGCCGGAGATCGGCCTCGCCTATCCCGTGCAGTCGCTCACCGCGGGCGAGACGATCGGCCTGAACCGCATCTGGCCGTCGACGCTCGCGACCAGTCATGCCGCGTTTCAGCTGCTGCCGCACGGCGACGACACCTGGCTGGTCGCGGCCGACGGCAAACCCCTGCACGTCGACGCATTCGACGCCGGCTTCTGGCGGGAAAACCGCCTGTCCGTGTTCAACCCTCTGGTGCGCGACCACGCGCGCCACCAGCGGGGCGGCGGAGCGGCGGGCCGCGCCCACCTCCTGGCGCTCGAGCGCGCCTTCGAGAAGCGGCTCGCGCGCGCCCGGCGGTTCCGCGATGCCGTGCGGGCGGCTCCGCTGCCCGGCGAGCTGCCGTATTTCGTCGTGGCCGGTGACTGCCGCGCCACGCTGGCGCGGCTGGTGCTCGAACGGCGCGGCGAGCGCAGCTACCTCAGGGGCGCCCCGGGCGACATCCAGTGGCCGCTGCGCGGCGTGCCCTATCCGCGACTGATGCTGGAGCCGGGCGACGGCATCGTCACCGCCGCATCGGCCCGCGCGAGGCCCCGGATCCCGCCCCCCAGCCGGCCACGCAAGCCCGCCGTCATCGCGCCACGCTGGGAGCGCTTCGTCTGTGCATCCCACAACCAGCTGGTCGTGAACGTGGAGACACAGCGGGCGCTGCTGCAGGCGCTCGGCAGCTGACCGGTCCCCGCTCGAGCGTCCGGATCAGCCGCGCAGGGGGCACCGGATCCGGACCTGCGCCCCGCCCCCGGGCCGCGGGCCTATCCAGAGCGTTCCGTCGAGCGCCTGGGCGCGGTAGCGCATGCTCCTCAGCCCGAAGCCTTCGCTGGCCGGGCCTGCCTCGGGGAACCCCGAGCCGTCGTCGCTGATCTCCAGTTCCAGCGCGCCGGGACGCGTGCAGAGGCGGAGCACGATGTTCCGTGCCGAGCCGTGGCGGATGGCGTTGCCGGCCGCTTCCTGCGCGATCCGGTAGAGGTGGGTGCCGGACACCTCGTCGAGGTGGAGCGGTGCCTCGAGATCGAGTTCGAGGCCGAAGTGCGTCCCGCTCGCCATCTCGACCTGGCGCACCAGCATGCCGAGCGCGCTTTCGAGCCCCCCGCGCCGCAGGCTCACGGGCGCGAGGCCGTGGGCGAGGGCCCGGGTGCCGGCGATCGATTGCGTGATGAGCGTCCGCAGGCGGTCGAGTTGCGCGCGCAGCGCGGGCTCCGTGGTCCCCGTCTGCTGCGCGAGGGCCTCGAGCATCATGGACGCGCCCGCGAGCTCCTGGCCGAGGCCGTCGTGCAGCTCGCTGCCGAGCCGCTGTTGTTCCCGGTTAGCCACCTCGAGCAGCTCGCGCTCCAGAGCCTTGCGCGCGCTGACGTCCTGAACGATGCCGAACAGGCGCACCGGGCGGTCCTCGAAGGTCTCGACGCGGCCGATCATGCGGATCCACACGCGCGTGCCGTCGAGGCGCAGAACCTCGAGCTCGGTGTCGAATGGCTCGGCCGACGCGCGCGCGGCCTCGAACCGCGCGCGCAAGCGCTCGAAGCTCGCGGTGGACACGAGCCGCGGGGTCGACAGGTGATCAAGCCGGCAGGAGGGGGGCATGCCGAAGATCCGGTAGGTGCCCTCGCTCCAGGCAATCTTCTGAGTCATGAGATCGATCTCGTAGCTGCCGACCTCGGCGATTTCCTCGCTCATCCGCATGAGCTGGCGCGCGCGCTCGGTCTCGGTGACGTCCGCCAGCACGCCGGTGAGCCGGGTCGGCCGCCCGTCGGCATCGCGCCCGGAGACGGCGCCATGCATCAAGACGTCCAGCGTCCGGCCGTCGCTGCGAAGCAGCCGGCCGTGCACACTGTAGTCGCTGGCCTCGCCTTCGATGCAGCGGCGGATTGCCTGCTGCACCCGCCGCCGGTCTTCCTCGCGCAGCCGCCGCTCGAGCAGGAAGGGCTCCTCGGCCAGTGCCTCGGGGGGGTCGCCCAGGATCTCGCGGAACCGGTCGTCGACGACGAGCCGACGGGCCGACCGATCCCAGTCCCACAACCCGAGGCGAGCCGAGTCGAGCGCCAGCCGCAGGCGCACCCGCTGTTCGGCGAGCTCCGCCTCGGCCCGCTGCCGCTCGTCCACGTCGATGGCCACGCCGTAGACGCGTACGGCCCGTCCCTCGGGGTCCCGCTCGGCGACGCGGCCGCGGTCGAGGATCCAGCGCCAGCCTCCTTCGGGGCGGCGCAGGCGGTAGACGACGTCGAAGCTGTCGCTGCGGCCCTCGACGAGATCGGCTCCGATGGTCATCAGTCGCCCGACTTCATCCGGGTGCAACAGCGCCTTCCACTCGTGGAAGGTCAGCTGTCGCTTGCTCTCGGGCAGGCCGAGAGTGGCCGCCAGCCTGTCGTCGACGGACATCGAGTCATCGGCAGGGCTCCAGGTCCAGGTCAGCAGCCCCGCCGCGCTCGAGGCGAGCGCCAGCATGTCGCGCCGCTCTGCGAGCTCCTGCTCGGCCCGCTTCTGCGCGGAGACGTCCATGACGAGGCCCAGCACCCGCCGCCGGCTTTCCGGGGCGGCCATCCGCTGGCCATGCAGGTGGAGCCAGCGGACGCCTCCGCCCGCCATCTGCAGGCGCACCGTGCACTCCGCCGGCTCCCCGGAGGTCATGGCCGTCTGCAGCGCGGCGGCCAGGACCTCACGGTCGGCCGGGACGACGCGTTGCATGAACTCGTCCGGTCCGGTCCACTGCTGGCCCTCGTGCTGGCGCAGCAGCGCCCGCACCGAGTCATCCGCGTACATCTCGCCCGACTCGACGTCCCACTCCCACAGGCCGACGCGCGCGACCCTGGCGGCGAGCCGGCGCCGTTCGAGCACCACCTCGCGCTCCCGGTCGGTGGCCACGCGTTCCGTGACATCGCGTGCGACGATGCAGAGTCCACCGATGCGCGGGTTGTCACGCCGGTCCGTCTCCAGCACCTCGAGGTAGCGGGGCGACCCGTCCCGCGCCACGAATTCGTAGGTCCGGGGCTCGCCGCTCGGGCCGCGCCCGGCGGCGACCGGCGCAAGCCGTTCCGCGAGCGCGGCGGCCGACGCGGGGGCCAGGAGGTCCATCACGCGCCGGCCGACGAGCGCCTGGGGCTCGTGCCCGAGCACCCGCTGCACGGCGCCGCTCACGTAGCGGATGGTGGTATCCACGTCGGTGACGGCGATGATGTCGCTCGCCGACTCGACCAATAGCCGGAAGTCCAGCGCCGCGGGGGTCGATCCGGCGGGCGGGGACGGCAGGGGGTGGGTGGACACGGCGCGGCCCGCGTGAAATTCTCGGTCCGTCTAAGCTGCCCGACACGAGGATCGCAGGCAAGCGTCATGACTTCGACCCTGTTGCGGGCGCGAGATGCCCGGCCATGAGCGCCTCCGGCGCGGCTGTCCCGCCGATCAGCCTGAGCGTGGACCTCGACGTCCCGCCGGACGTGGCCTGGCGTCGCTTCGTGGAGGGTTTCGGCGAGTGGTGGC
Source organism: Gammaproteobacteria bacterium (assembly GCA_037443885.1). Lineage (GTDB taxonomy): Bacteria > Pseudomonadota > Gammaproteobacteria > Steroidobacterales > Steroidobacteraceae > SG8-30. The sequence goes on along the minus strand of JBBINN010000073.1, from coordinate 2,114 downwards.
CGAACCTCACGCACTCGCTGTCGCGCGCGCCGGGCACGCGCTGCGTCCTCGAGGGCCATGCCGGTGGCCGGCTCTACGAGGTCGCACCCGACGGCGGCGAGCACCTGTGGGGCCGGGTGGAGTATGCGCAGCCGCCCGAGTCCGTGTGCTTCAGCTGGCATCCGGGGCGCGAAGCCACATCCGCCCAGCAGGTCGCCGTCACGTTCGAAGCGACCTCCGGCGGCTGCCGCGCGACGCTCGTGCACGGCTGCTGGGAAGCTCTCGGCGAGATCGCGCCGATCCTCAGGGCGCAGTACGTGCCGGGCTGGCAGCATGTCTTCGCGGAGTTGTTCGCGCGCTACGCGCGCCGGCGGCACTGAGTGTCTGGGCTACTGAGCCAGCACCCAGTCCACCACCGCGCGCTGGATGGAATCGCCCGGCCCATACTGCGCACCCTGGTGGTTCACCATGATCACGACCGCGTACGTGCGGCCTGACTGGCCCGTGACGTAGCCGGCCAGCGAGCTCACCCCGTTCAGGGTGCCGGTCTTCATGCGGATCCGCCCGGCGGCCTCGAGCTGGGCGAACCGCCGGCGCAGCGTGCCGTCGAGGCCACCCAGCGCCATGCTGGCGAGGAACTCGGGCGCGTAGCGGCTGCCCCAGGCATCGACCAGCATCCGCGCAGTGCTGTCGCCGGAAATCCGCGCATTGCGCGCCAGGCCGGAGCCGTTCGCGATGACGAGCTCGGGGAAATCCAGCCCCCGGCTCTGCAGCCAGTGGGCGATCGCGACCTCGCCCGCGCCGGTGGTGGCCGGCGTGCCCATCTTCTCGGCGGCGAGGGTCAGCACGAGCGTGCGGGCCATGACGTTGCTCGAGAACTTGTTCACCACCCGCACGACCTCGGCGAGGGTCTGCGACTCCTGGTTCAGCAACTCGCGGGCCTGTGGCGGCGTCGGACCGCGGCGCATGCCGCCGGCGATGCTGCCGCCCTGGTCCTCCCACAGCCGCCGGAAGCTGCCGTAGGCGTAGTCGGCCGGCTGCATGATCACCCGTCGCTCGGTCTGCGGCGGGCAGTCGCGCGCGATGTTGCCGGTCACGACGACCTTGTTCGGGTCGTCGGCCGGGGTGGACAGGCTGAACGTCCGGTTCCGCCCGCTGCAGCGCCCGTCCGCGATGCGGGCCCGGTTCTCGACGCGAAGGTTGCTCGGAAACGGTGTGACCGCGACCGCGACGGACTGGCGGTCGTCGGCAGGACGCACCGTGAACTCGGCCGCGTGCAGGTTGACGAGCAGCGCGTGCGGCAGGACGTTGTAGGTGCGAAACGGCCGGCCGTCGAAGTCGCCGGGACGCTCGCTGGTCTCGGCAAAGAGCAGGTCGTCGATGACGACGTCGCCCTCGATCACGCGCAAGCCCGACTGGCGCAGGTCCGTGACGAAGCGCCACCAGCGCTCGATGGTGAGCATCGGATCGCCGCCGCCCTTCAGGTACAGGTTGCCCTTGAGCACGCCGCCCACGACGGGACCGTCGGCATAGGCGCGGGTCCGCCAGGTGTAGGCGGGGCCGAGGACGTCGAGCGCCGCGTAGGTCGGCAGGAGCTTCATCACGGAGGCCGGGTTGCGCGGCGTGTCCGGGTTCATCTCGACCAGGCTCTCGCCGGTCGCCGCGTCGCGCACCACGACGGTGAGCGCCAGGTCGGGGACGAGCTGCTGGCGGAGCACGGCCCGCGAGGAGTCCGGCAGGTCGCGGGCCGGCGCGGGCAGGGCGGTGCAGGACAGGAGCAGGCCGACGAGCAGGAGGCGGGGACTTGCGGCGTGGATCAGCATGGCGTGCGACTATATCGGCAATGGCGGGGGCGGTCATGCCGGGATCGGCTGCAACTCGCCGGGGTTTTCGAGGTCACAGGCGGGGTTCGGGCCGGCGGGTCCGTGCCCCGGAGGATGGACAGATGAGGGCGACTTCGAGTTCGAACTGGACGCTGCTGCTCGCGTCGGGTGCACTGGCGCTCGCCGCCTGCGGCGGTGGCTCGCCCGCGGGTGGCAACACGCCCGCCGCGGCGTCCGCCGCGCCGCCGGCGCCGCCCCCGCCCGTCATCGTCAACGCCGCGGCGCTGCCTGACTTCTCCGGACTCGTGGATG
>JBBINN010000072.1:0-14302 GCA_037443885.1 Gammaproteobacteria bacterium | reverse complement strand
AGCGGACAGTGAAGGCGATGCTCGATGCGCTCGATCATCGCGACATGGGCGACAAGATCAAGGTCGTGCCGGACGACTGCAACTCCTGCCACGGGGACGACAAGGGCCTCGAAGCTCTCGGTCCCGTGTCCCACAGCATGCACTACGCACGCGGCAGCAGGAGCGAGTTCGTGGTCAAGCACGGCGGCAGCTGCCTGAACTGCCATGCGCTGTCGACGGGCACGGGCGAAGTGTCGGTAAAGAGCGGGCCGAAGAACTGGTGAGATAGCCGCCGTCCCGGGGTCCGACCGGTGTGTCGACGCGCGGGGTGGGTCATCTCCTGAGCCAGGCCGCCGTGCAGAGTGCCGCCATGGCACAGATCGCACCGGTCCGACTCACCACCCTGGCCGACCTCTCGCGGCACGGCTACGGCCTTTCCTGCTATTGCCCGCGCTGCCGCCGCTGGGCAGAACTCGACCTGCCTCTCCTGGCGCGCACGGACCTCGCACAGCGGAGCGTCACGGACTTCCGTCCGCGCTGCCGGCATTGCGGCACACCGGGAGAGAAGCAGCTGCGGCCGCCGAAGCGCTGGGAAGGGTCGCGCGCACGGGCGACCTACGCGCACTACGCCGCGCGCGCCGATGCCTAGCGCCTGTCGGCCCAGCGACTGGCGCGGCGTCGACAAAGCCCTGGGCGGGCGGCCTTAGGCGAACAGCGACGGCTCAGGCGGGGTCGCGGGCTGCACGATCACGGGCACGCCGTTCAGCGCGGCATTGCCGCAGAGCGGGTCCACGCGCCGCTCGTCGGTGAGGTCGTTCACGCTGACCCCGGGGTGGGCGCTCGCGACGGCGAGCTCGAGGCCGGGCCCCCGGTGTCCCCAGCCGTGCGGCAGGCTCACCACGCCGGGCATCACTTCGTCGGTCACTTCAGCCGGCAGCTCCACCGCGCCGCTGCGCGAGGCGACCCGCACCAGCCCGCCCCGGGCGATGCCGCGGCGGCGCGCGTCGTCGGGGTGAATCAGCAGCGTGCACCTTGCCGGGCCCTTCACCAGCCGGCGGCTGTTGTGCATCCAGGAATTGTTGGTGCGTGGGTCCCGCCGACCGATCAGCAGCAGCTCCTGGCCTTCCGCGGACGGCCCTTCATCTGGCTGCTCCAGAAGCAGCCGATCGATGTCCGCCGCCATTGCCGGCGGTGCGAGCTGGATTCGCTTTCCGGGCGTGCGCAGCCGCGCGGGCAGGCAGGGTTCGAGCGGGCCGAGGTCGACGCCATGGGGCTGCTTCTCGAGCCACCTCAGGCTCAAGCCCCGGCGCCACGGCCGCAGGCCGTCGCCATATGGCCCGAGGCGTAGCCCCAGCGCCAGGGTACGACGCGGGGTCAGCCAGCGGTCCGCCAAGCGGTGGCGCAGCGCGGGTCGGCGCGCGGGATCCAGTTTTTCGAGCCGGCGCCTCAGGCCGTCGAAGATCTGCCAGTCGTGCCGCGCGCCCGGACCGGGCTTGAACACCGGCCTGGCGTACTTCGCGGTGTTGCGGATGGCGAGCGCGTGGAACACCAGGTCGTAGTGATCTCGCTCGAGGGCGAAGGTCGGCGGCAGGATGAGCTGCGCGTGACGGGTCGTCTCGTTGATGTAGAAGTCCACCGCGGCCATGAACTCGAGCGAGTCGAGGGCTTTCTCCAGCCGCCGGCCGTTGGGGGTGGACAGCACCGGGTTGCCGGCCGAGGTGAGCAGCGCGCGGATCTGACCCGGGCCGGCCGTCTCGATCTCCTCGGCAAGCGTGGCCACCGGAAACTCGCCGCCGAAACCAGGCAGGCCGCGCACCCGTGTGCGCCGCGGCTCGCGGTCCAGGTCGATGCCCCGGCCGACGTAGGCGAGGAAGTCGACCGCGGGCCGCGTGAACATCACGCCGCCGGGCCGGTCGAGGTTGCCGGTGACCACGTTGAGCACCTGGATCAGCCACTGGCACAGCGCTCCGAAAGGCTGCACCGACACGCCCATGCGCCCGTAGACGGCGGCCGACTCCGCAGTCGCAAGGCCGCGCGCAAGGGCGACGATGTCCGGGCCCTCGATCCCGGTCGCGCCCGCGACACGGTCGGGCGTGAAAGGTTGCGCCAGCCTGCGTACCGTCTCGAGTCCGTCGGTGAACGACTCGAGCCTGCCCGGCTTGGCGAGATTCTCCTGGAAGATCACCTGCAGCAGGCCGAGCAGCAGCCACGCGTCCCGGCCCGGCCGGATGAAATGATGGGTGTCGGCGAGGCGCGCGGTCTCGGTGTGCCGCGGATCCACGACGACGAGTGTGCCGCCCCGCGCACGCAGGTCCCTGAGCCTTCGCGCGACGTCGGGCGCGGTCATCAGACTGCCATTCGACACGACCGGGTTTGCTCCGATCACGAGCAGGAAGCGGGTGCGGTCGAGGTCGGGGACCGGCAGGAGCAGCGGGTGTCCATAGAGATGCGTGACGGCAAAGTGGTGCGGGAGCTGGTCCACGGACGTCGCCGAGAAGCGGTTGCGGCTGCCCAGGGTCCGCCCGAAGCGGGCGCCGGCGAGCAGGGCCGAGTAGCTGTGCACCGTCGGGTTGCCGAAGTAGGTCGCGACCGCGTCGCGCCCGTGGCGCGACTGGATGTCCACGAGTCGGGAGGCGACCTCGTCGAGCGCCTCTTCCCAGGAAACCGCGACCCAGCGCTCGCCGATCCGCCGGACCGGCGCGTGCAGCCGGTCCGGATCCTCGTGGACGTCCTTCAATGCGACGGCTTTCGGGCAGAGGTGTCCCCGGCTGAAGGGGTCCTCGTCGTCGCCACGGACGGAGAGGATCCTGGAGCCCTGAGCGCGGATCTCGATGCCGCACATGGCCTCGCACAGCGGGCAGGTGCCGTAGTGAACCCGGTCTTGACCGCCTTGCATCATCGCTCCATTCCCCGACTACGGGGTTTACGGATACCGGCCCAGCCGGGCTTGGCCCTCAAATGCCGCTTGACCGTACAACTACACAGGTGCCCCCGATGGAAGCCACGATCGAGAGAAGCCTTTTCGAGGGCATGACCCGGGAGCAGCAGCGCGAGGGTCCGCCGCCGGGTTTTCCGGAGCTGCCGTCGATCCCCGGCGGACGCTACACCGACCCGGACTTCCTGCGCCTCGAGGAACAGTATCTCTGGAAGCGCTCCTGGCTCTACGCGCTGCACGCCGACGAGCTGCCGCGCCCGGGAAGCTTCCGCATGTGGCGCAAGACCGGGGCGCCGATCATCATCATCCGCGGCAAGGACGGCCGCATCCGGGCCTTCTACAACACCTGCCGCCACCGCGGCGCGCCGCTGCTCGAGGCCGAGCAGGGCGAGACCAAAGGATTCTTCTGCCGCTACCACGGCTGGACCTACGACCTCGACGGCCGGCTCATGGCCGTGCGCGAGAAACGCGACTTCCCGGGGCTCGACACGAGCTGCATGGGGCTCGCGGAGGTCCGCTGCGAGATGTACGGCAACTGGGTGTTCATCAACGAGGACGCGGACGCCCCGCCGCTCATCGAGTCGCTCGGCCCGATCCCGTCGCACTGGGAGCACCTCGACCTTGAGAACCATCGGCACATCGCGAGCTCGAGCTACGAGATCGCGTGCAACGTGAAGATCCTGCTCGACGCGTTCCTCGAGACCTATCACCTGAAGTCGATTCACCCGCAGACGGTGGACCGCTTCCTCGACTCGCGCGGCACCCACATCCTGCTCTGGCCGCGAGGCCACTCGATGATGGTCACGCCGCACCGCCGTCCCGACTGGCGCGACCCGGGGGCGGTCGGCATGCCGGAGGTGGAGGGCGTCGAGGAGATATTCGCCCACCAGAACCCCTCCTACAACCTCTACCCGAACCTGATCACGCCGCCCTCGGCGACGGGCATCCCGTTCATCACGTTCTGGCCGAAGACCGCGCGTTCGATGGCGGTGGACGTCCACTGGTTCGCGCTGGAAGGGTCGCAGGGCCACGAACTGTGGCCGACGCGGCTGTCGAACTTCGAACGTATCCTCGAGGAGGACACCCAGTTCGCACCGCGCATCCAGGAGTCGGTGGAAACGGCGGGCTTCAAGGGCATGTATTTGTCCTACCAGGAGCGGCGCATCTATCACTGGCACGAGGAACTCGACCGGCGTATCGGCAAGGACCGCGTTCCCGAGGCGCTGCGGGTGCGCCCGCTGCTCGGTCCGTGGCTCTCGGACCGGTGAACCACCGATGAGCGCCAGCAAGGAAAGTGGCGCGGCCGGCCGCGCCGGGGCGGATTACCAGGCGCTGCTGGCGCGGGATTCCCGGCAGGTCCCGGAGGTGCTCTCGAGCCAGTCACCGGAGGACCTCGGGACAGCTCCGCTGTCAGCGGCACGGTACACCTCGCAGGCGTTCTTCGATCTCGAGTGCGAGCGGATGTGGCCGCGCGTCTGGCAGGTGGCTTGCCGCGAGGAGGACATCCCCGAACCCGGCGACTTCCATGTCTACGACGTTGTCGGGCGGTCGCTGCTCGTCGTGCGGCTGGCGGATCGCAGCATCCGCGCCTACCACAATTCCTGCCTGCACCGCGGGCGCCGCCTGGCCACGGCCGACGGCCACGCGCAGAGCTTCCGCTGCGGGTTCCATGGCTGGACCTGGAATCTCGACGGGTCCATCCGTTCGGTACCCTGCCGCTGGGACTTCCCGCAACTCTCCGGCGACGACCTCCGGCTGCCGCAGGCCCAGGTCGACACCTGGGGCGGGTTCGTGTTCGTCAACATGAATCCCGGCGCCGCGCCGCTCGAGGAGTATCTCGGCGTGCTCCCGTCGCACTTCGAGCGCTGGCGGCTCGAGGACTGCTACAAGGCCGTGCACGTGGCGAAGGTCATCCGCTGCAACTGGAAGGTGGCGATGGAGGCCTTCATGGAGTCCTACCACGTCATCGCCACGCACCCGCAGATACTTCCGGTCTTCGCCGACGCCAGCGCCCAGTACGACGTCTACGGCGAGCATGTGAACCGCAACCTGGCCGCTTTCGGGGCGCCGAGCCCGCATCTGGGCGAGGACGCGGTCGCGCCCGGCGAGGTCGTCGAAGGCATGCTGGCCATGATGGGAAGGCGGCGGCCGGCGGGCGGGCAGCCGGAGGGCGAGGCGGGCGCACGCGCCTACCTCGGCGACCTCAACCGTGCGAGCTTCGCCAAGGCTTTCGGCGGCGACTACGTGGACGTCAGCGACGCCGAGACGATCGACGCGCTGGTGTACAACGTGTTTCCGAACTTCGCGCCCTGGGCCGGGTTCGCACCGAACATCGTCTATCGGTGGCGGCCGCAGGGTCGTGACGTCGGTTCGTGTCTGATGGAAGTGATGATTCTGAAGCGCTGCCCGAAGGACCAGCCCAGGCCGCGGCCCGTGAGGATGCGGCTGCTGTCGGAGGCCGAGCCGTGGAGCGCGGCGACCGAACTGCCGGTGCTGGGTCCCGTGATCGACCAGGACATGGGCAACATGCCGCATGTGCAGGAGGGGCTGGTCGCCTCGGCCACGGGCCGGATCCACCTGAGCCGTTACCAGGAGGTGCGCATAAGGCATTTTCATCGCACACTCGACCACTATCTGGCCCGAGGGTCTGACCCGGAGCACGTGATTCGATGACCGCAGGATTCAAGACCACCGATCTGTGCGACGCCCACGAAGGGAACGTCGAGGTCTGTGAGCCCATGTTCCGCTCGTTCGGTGGGCGACGCCGGTTTGCCGGACCCGTGTCCACGATCAGCTGCTTCGAGGACAATTCGCGCGTGCGGGACGCGGTGCACGAACCCGGCGAGGGCCGGGTGCTGGTGGTGGATGGCGGCGGCTCCCGGCAATGCGCCCTGCTCGGCGACTTGCTCGCGGCGAAGGCTGTGGAAAACGGCTGGTCCGGCATTGTCGTCCACGGCTGCGTCCGCGACTCGGCCGTGCTGGCCGGCCTCGACCTCGGGGTGCTGGCGCTTGACGCGCACCCGCAGCGAAGCAAGAAGCGCGGCGAGGGTCACAGGGACGTGACCGTGCGCTTCGGTGGCGTGTCGTTCCATCCCGGCGCCTGGGTCTATGCCGACGAGGACGGGATGATCGTCACGGCGCGGGAGCTGCCCGCGGCGGGCTCCGGCTGAGGCCCTCGGCCTTTGCCTGCCCGGCCGCTTTGCGCTATATTCCGCGCGGCGCGGGGCGGGGGTGGCCGCTGCGGGGTGCTTCGGCGCCGACTGCGGTGCCCCGAAGCCGAGGGTTTTGAGTAAAGGCCCCCCAGTGGGGCCTTTTCGTTTCCGGCGCAGCGCCTGGCTGGCCTGCGGCGCGACCGGCTCCTGCCGGCCGCGGGCAAGAACATGAATGGGCCTCCGGCCCATTTTTTGTTCCCGGCCTCCGGGGAGGGAACGTGGAGGGCTATGCGCGAGACGTTGCTCAGGCTGCTGGAGCCGGTGGTCGAGCGGGCCGGTTACGAACTCGTTGAACTCGAGTTCAGTCCCGCTTCCCGGCGGGCCCTGCTGCGCGTGTACATCGACCGGACCGACGGCGAGGCGGTGACGCTCGACGATTGCGCGACGACGAGCCGGGCGATGGAGCAGGTGCTCGACGTGGCCGACCCGATCGGGCGCGAATACGAGCTCGAGGTGTCCTCGCCGGGCTTCGACCGTCCGTTGCGGACACCGGAGCACTTCGCCCGCTACGTCGGCAGCGAGGCTCGCATCGAGGTGCAGCGCCCCGTGGAGGGTCGCAAGCGCTTCCGTGGCCGGCTGGTGTCGGCCGATGCGGAAGCGGTGGTGGTGGAGGTCGACGGCCGCGAGTGGCGGCTGCCGATGGCGGATATGGGCAAGGCCCGGCTGGTTGGCTGAGGCCGCGTTGGTCAAGCGGGTTGGAACATCATGAACAAGCAGATCCTTGAAGTCGTCGAGGCGGTGTCGAACGAGAAGGGCGTCGCCCGCGAGATCATCTTCGAGGCGCTCGAGGCGGCGCTTGCGTCCGCCACGCGCCGCAAGCACGGCGAGGACATGGAGGTGCGGGTCGCCATCGACCGCAAGACCGGGGAGTACGAGACCTTCCGCCGCTGGAAGGTGTTCGCCGACGATTCGAACGAGCTCGAGGTGCCAGAGCGCGAGCTGCGTCTCGAGGACGCGCTCGACATGGACCCCAGGGCCGAGGTCGGCGGCTACGTGGAGCAGCCGATGGAGTCGGTGGCTTTCGGCCGCATCGCCGCGCAGACGGCCAAGCAGGTCATCGTGCAGAAGGTGCGCGAGGCCGAGCGGGCCCAGGTGGTGGACGAGTACCGCGACCGCGTCGGCACCCTCGTGTCCGGGATCGTCAAGCGGGTGGACCGCAACGGCATCTACGTGGACCTCGGCGGCAACGCCGAGGGCTTCATCCCGCGCGAGCACATGATCCCGCGCGAGATTGCCCGCACGCAGGACCGCATCAAGGCCTTCCTGCGCGAGGTGCGCTCGGAGCCGCGCGGCCCGCAGATCTTCCTGTCGCGCACCGCCCCCGAGTTCCTGATCGAGCTGTTCAAGCTCGAGGTGCCGGAGGTGGGCCAGGGTCTCATCCAGATCCTCGGCGCAGCTCGCGATCCAGGCGCGCGCGCCAAGATCGCGGTGCGGAGCCTCGAGCCGCGCATCGATCCCGTGGGAGCCTGCGTCGGCATGCGCGGATCGCGCGTGCAGGCGGTCTCCAACGAAATTGCCGGCGAGCGCGTGGACATAATTCCGTGGACGGACAACCCGGCCCAGTTCGTGATCAACGCGATGCAGCCGGCCGAGGTCGTGTCGGTCGTTGTCGACGAGGATGCGCACTCGATGGACATCGCCGTCACCGAGGACCGCCTGTCGCAGGCGATCGGCCGCGGCGGCCAGAACGTTCGCCTCGCGAGCGAGCTGACCGGCTGGAAGCTGAACGTCATGTCCGAGCAGGCGGCCGTGGAGAAGAGCGAGGCCGAGTCGCTGCAGCTGCGCGAGATGTTCATGAAGGCCCTCGACGTTGACGAGGACGTGGCGACGGTGCTGGTGCAGGAAGGGTTCTCGAGCATCGAGGAGATTGCCTATGTGCCGACCACCGAGCTGCTCGGCATCGAGGAGTTCGACGAAGGCATCGTCGAGGAGCTGCGCAACCGCGCTCGCGACGTGCTGCTGACACAGGCGATCGCCAGCGAGGAGAAGATCGACGCGTCCGAGCCGGCCGACGATCTGCTGGCGGTCGAGGACATGGACACCGAGCTCGCCTATGAGCTCGCCGCGCGTGGCATCCGTTCGCGCGACGACCTGGCCGAGCAGTCGGTCGACGATCTCGCCGAAGTGCCGGGCCTCGACCCGGAGCGCGCTGGTCGCCTGATCATGGCGGCGCGCGCTCACTGGTTCGAGGATGGCGCGCAGGGCTGAAGCAGGACACGGGGTATACGCATGGCCGACGTCACCGTCACACAGTTCGCCGAGGTCCTGAAGGTCCCGGTCGACAAGCTGCTCTCCCAGCTGGAGGAGGCCGGCATCCGGGTAGCCGGTCCGCAGGACATCATCAGCGAGGACGCCAAGCTCGAGCTGCTGACCCACCTGCGCAAGGCCCATGGTCGGTCGGAGCCCGAGGCCACGGCCCCGCGCAAGATCACGCTCAAGCGCCGTGCCCAGTCGGAGATCAAGGTCGCCGCCCCGATGGGCAAGGCGCGGACCGTGCAGGTCGAGGTGCGCGCCAAGCGCACGTACATCAAGCGCGACGTGCTCGAGGAGCAGGCCCGGGCCGCGCAGGAGGAGATCGACAAGGTACGCGAGGCCGAGGATGCCCAGCGACGCGCCGAGGAAGAGCGGCTGCGCGGCGAGACCGAGGCGCGCGAGCGGGCGCGCCGCGACGAGGAGGCCCAGCGCGAGGCCGAGGAGGCCGAACGCAAGCGCCTCGAGGCCGAAGAGCAGGTCCGGCGCGAGGCCGAGGCCAAGGCCCGCGAGGCGGCCGAGCGCGAGCGCCGCGAGCGCGAGGAGCGCGCGCGCAAGGCTGAGGAGAAGGACAAGAAGACCAAGTACGGCCGCCAGGAGCTGCACATCGCCGGCGGGCTGTCGGCGAAGCACCGCAAGGGCAAGGCCCGCCCCAGCGGCCGCCGCGGTGCGGTCCAGAGCGACCAGCGCCAGGAGTTCCAGCTGCCGACGCAGCCGGTGCGCCGCGAGGTCAGCATCGGCGAGACGATCACGGTCGCCGACCTGGCCCACAAGATGGCCATCAAGCCCAACGACGTCATCAAGACCATGATGCAGATGGGCGTCATGGCCACCATCAACCAGCCGATCGACCAGGACACGGCCGTGCTCGTCGTCGAGGAGATGGGCCACCTCGCCAGGCCGCTCAAGGCCGACCAGGCGGAGGCCGGCCTGCAGGAAGGCCTGGTGACGGATGCCGAAGAGGTTGCTCGGCCGCCGGTCGTGACCATCATGGGTCACGTCGACCACGGCAAGACCTCGCTGCTCGACTATATCCGCCGCACCAAGGTCGCGGCCGGCGAGGCTGGCGGCATCACCCAGCACATCGGCGCCTACCACGTGAAGACGCCGCGCGGCGTGGTGACCTTCCTCGACACTCCTGGTCACGCGGCGTTCACCGCGATGCGCGCGCGCGGCGCGAAGGTCACTGACATCGTGGTCCTGGTCGTGGCCGCCGACGACGGCGTGATGCCCCAGACCAAGGAGGCCATCCAGCACGCCAAGGCGGCCGAGGTGCCGATCGTGGTGGCAGTCAACAAGATCGACAAGCCCGACGCCGATCCGGAGCGAGTCCGGTCCGAACTCGGCAAGGAGGGCGTGATCCCGGAGGAGTGGGGCGGAGAGAACATCTTCGTCAACGTTTCGGCGCACACCGGCGCCGGCGTGGACCAGCTGCTCGAGTCGATCCTGCTGCAGTCCGAAGTGCTCGAGCTGACGGCGATGAAGGACGTCGCCGCGATCGGCACGGTGCTCGAGGCGAGCATCGAGAAGGGCCGCGGGCCGGTGGCGACGGTACTCGTCAGCCGCGGCACGCTGAAGGTCGGCGACGCAGCCCTCGCCGGCGAGCAGTTCGGCCGCATCCGCGCGATGTTCGACGAGCGGGGCGAGGCCGTGAAGGAGGCCGGGCCGTCCATTCCCGTGCAGGTGCTCGGCCTGTCCGCCCCGCCCAACGCGGGCGACGAGTTCGTGGTCATGGAGAGCGAAAAGAAGGCCCGCGAGGTCGCGCTCTACCGGCAGGGCAAGTTCCGCGACGTGCGCCTCGCCAAGCAGGCGGGACAGAAGCTGGAGGACGTCTTCTCGCAGATGGGCGAGGAGGGCCGGCAGAGTGTCCAGCTGGTGGTCAAGGCGGATGTGCAGGGCTCGGCGGAGGCGCTGTCCGACGCCCTGACGAAGCTGTCCACGCCGGAAGTGGCGGTAAAGGTCATCGCCAGCGGCGTGGGCGGCATCACCGAGTCGGACGTCATGCTCGCCGCGGCCTCGCGCGCCCAGATCATCGCATTCGACGTCCGCGCGGACGCCGCGGCGCGCGAAGCGATCAAGGATCAGGGTGTCGACGTCCGCTACTACAGCGTGATCTACGAGGCCATCGACGACGTGAAGCAGGCCATGACCGGCATGCTGGCGCCGGAGGTCAAGGAGCAGATCGTCGGCCTGGCCGAGGTCCGCGACGTGTTCCGCTCGAGCAAGTTCGGCACCGTCGCCGGCTGCCTGGTGGTGGACGGCTACGTGCGCCGCAACAACCCGATCCGCGTCCTGCGTGACAACGTGGTCATCTTCCAGGGCGAACTCGAATCGCTGAAGCGGTTCAAGGACGACGCGGGTGAGGTGCGCGCGGGCACGGAGTGCGGCATCGGTGTGAAGGGCTACAACGACATCCGGGTCGGCGACCAGATCGAGTGCTTCGAGCGCTTCGAGGTCGCGCGGAAGCTCTGATGCCGAGGGAGTTCTCCCGGTCCCGCCGCGTCGAGGAGCAGGTCAAGCGACTGCTCGCGGAACTCATCCGCCGCGAGGTCAAGGACCCGCGGCTCGGTCCGGTCACCGTGACGGCCGTCGAGATCTCGAAGGATCTCGGGCACGCTCGGGTATTCGTGACGCCGTTCGCCGGCCTCGGCGATCCGGCGCACGTCATCGAGACCTTGCAGCACGCGGCCGGTTATCTGCGCCATGAGCTGCGCAAGGCCATGAGCCTGCGGGTCACGCCCGAGCTCGACTTCCGCCTCGACGAGAGCATCGAGCGCGGGGCGCGGCTGTCGCGGCTGATCGACGAGGCGGTTGCCTCCGACCGGGAGCGGGCTCCGGGGAAGGCCGAGACCGAATGACGGTGTCCACCCGCCGGCCGTCGCGACCGCGGATTCCGTGGCGCGACGTTGACGGCATCCTGCTGCTCGACAAGCCCTCCGGTCTCTCGTCCAACGCTGCACTGCAGCAGGCCCGGCGCCTGTTCAGGGCCCGGAAGGCGGGCCATACGGGCAGCCTCGATCCGCTCGCGAGCGGCCTGCTGCCCCTGTGCTTCGGGCAGGCGACCAAGGTGGCGGGTCTGATGCTGGATGCCGACAAGCGCTACGCCGTGGTCGCGCAGCTCGGGATACGGACCTCGACCGGCGACGCGGAGGGTGAAGTCACGGAGCGCATGCCCGCGCCCGAGATCGATACGGCGCGGCTCGAGTCGGCGCTCGCCCGCTTCCGAGGGCCGATCCTGCAGGTGCCGCCCATGCACTCCGCCCTGAAGCAGGGCGGGCAGCGCCTGTATGCCCTCGCCCGGCAAGGCCTCGAGGTGGCGCGGGCGGCGCGGCCGGTCACGATCCACGAACTGTCCAGTCCCGGCCGGGAAGGCGACCGGCTGGAACTCGTCGTCGCCTGCAGCAAGGGCACCTACATCCGCACGCTGGTAGAGGACCTCGCCGCTGCGCTCGGCACGGTGGGGCATGTCTTGCAGCTGCGGCGGGTCGGGCTGGGGCCTTTCCGGCAGGAGAGAGCCTGGACGCTCGACGAGCTCGGGGCGCTGCGGGACAGTGGCGGTGAGGACGCGCTGGACCGTGTGCTGCTGCCCGCCGATCGCGCGCTGGGCCACTGGCCGGAGGTCCGGCTCGGCCCCGCCGAGCGTGCCTGGGTCCTGCAGGGGCAGGCCGTCTTCGCCACCGGTCCGGGTGGGCAACGCGTGCGCATCTATGGCCCCGACGGCGATTTCCTCGGGATCGGCCAGATGACCGCCGAGGGCCGCCGGCTGTCGCCGGTCCGGTTGATGGTCAATGTCGAGCCGGTACCCGGCGACGCTTGAGGGAGGGGGAGGCTGCAGGTACAATGTGCGGCTTCCCAAGGGTTATAAGTCACTGACTTTCCAAGAAGGTCGATTCGCAATGCCACTCACGTCCGAGCAGAAGTCCGAACTGGTCAACAAGTATCGCCGTGGTCCGAACGACACCGGCTCGCCCGAAGTGCAGATCGCGCTGCTCTCCGAGCGCATCAACGGCCTGACCGGGCACTTCTCGTCCCACCGCGGCGATCATTCCTCGCGCCGCGGCTTGCTCAAGATGGTTGCGCAGCGCCGTCGCCTGCTGGATTACCTGAAGGCGAACGCGCCGGAACGCTACACCAAGATCGTCTCCGATCTGGGGCTGCGTCGCTGATTCGGCGCTGTACGCCGGCCGCACGGCCGGCGTCCTCGTTTCAACCATCCGGAGCAAGGAGCTCTACGTGAGCATTGCCAAGCAGACGTTTTCCTACGGCGCCCACACGGTCACGCTCGAGACGGGCCGTCTCGCACGCCAGGCCGACGGGGCCGTCCTCGTCACGATGTCCGACACCGTGGTGCTCGTCACCGCGGTTGCCCGCAAGCAGGCAGTGCCCGGGCGGGACTTCTTCCCGCTGACGGTCAACTACCAGGAGAAGACCTACGCGGCGGGTCGCATTCCCGGCGGCTTCTTCAAGCGCGAGGGCCGCCCCTCCGAGAAAGAGGTGCTGACGTCCCGCCTCATCGATCGCCCGATCCGTCCGCTCTTTCCGGACGGCTTCTACAACGAAGTCCAGGTGGTCGCGACCGTGCTGTCGCTCGATCCCGAGGTGGACTCGGACATCCCGTCGCTGCTGGGTGCCTCCGCAGCGCTGTGCATCGCCGGCCTGCCGTTCAAGGGCCCGGTTGGCGCGGCGCGCGTCGGCTATGTCAACGGCGAGTACGTCCTGAACCCGGCGGGCAAGCAACTCAAGGAGGAGTCGCAGCTCGACCTCGTCGTCGCGGGCACCCGCGAGGGCGTGCTGATGGTCGAGTCCGAGGCCAGATGCCTGCCCGAGGACGTGATGCTCGGCGCGGTGCTGTTCGGTCACCAGCAGATGCAGACCGCCATCGACGCCATCGAAAAGCTCACCGCGGAGGCCGGTAAGCCGAAGTGGGACTGGACTCCGCCGCCGGCGAACACGGAACTCAAGCACGCCGTGGCCGAGCAGGCCACGGCCGGAATGCTCGAGGCCTATGCCATCGTCGAGAAGCAGGCGCGCCAGGCCGCGATCGCCGGCGTCAAGGCGCTCACCAAGGCCGCGCTTTGCGAGGGCGACAACCCGCGCTTCACCGCGGACGAGGTGGACGACGAACTGTTCTGGCTGGAGTACCGGCTGGTGCGTGAGCGGATCCTCGACGGCAAGCCGCGCATCGACGGCCGCGATACGAGCACTGTGCGCTCGATCAAGGTCGAGGTCGGCGTTCTGCCCCGCACCCACGGCTCGGCGCTGTTCACCCGCGGCGAGACACAGGCACTCGTCACGACGACGCTCGGCACCGGCCGCGACGCGCAGATCATCGACGCGCTGGCGGGTGAGCGCCGCGAGCCGTTCATGCTGCACTATAACTTCCCGCCGTTCAGCACGGGCGAGACGGGCATACTGGGCTCTCCCAAGCGGCGCGAGATCGGCCACGGCAACCTGGCGAAGCGCGGCGTGATGGCTGTAATGCCGGACCTGGAAGCCTTCCCGTACGTCCTGCGCATCGTGTCCGAGATCCTCGAGTCGAACGGCTCGAGTTCGATGGCGAGCGTCTGCGGCACGAGCCTCGCGCTCATGGATGCGGGCGTGCCCATCTCGGCTCCCTGCGCCGGCGTGGCCATGGGCCTCGTCAAGGAGGGCGAGCGTTTCGCGGTGCTGACCGACATCCTGGGCGACGAGGATCACCTCGGCGACATGGACTTCAAGGTGGCCGGTCCCGCGCACGGCATTACGGCCCTGCAGATGGACATCAAGATCACGAGCATCACGCCCGCGATCATGAAGGTCGCCCTCGATCAGGCCCGCGAGGGCCGGCTGCACATCCTCGGCGAGATGAACAAGGTCCTCGCCAAGCCCCGCGCCGAGATGTCGGAGTGGGCGCCGACGATCATCACGATCAAGAGCGCCAGCACGA
>JBBINN010000071.1:14172-14984 GCA_037443885.1 Gammaproteobacteria bacterium | reverse complement strand
ATCCCGACCATGGCGGAGCGCCCCGGCTGGTCGGCCCTGCGCGCGCTCGAGGCGACGGGCCGGCGCGCGCTCGTGGTCGCGGGCGGCGTCGGCGCCAACCGCCGCCTGCGGTCCCGGCTCGCCGAGGCAGCGGCGGCGCAGGGTGCGCGCGTGTACTATCCGCGCCCCGGCTTCTGCACGGACAACGCGGCGATGATCGCGCTCGCGGGCGGGCTGAGGCTCGAGGCCGGCGAGCGGGCCGGGCTCGCGCTGCGCGCCCGCGCGCGCTGGCCGCTGGACGATCTGGCGCCGCCCCGACACTGACTCCGCGCGCCCGCGGCGCGCGAACGAGAGAGCCATGGACACGATCTTCCTCAAGGAACTGACGACCGAGACCGTCATCGGCATCTTCGACTGGGAGCGCGAGGTCAAGCAGACCATCGCGATCGACCTCGAGATGTCGGTCGACATCCGCCGCGCCGCACGCACGGACTCCATTGCGGACACGCTGAACTACAAGGGCGTGGCCAAGCGCGTGCTCGCCTTCGTCGAGGAGAGCCGCTTCCAGCTGGTCGAGACGCTGGCCGAGGAGATCGCGAGGCTGATCCTGCGCGAGTTCGGCGTCGAGCGCGTCAAGCTAACCCTGCACAAGCCCGGCGCCATCCGCCACTCGAAGGACGTGGGCGTGATCATCGAGCGGCGCCGCGAGGACCTCGAGAGTGCCTGAGGTCTTCGTCGCGGCCGGCAGCAATGTCCGGCCGCGCGAGAACCTGCGCCGCGCGCTCGCGAAGCTGCGGCAGGCCTGGCCGGCACTGCGCGCCTCGCGCGCATGG
>JBBINN010000071.1:0-14162 GCA_037443885.1 Gammaproteobacteria bacterium | reverse complement strand
CCGCGCTCCGGGTCTCGCAGGCCTGGCGCAACCCCGCCGTCGGCTTCGAGGGCGAGGACTTCGTGAACCTCGTGGTCGGCTTCGACACGGAACTGCCGCTTCCGGCGGTGCTCGAGCGGCTGCACGCGGCGGAAACGGCCTGCGGCCGGCCCCGCGAGGCCCCGAAGTGGGCGCCGCGCAGCATGGACCTCGACGTCCTGCTCTACGGCGTGGAGGTCGGCGAGTTTCCGGGTGCGGTCCTGCCGCGACCCGACCTCGTGCGCCGTCCCTACATGCTGGGGCCGATGGCGGAGATCGCTCCCCGGATCGTGCACCCCACACTCGGGCGCAGCATGGCGGAGCTCTGGGACGATTTCCCGAAGGATGGGCTCGTGATGGCGCCCGTGAGCCTCGAGGACGCGGATTGAGACGCGCGCTACGCGCCGCCGCCGAGGCTGCGCCCGCCGTCGATGGCGATGACCTGTCCCGTGACGTAGGGCGCCTCGCTCGCGAAGAACAGCGCCGCGCGCGCGATGTCCTCCGGCGAGCCGGTGCGCTTCAGGGCCGTGCGGCGGACGATCTTCGCCTGCAGCTCGGCGTCCATGTGGCCCTCCGGCCAGAGCACCGGTCCCGGCGCGATCCCGTTCACGCGCACCTGCGGGCCGAGCTCGCGCGCCAGCGAGTACGTGAGCATGATGAGCCCCGCCTTCGCCGCGCAGTACACGGGGTGGCGCTTGAGCGGCCGCTGACCGTGGATGTCCACCATGTTGATGATGAGCCCGCGCTGCAGCCGCAGCTGCGGCGCCGCGGCCTGCGAGAGGAACAGGGGCGCCTTGAGGTTGGTGCCCATGAGGTCGTCCCAGGCCCCGGGCGTGATTTCGCCGACCGGCGTGGGATAGAAGGTCGAGGCGTTGTTGACGAGGATGTCGAGCCGCCCGAAGGCGCCGACGGCTGCCTCGACGAGTCCCGGCAGCGCAGCCACGTCCAGCAGGTCCGCCGCGTGGCCGAGGGCCGAACCGGGGCGCGCCGCATCGAGCTCCGCGAGCAGCGTCTCGGCGTCACCGGAGGACGAGCGGTAGTGCACGAGCAGGTTGGCGCCCGCGGCGTGGAAGCGCCGCGCGATCGTGGCGCCGAGGCGGCGCGCGCCGCCGGTGATCAGCGCGGTCTGGCCGGCCAGCGGGAGACGTGGGTCGTTCATGGGGCGGTTCCGGGCGTGCGCGCGGGACGCGCCACCTTAACCGATCGTCCCGGCGCGTGGCCATGCTGACGCCGCTCGACCTGCCGGCACTTTCGCCCGACGAGGCCGCGCACTCGGCGCGGGTTGCCGCCTCGATCGGCGGTGCCATCCGGGAAGCGGGCGGCTGGGTGCCCTTCTCCACGTTCATGCGGCTCGCGCTGTACGCGCCCGGCCTCGGGTATTACTCGGCCGGCGCGCGGAAGTTCGGGCCCGAGGGCGACTTCGTGACGGCGCCCGAGCTCACCCCGCTCTTTGCCCGCTGCCTCGCCGCGCAGGTCGCCGAGGTTCTCGAACGCTGCGGCGGCGGCGACGTGCTGGAGGTCGGCGCCGGCAGCGGCGCGCTGGCGGCGGACCTGCTCGCCGCGCTTGGAGAGCGCGGGGCGCTTCCGGCGCGCTACCGCATCCTCGAGGTGAGCGGCGAGCTGCGCGAGCGCCAGCGCGAGACGCTCGCGGCGCGGGTGCCGGACCATCTCGGGCGCTGCGAGTGGCTCGATTCCCCGGCGCCGGTCCCCTGGCGCGGGGTGCTCATCGGCAACGAGGTGCTCGATGCGCTGCCGGTCGAGCGGTTCCGGGTGACGCGCGAGGGATTCGAGGCGATCGGCGTGAAGGCCGACGCCACGGGCGGCTTCGCCTTCGAGCCGCGGCCGGCCGATGCGCGCCTCGCGGCGCGGCTCGGGGAGATTGCGGGCGGACTGCCCGCCCCCTTGCCCGCCGGCTTCGAGTCCGAGGCCTGCCTGATGCTGCCGGCCTGGATTGGCTCCCTGGCCGGGGAACTTGCGCAGGGCGTGATGCTCTTCGTGGACTACGGCCTGCCTCGTGCGCAGCACTATCATCCCTCGCGCGACGGCGGCACGCTCTGCGGGTTCTTCCGGCACCGGCGGGTCGAGGACGTGCTGGCACGGCCGGGACTGCAGGACATCACCGCGTGGGTGGACTTCACGTCGGTGGCGCAGGCGGCGGCGACCGCCGGCCTCGAGGTTGCCGGGTTCGCGACGCAGGCGCACTTCCTGCTGGCCACGGGCCTCGAGCGCGAGCTCGACCCCGCGCCCGCGGGCGGCGCCGCGGGCCGGCTCGCGCAGAGCCAGGCGGTGGCGACGCTGCTGCTGCCCGGCGAGATGGGCGAGCGCTTCAAGGTGATCGCGCTCGCGCGGGGCGTGCAGGGGCCGTTGCTCGGTTTCGGCTTTCGTGATCTGACGGATCGGCTGTAGCCCCGCGGGGGCAGGAGTAGGGCGCTTGGATCCAGTGCAGGCCATCGTTCTGGCGATCGTGCAGGGACTGTCGGAGTTCCTGCCGATCTCGAGCTCCGGGCACCTGATCCTCGTGCCGCACTTCCTCGGCTGGCCCGACCAGGGCCTGGCCTTCGACGTGTCGGTGCACGTCGGGACGCTGATCGCGGTGGTCACGTATTTCCGCAAGCCGCTTGCGGCGATGATCCGCTCCGGCCTGGCGTCCATCGTCCACCACAGGCTCGACGCGGATGGGCGCATGGCCTGGTGCGTGCTGGTCGGCACGGTGCCGGTCGGCGTGGCCGGCCTGCTGTTCAGCGGCGCCATCGAGGAACACCTGCGCAACCCGCTGTTCGTCGCAGGCACGCTCTCGGTGTTCGGCGTGCTGATGTGGGCCGCGGACAGGCTCGGCCGGCAGGCGCGTGACGAGTATTCGCTCGGCATCCGCGAGGCCCTGATCATCGGCTGTGCGCAGGCGCTCGCCCTGATGCCCGGCACGTCGCGGTCCGGGATCACGCTCACCGCCGGCCTCGCGCTCGGCCTCACGCGCTCGGCCGCGGCGCGCTTCTCCTTCCTGCTGTCGGTGCCGGGCATCGCGATGGCCGGAGGCTACGAGTTCCTGCAGATGGTCTCGTCGGGTGCCGAGGTGGACTGGATGGCCACGGGCCTCGGCGTGGCCGTGTCGGCGGTCACCGGCTATGCCTGCATCCACGTCCTGCTCAGTTTCATCGAGCGCGTCGGGCTGCTGCCCTTCACGATCTACCGACTGCTGCTCGCGGGCGTGATCGTCCTCGTCTTCGCCTGAAGCCTGTTCAGCCGCCCTCCATCGCCGCACCGATCGCGGCGATGCGCCGGCGTCGCAGCGCCTCGCCGATGCGCTCGCCGTCGAGGCCGCGCCGCTCCTCGGGCTCGAGTGTGGCGCCGAGGGCCGCCGTGAGCGCCGCGCGCAGCAGGTCGCCCTCGGGGTAGGAGCGCTGTTCCCAGCCCGGCCGGCCGCGGAAGTCGGCCTCGCAGGCGAGCAGGAACTCTCGGAAGCGGTCCGGCCGGCGCAGCGCGTCGCAGTGCTCGAGGAGATCCATGACGGTGCTGGCGCGCAGCTCGAGGGCGCGGTGGACGAGGCCGTGCCAGCGAGCGGTGAGTTCGCCGAGGTGGCGGTAGTCCGTGGGGATTCGCAGCCGGTCGGCGAGCTTCCTCACCAGCGTCGCGCCGCGCTCCTCGTGGCCGATGTGCCTGGGCCAGAGCGCCGGCGGCGTGGCGCCCTTGCCGAGATCGTGCACCAGCGCCGCGAAGCGCACCCGCGGACTTTCGGACAGGCACGCCGCCTGGCGCATGACCAGCAGCATGTGCGCGCCCGTGTCCACCTCCGGGTGCCAGCGCTCGGGCTGGGGCACGCCCCACAGCGCGTCGAGCTCGGGGAACACCCGCGCCAGCGCACCACAGTCGCGCAGCACCGACAGGAAGGCCTCGGGATGCGGCTCGGCCAGCGCCTTGAGCGTCTCCTGCCAGACGCGCTCCGGGACCAGCGCGTCGGCCTCGCCCGCCGCGACCATGGCGCGCATCATCTCGACCGTCTCGGGCGCGACCGTGAAGCCGAGCCCGGCGAAGCGGGCCGCGAATCTCGCCACGCGCAGGATCCGCACTGGATCCTCGGCGAAGGCCGGAGACACGTGGCGCAGCACCCGCGCCTCGAGGTCGCGGCGGCCGCCCCAGGGGTCCACGAGCTCGCCCTCGCGGTTGCGCGCCAGCGCGTTGACCGTCAGATCCCGCCGGCGCAGGTCGTCCTCGAGCGTCACGTCGGGCGCGCAGTGGATCGCGAAGCCGCGGTACCCGGGCCCGAGCTTGCGCTCGGTGCGGGCGAGCGCGTGTTCCTCGCGCGTCTCGGGATGCAGGAACACCGGGAAGTCGCGCCCGACGGGCCGGTAGCCCTGGCGCAGCAGCTCCTCGGGCGTCGCGCCGACCACCACCCAGTCGCGCTCGCGCACGGGCAGGCCGAGCAACTCGTCCCGGATGGCGCCGCCGACCAGATAGACTTCCATGCAGCCATGTTACTGCATGCCCGCGGCCCCACCGTGGCGGCGCGGCTCGCCGCGCTGCTGCTCGCCGCCCCGCTGGGCGGCTGTTACTACCTGCACGTCACCGCGGGCCAGCTCGACCTGAACGCCAAGCGCGTCCCGGTCGAGTCCGTGCTCTCGGATCCCGGCGCGGAGCCCGGGCTGAAGGAGCGGCTCGTCTACGTGGAAGAGGTGCGCCGCTTCGCGACGGGCGAGCTGGGCCTGCCCGACAACGATTCCTACACCTACTACGCCGAGCTAGGCCGCTCGCACGTGGTGTGGAACGTCTTCGCCGCCCCTGAGTTCGACGTCGTTCCGAAGCGCTGGTGCTTCCCGGTGGCCGGCTGCGTCGCGTACCGCGGCTACTTCGACGAGGCGAAGGCGCGCAGGACCGGCGCGAGCCTGGCGCAGCGCGGCTATGACGTGCACGTGGCGCCGGTCGCGGCCTACTCGACGCTGGGCCACTTCGCCGACCCGGTGCTGTCGAGCATGCTGCGCTACGACGACGTCACGCTGGCCGCCCTGCTCTTCCACGAGCTGGCGCACCAGGTCGCCTACGCGCCCGGGGACAGCGACTTCAGCGAGGCCTTCGCGACCGTGGTCGAGTTCGAGGGAGCGCGCCGCTGGCTCGAGGCGCGCGGCCGCGACGGCGAACTCGAGGGCTTTCTCGAGGCGAGGCGGCGCTTCTTCGCGGTGGCGGACCTGATGGTCGCGGCCCGCGGCCGGCTGGCGCAACTCTACGGGTCCGGCCTGCCGCCGGAGGCGATGCGCGAGTCGAAGGCCCGCGTGTTCGAGTCGCTGCGCGAGGACTACCAGGCGCTGCGCGCCGGCTGGGCGCCGGGCGGGGCCAGCATGGACGGCCTGCTCGAGGGCGAGCTCAACAACGCGCGGCTCGGGGCGATCAGCACCTACCACCGCTGCGTGCCGGGGCTCGCCGCCGAGCTCGAGCGTCTCGGCCGTGACCTCGAGGCGTTCTATGCGTTCGCGCGGGAACTCGCGGCCGGCCCGGCTGCGGCGAGACGGTTGGCCTGCGAGGGCGGAGGGCCGACAGTGAGCAGCGGATAGCCGGAATCGGCGGTGACCGCTCGCGCCGCGGCCGAGGTGGCGAGGGGGCCCCACAGCCGCGCGTAAAGCGGTGCGAGGCTCGGCGAGCACCGCAGCGCGGCGAGGAGCGCCCCCCGCCGGATCCCGGCCGCGGCGCAGGCACTGCCGCGACCATCATTCGGCTTTCAATCCTCGACTTCGCGGGGCCAGCCGGCACGTGGCGGCCGGACCCCGCTCCGCTCGCGCGGACAAACGCGCTCGCTGCGGGGGCCACTGGCCGCCGGGCCGGCTGGCCAGTGGCGCCTCGCGCCAGTGTGCTGCCTCAGCGAACCGGCAGCAGCACCCTCTGCTGGCCGCGACGAATCTGCAGCAGGAACGACGGCCGGTCCTTGATCGCCTCGCGGAACTGGCTCAGGTTCGCGACGCGGGTGCGGTCGACGACCAGGATCACGTCGTTGGCGCGCAGCCCGATGCGGGCGGCCGGGCTGCCGGCCTCGACCGTGCGCACCAGCACGCCGCCACCCTGGACCTGTTCCGGCGGCGCGTCCGCCAGGTCCGCGCCCGCCAGCGAGGCGTGCAGCTCGGCCGCGGCCGCTTCGACCTCCGACTGCTTGCCGATGGTGGCCGCCACGCTGCGCGGCTTGCCCTCGCGGATCAGGGCGATGTTCACGCGGTCGCCCACGCGCAGCATGCCGATGCGGTTCCTGAGTTCCGCC
The DNA here is from genome assembly GCA_037443885.1 of Gammaproteobacteria bacterium. Lineage (GTDB taxonomy): Bacteria > Pseudomonadota > Gammaproteobacteria > Steroidobacterales > Steroidobacteraceae > SG8-30. The sequence goes on along the minus strand of JBBINN010000071.1, from coordinate 7,909 downwards.
GCGCTCTTCACGTCCTGGCCGTTGATGGACGTGATCACGTCGCCAGCCTGGATGCCGGCCCTGGCGGCGGCCGAATCCTCGACGACCTGCGAGACCAGCGCGCCCTGGACGCTGTCGGCCAGGCCGAGGCTCTTACGGAAGTCGGCGGTGAGGCTGAGGATGGACACGCCGAGCACGCCGCGACGCACCTCGCCGAACTCGATCAGCTGCTGCATCACCGAGGTCACCATGTTCGATGGGATCGCGAAGCCGATGCCCATGTTGCCACCGGACTGCGACAGGATCGCAGTGTTGATCCCCACCAGCTCGCCGCGCAGGTTGACCAGCGCGCCGCCCGAGTTGCCGGGGTTGATGGCCGCGTCGGTCTGGATGAAGTCCTCGAAGCCCTCCGGGTTGATGCCCGAGCGGCCGGTGCCGCTGACGATGCCCGAGGTGACGGTGTGCTGCAGGCCGAAGGGGTTGCCGATCGCGACGACGAAGTCGCCGACCTCGAGCTTCGAGGAATCGGCGAACTTGATGTCCGCAGGCAGCGTGCCCTCGGTGATCCGGATCACGGCGACGTCCGACCCCTTGTCGGTACCCACTACCTTCGCCTTGAACTCGCGGTCGTCCACGAGGGTCACGGTGATGTCCGTGGCGTTCTCGACCACGTGGGCGTTGGTGACGATGAATCCGGCCTTCGCGTCGACGATCACGCCGGAGCCGGCGCTGCGGAATTCGCGCTCCCGCGGCGTCCCGCCGGGGGGCACGCCGAAGAAGCGGCGGAAGTTCGGGTCGTCGAAGAACGGGTTACGCGGCGCCTGCACCGTGCCGCGCACGCCGATGTTCACGACGGCGGGCGACACGCGCTTGATGACCGGCGCGAGCGTGGGGAGCGGCTGTCCTTCCACCTGCCCCGGCAGGGCGGTCGCCGCGGCGGCGGGCCCGGCGAGGGCGGACAGCGCAAGTGCAAGGGCGACGCCGGCGAGCTTGGTCATGCAGGAAACCTCGTGATCTGCGGCGCGGGCACGGTGTGGCCCGCATGGCGGACTGTGACCCGGGCCCGTGCAGCGAGTTCCGGCCCCGGACCCCGCGCCCGGCGCGGCCGGGCGCCGGCGACGTGGACAAGCTGTGGGTTGGCTGTGGCCACAGGGTGGATACAAGATGTAGTGGCAGGGGTAAATCGGCCTTGACATAGCGCCGTTCGCGGTTTCACCGGAAATGGCGTCAAGTTAGGTTTACAAGTTATTGAATTGACTGTTCTAAAGAGCCCTAAAAAACGCCCGAGGAAATCCTTGACACGGGCAGGGTGGAAAAATAAGTTAGCAACCCTGACACAACATCTTGTGGTCCATGGCTGGCTACGGGTGTCTGTGAAGACCAACAGGGATCCGGGGGGAGAAATACCTCTGCCGTAAACGGTAGTCCGGTTCGATTTCGAGCCCGGGCATAGCTGCGATTTCCCTAATGACCGCCACGAGAGGGGCCCAGAGCGACACATGAGCACCGCCGTCAAGATCGAGCCCAAGCACGTCGACCAGATCGCGTTCCAGGAAGCCTCCCTCGACATCTGGGACAAGAAGTACCGGCTCACGGCCAAGGACGGCGCGGCCGTGGACCGGACCATGGACGACACCTGGAAGCGCGTCGCGGTCGCGCTGGCCGAGGTGGAGTCTCCGGCGGTGCGCGAGGAGTGGCGCGAGCGGTTCCTGTGGGCGCTGCGCAAGGGCGCGATCCCGGCCGGCCGCATCATGTCGAACGCGGGCGCGCTGGAGCACAAGCCCGCGACGTCGACGATCAACTGCACGGTATCCGGCACGATCCTCGACTCGATGGACGACATCCTGTGCAAGGTCCACGAGGCGGGCCTCACGCTCAAGGCGGGTTGCGGCATCGGCTACGAGTTCTCGACGCTGCGCCCGCGGGGCGCCTACGTCTCCGGCGCGGGTGCGTACACCTCCGGCCCGCTGTCGTTCATGGATATCTACGACAAGATGTGCTTCACCGTTTCGTCGGCCGGCGGCCGGCGTGGCGCGCAGATGGGCACCTTCGACGTCGGCCACCCGGACGCGATGGACTTCGTCCGCGCCAAGCGCGAGAACGGCCGGCTGCGCCAGTTCAACCTGTCGCTGCTCGTCACCGACGAGTTCATGCAGGCGGTGCGTGCGGACGCCGAGTGGAGGCTCGCCTTCCCGCTGTCGAAGAAGGAGTACGATCCCGCCGAGCACGACCTGGCGGACGGCTCGGCCTTCATCTGGCGCGAGTGGCCGCACGCCGGGGGCTACGTCACCAACGACGAGGGCCTGGTCGCCTGCAAGGTCTACAAGGCGCTGCCCGCGCGGCGCATGTGGGACCTGATCATGTCGTCGACCTACGACTTCGCGGAGCCGGGCTTCGTGCTGATCGACCGGGTCAACGAGATGAACAACAACTGGTGGTGCGAGAACATCCGCGCCACCAACCCCTGTGGCGAGCAGCCGCTGCCGCCCTACGGCTCCTGCCTGCTGGGCTCCGTGAACCTCACGCGTTTCGTGCAGAACCCGTTCACGCCAGAGGCCGAATTCGACTGGGACGAGTACCGCGAGGTCGTGCGCGTGTTCACGCGCATGCTGGACAACGTGGTGGAGATCAACGGCCTGCCGCTCGGCCAGCAGCGCGACGAGATCCACCGCAAGCGCCGCCACGGCATGGGCTTCCTGGGACTCGGCTCGACCATCACCATGCTCGGCATGAAGTACGGCTCGCCCGAGTCGGTGGCCTTCACCGAGAACGTCTCGCGCGAGATGGCGCTCGCCGGCTGGGAGGCCGCGCTCGATCTCGCCCGCGAGAAGGGCCCGGCGCCGATCATGACCGAGGAGTTCACGGTCACGAAGGAGATGCTGCGCAAGCGTCCGGAGATGGCGCGCGACGGCTGGAAGCCGGGCGACCGCATCCCCGGGCGCATCCTGCACGCGCGCTACAGCCGCTACATGCAGCGCATCGCGGGCGTCGCGCCCGACCTCGTCAGGCAGCTCGAGAACGTCGGCGCGCGCTTCACGCACCACAGCTCCATCGCGCCGACCGGCACGATCTCGCTGTCGCTCGCCAACAATGCCAGCAACGGCATCGAGCCGTCCTTCGCGCACCACTACTTCCGCAACGTCATCCGCGAGGGCCGCAAGACCAAGGAGCGGATCGACGTCTACTCCTTCGAGCTGCTGGCCTACCGCGAGCTGGTCAACCCGCGCGCGATGCCGGGCTCGACCGCCGCGGCGGAGAAGCTGCCCGACTACTTCATCACGGCGGACGACATCGGCCCGACCGAGCACGTGGACATCCAGGCCGCGGCGCAGAAGTGGGTGGACTCCTCGATCTCCAAGACCGCCAACGTCCCGACGGACTTCCCCTACGAGAAGTTCAAGGACATCTACCTGTACGCGCACCAGCAGGGGCTCAAGGGCTGCACGACGTTCCGCTTCAATCCCGAGGCCTTCCAGGGCGTGCTGGTGAAGGAGGAGGACCTCAAGAACACGACCTACGTATTCACGCTCGAGGACGGCACCGAGGTCGAGGTCAAGGGCGACCAGGAGATCGAGTACGACGGCGAGCTGCACACCGCGGCCAACCTCTTCGACGCCCTCAAGGAAGGGTACTACGGCAAGTTCTGAGGCGCGGCGCAAGGCACAGCAAGGAATCCCGATGAGCAAGCTCTCCATCGACCGCAAGATCGTCAAGTACCGCGTCCAGAAGCCGGACGCCGAGAAGGCCTCCGCCGAGAAGGAGGCCGCCCCCAGGGAGTCCCGCGGCCGCAAGGAAGGCGCCGGCAAGGTCGTGTGGATGCACGAGAAGCTGGAGCGTCCGGAGGTCCTGATCGGCTCGACCTACAAGATCAAGACGCCGGTCTCGGACCACGCGATGTACGTCACGATCAACGACATCATCCTCAACGAGGGCACCGAGCACGAGCACCGCCGGCCGTTCGAGATCTTCATCAACTCCAAGAACCTCGACCACTTCCAGTGGATCGTCGCGCTGACGCGGATCATCTCGGCGGTGTTCCGCAAGGGCGGCGACGTGGCCTTCCTCACCGAGGAGCTCAAGGCCGTGTTCGATCCGCGCGGCGGCTACTGGCAGCCCGGCGGCAAGTTCATGCCCTCGATCGTCGCCGAGCTCGGCTTCGTCGTGGAGCGCCACCTGCAGACCATCGGCCTGATGCCGGCGCCGGAGATGGACGAGTCGCGCCGCGCGCTGATCGAGGCCAAGCGCGCCGAGTGGGAGGCGCGCGACAAGCAGAAGGACGCGTTCGCCGATTCGAGCTACCCGGAAGGCGCGCAGCTGTGCGCCAAGTGCAATACCGCCGCCGTGGTGATGATGGACGGCTGCATGACCTGCCTGTCCTGCGGCGACTCGAAGTGCGGATAGACACGGTTCTACCCACGCGCATCGCCGGGTCCCCGCCCGGCACCCTGTGACAGCCAGGGCGGCGCGTGCGACTCCCAGGCGGCCTTCGGGCCGCCTTTTTTATCCCCACTATGGCCACTTTTACCGTGCAGGAATTGCACGATTCGGACGATTTAGAGGGTTTCGACGTTCGAACAAGGATTGGTTTCTGCGAAAAGCGTGCAACATTTGCACGTTTTGGACTTTGTGGTTACATACGTTCCCATGACGAACGTTGTGGCCATTCCCGGAACGCCCAATAGTTCACTGGCAAAGGAAACCAGGCCGGAGCCGGCGTGCGAGCGCAGCCTGGGCTTCCTCACCGGCGACCGGCATGCCTACGCGTCCAACCTGGTCCGCGACTGGGAAGCGCAGCTGATCTATCTTGACGGGCTCAAAGGCACTAGTGCCAAGAACTTCACCGAGGACGTCTTGCGGTTGCTCAACCATGCGCAGGCGGCGCCGTGGGAGCTCAAGAAGGAACACGTCACCCGCTTCTTGCAGGCACGCGCCAAGCTACGCCCGTCCGGTGAGCTGTCGCCGGCCACGGTCGCGAGCTACTGCTCGGCGTGGCGTTCCTTTCAGAATTTCATGCTGGAGCTGGACCGCGTCAACGAGATCGTGGCGCGCTTCAATGTCAGGCCCGGCAAGTTCGTCACCGATGAGAACTCGATCGCCGTCAAGAAGTACAAGGCGCACTGGGTTCCGAAGGCGTGGGCGCTGACACCGGAGGAGATCGACGCGATCGACGCGCAGTTTGTCGCTGAGATCAAGCAGGCACATGCCTCGCGGAGCAAGTCGCTGCTGCCCCTGCAGCGCGACCGCGTCATGTTCCACCTCGACATCCACTTCGCGCTGCGTGTCTCCGAGCTCGTGACTATTGAACTCACGGCGTTCCAGCCGAGCCACGATCCGCAGCTCGCCCATTTCGGCAACTTCGGCACGCTGACGGTGACGGGCAAGAACAATGTCACCGGCACCATCCCGATGCGTGAGCCGGCGATCCATGCACTGCTGCAATGGTACCTGGCCGAGGTGCGCCAAAAGCTCCTGCTGCGCCGCGACGATGACGGGAACGGACTGTGCTCGTTCGAGGGCAAGCCCTATGTCACCGCACAACTGCTGTTTCCCAGCGAGCGCGGCGGTGTGATCGCCCCGGAGGCGTTCCGCAAGCGCCTGCGGTCGATCGCCATTCGGTCGGGCGTGATCCGCAAGAGATTGACGCCGCACGTCTTGCGTCACACCGGCTGCACGCTCATGGTGCCGCTGTACTCTCCGGAAATCGCCCAGAAGTACATGCGCCACAAGAATTTGTTCACTACGCTGTATTACTACCATCCCACCCCGCTCACCGCGGCGCACGAGGTCAATAGTGCGGTGGCGCTGTTCAGTGCCGATGAGTAACGACGAGTCCCAAGAGGTCCAGCGATGAAGATCAAGCTCCGCAATCGACTCGAGGTCCTGATGAAGGACTCCGGCGTCAACAGCTTCGAGGAGATGGCCCAGCGCCTGACCCAGAATCAGCAGATCAAGATCACGCGCACGGCGCTGAGCCGGAAGTTCCGTGACCCGGATGTATCGCTCGCGCTGTCGATGGTCGAGGCGATCTGCAACGAACTGCAGTGTCTGCCTGGGGACCTGTTCGAGACGGAGATCACCGACGCCTCGGAGGGCTTCGTGGAAGAACTCCGGACGCGCCTGCAACCGTTCCGCTACGGCACCGTCCGCCTCCAGAAGTCGGGCGCGTCCGCACCGGATGCGTCGGCGCCGACCGTGCGGCGCGTCGCCGCTGAACCATCCAGAGCGTCTAAACCAGCGGTCGACCTCGACGCCGTGGCGGGACCCAAGGTATCGCACCTGCACGTCGGCAAGTTGAAGAAGTGATCTGACCTTTGACAGTCTCCTGTGCCCTTTGCGCTGGCGTCGGCCGCGGCAGGCGCTGGCGGTCGGATCGCTTCTGCCTCAGAGCGGGCGTCATCCGGCCGAAGACATGCTGGCTGACTTCCTCGAACCAGGACTTGCAGCTTTGCGCTCAGTCTATGGCCGCCCACATGAAGGGAGCCGACAAACGCAAGCAGTACCTCGAGTTGCTCCGCCGTATCGGCGAGGCGTTCAAGCAGGACGATGACGCGGTCCAAGACGTACTTGCCGCGCTGACTCCCGAGGCAAGAGCAATGCTGTTGAAGTACAGCGCGGCTCAGCTGCGACCGAGGCTTGCGAAGCGAATGGCCATGCTTGACGACACGGGAGTTCGCTTGGCCGGCGGCAAGGTGCGAATCGCTGATGATTTACCTCAAGCTCTGCGTGACGGCCTGACGGCCTATCAGCAGAGAGTCGAGGCTCGCTACGTAACTCTGTTGGAGCGCGGTCACAGCCGATCCCACAAGTACACTGCGAGCGTAATGAAGGAGCCGATTCGCCTCGCCGCCTTCATTGCATCGATCGGGATCGAGCGCTGGGATGTCGTTCGCAAGCGCGATCTCGTGGCGTTCTTTAAGGAGAACCCCGCGGCGCGGCGTCAGTCTGTCGACCGCTTCCTGCGCTCGATGGAGGACAAGCGTCCCTTCCGCGATCGACGGGGACGCCTCGCTGGGGCGCGGATTGCGATGCGGGACCCAAAACGACGCCCCCCTCCGCAGGTACTGCGTCCACACGAACTGGCGCAATTTCTCGCGGATGTGCGTGAGCTAAGCAGCGACCACGAGTACGTGCTCGCATGGATGGTCTGCCGCCTTGGCATGACCGCGCGGCACGCCTACAACATCACCCTTGATCGCATCCGCTTGAACGACAACGGCCGCATGGTCATCCGCCCGGCGCAGGTTTGGGTCGAGGTGCCGGCCCGCGTCGCCAGCCAGTTCAGCAAGATCATTAGGGCGGTGGAACCGAGCTGGGGCAACGTTGATCCGGACTCGCTGCGCTTCGTCACGGTGTTCGACCACTACATTCGTAATCTGGACGCTTTCTCGGCCAAAGTCCTGCAGGGGCGAACCCGCCTGTTGCGCGCATCTGCGATCTACGCCGCCATGCTCAACGGCCGTTTGGACCGGGTCACGCTTCACCACACCATGGGTGCATCGATGCCGATGATTCTCCAGCTTGAGCGGTTGCTGGCGGTGGACCTCCACCGGCGTCTGGACCCCAGCCTCGTCGAGCAGCGCAACGCCCACATCACGGGCCAGGCCGATGCCTGAGGAGCGTTGGTTCGTCTACTTGGTCGAGTGCAAATCCGGGCGGATTTACGTCGGCATCACCCCGAGCCTCGAGAGGCGCATGACGGCCCATCGCCGGGGGCGTGCGGCGTTGTTCACGCGCATCAATTCGCCCGAGCGGCTGCTCGGTGCCAAGCCGTTTGCCAACCGTCGCGAGGCACAGCAGCTCGAAGCCCGCGTGAAGCGCCTTCCAGCCGCCTACAAGCGCTTTCTGGCGGCGGAATGGTCACAGCAGCACCCGATCGACGAGCGCGCCCAGGAAGCGCTTACGCTCGGTTAGGGCGAGGTAGGCGGCCACC
>JBBINN010000070.1:0-15043 GCA_037443885.1 Gammaproteobacteria bacterium | reverse complement strand
CGGAGGAGGCGACGGCCGCACGCGAGAAGCTTGCCGCCGAGCTGGCCAGCGAATGGACCCGCCTGACGGGGGCGATCCCTGGCGTGCTCGACGGCATCGGCACACGGTTCGACGAACTCGCCAGGCTGCGGAGGCTGCCGTCCGAGCTGGACTCCGATGCGGTCGAACGGGCCAGGCGCGACTTCGAGATTGCGAAGAACGGCTGGGCGCAGGCCGTGGAGGCCTTCGGCGCGGGCAACCTCGAGGGCGCCGCCGCGCGCGGCCTCGAGGTGGAGCGCCTGGCCCGCGAGATCCGCCAGGCCCTCGGCCTGGAGCCGAACGACGCGGAGCCCGCGGCCTGAGCCGCGCCATGCGAGCGCAGACCCGATGACCAGCCCCACGCCATCAGGTGCCCGCTCCGCCGCGGCGGGCCTCGACCCGCTCGACCTCTATGGAGTCCACACGCTCCTCTCCGAGGATGAGCGGATGGTGCAGGACTCGGTGGCGCGCCTCGTGGACGAGCGCGTGCTGCCGGTCATCCAGAAGCACTTCGAGGAGCACACGTTCCCGCGCGAGCTGGTGACCGAGCTCGCTTCACTGGGCCTGCTCGGCTCGTCCCTCGAGGGCTATGGCTGCGCAGGACTCAATTCGGTCGCCTATGGGCTCATCTGCCAGGAGCTCGAGCGCGGCGACTCGGGCATCCGCAGCTTCGTCTCGGTGCAGTCCTCGCTGTGCATGTACCCGATCCACGCCTACGGCAGCGAGGCGCAGAAGCAGGCGTATCTGCCGCGCATGGCCGCGGGCGAACTGATCGGCTGCTTCGGGCTCACGGAGCCGCACGGCGGTTCCGACCCGGCCAACATGAAGACCCACGCGAAGCGCCGCGGCGGCGACTGGGTGCTGAACGGCGCCAAGATGTGGATCACCAACTCGCCCATCGCCGATCTCGCGGTCGTGTGGGCGAAGGCCGAGGACGGCATCCGCGGCTTCATCGTCGAGCGCGGCACGAAGGGGTTCGTCACGCCCGAGATCGAGCGGAAGTTCTCGCTGCGCGCCTCCTCCACCGGCGCGATCTTCCTCGAGGACGTGGTCGTGCCGGAGGCGAACGTCCTGCCCGGCGTGGTCGGGCTCAAGGGCCCGCTGTCCTGCCTCACGCAGGCGCGCTACGGCATCACCTGGGGCGTGATAGGCGCCGCCCAGGCCTGCCTGAAGCAGGCGCTCGACTACACCCAGGACCGCGTCCTGTTCGGCCGGCCACTCGCCGCCACGCAGGCCATCCAGATCCGCCTCGCCGACATGGCCAGGCGCATCACCACCGCGCAGCTGCTGTCGCTGCAGCTCGGCCGGCTCAAGGACCAGGGGATGATGACCCCGTCGCAGGTGTCGCTCGCCAAGTGGAACAACTGCCGCATGGCGCTCGACGTCGCGCGCGACGCGCGCGACATCCTCGGCGGCGCGGGAATCAGCGCCGAGTACGTGCCCATCCGTCACGCGCTGAACCTCGAGAGCGTGATCACCTACGAGGGCACGGAGACCATCCACCAGCTCACGGTCGGACGCGAGCTGACGGGCATCAACGCGTTCTAGCAGCGAGCGATCCCTGCCCGGGACGGGCTCGACAACCTCGGACCCAGCTATCGCGACAGAAGGCCGGGGCGTCTCAGGACCCTTTGTGCGCCGAGCGCCAGTCGAGATCCGCCCAGTAGGGATGCCGGCGGCCGACGAGGGCAAAGGCCAGAAAGCACTCGAACGACGGGGCAATCAACTGAACGGCCGGGCCGGCGCCGTTGCCCACGCCGCGGAACGCCGCGACCGGGTGGCCGCCGGAAGGGTGGGCACCGAGGTCGACCGCTACCCACTGGCCCTCCCGAGTCCGGCAGAAGCTGAGCCAGGACGGCGAAAGTGTCGGGACCAACTCGTCGTGGGCGCGGATCACCGCATCGAAGGGCAGTATCCCGTCTGGATCGAGTACGACGTATTCATTCCCGAACAGCCGAACGCCGTCGAACTCGGCATAGAGGCTGAGCATGCTCTGCGGGAGCCGCAAGCCGGTGCGCCGCTCCAGGCGCTCGACGCTGCCAAAGCCGCGCGCGGGCGTGAAGGCATGCTCCCGGCGGATGATGTCGATGAGGCCGTCGATGTTGAAGATGGATTGCAGCATCTCGTTGGCTGCCGTGTGGCTCGTCCCGGCAGCGCCCGGCGGCCTCGGCTTCTTGTCGTGCTTCCTGCTCGCTGCGAGACCGTCCAACGGCCGGGATGAGGGCCTCGACACCCGGGGCCTTGCGCTCAACCAGCCGCCCATCCGCAGATCTGCGCAGCTTCGCTCGAGGATGATAGTGGGTCCCCCGACAGCCGCGCGCAGCGGAACCATTTAACAGTTGGATTATGGGAGATCGGCCCGATTCCCCGGGTCGGCCGCGCCCTCGACGGACAGTTCGCCGAAGCAATCGCCGAAGGCCTCCTGACAACCGAGCCGCTCAAGAAGCTCGCGCTGGCGCGAAGACGCCACGCCAGCCGCAATGCGGCGCAGCCCGAATGACTGCGCAACGCCGATCGCAGCCCGCGCGATGGCGGTGGCGGCCGGATCGCCGCCGAGCCTGGCCACGGTCCGGCGGTCGATGACGAGCCCGCGCAGGGGCAACTCCGCGAGGCGCGCGAGCGAACTGAACGAGTGCCCATACTCGTCGACAAGCAGGCCGACGCCGAGGGCCGCGAGCGGCTCCAGCGTTCGGCGCGGCGCCGCCAGGCCGGCGAGAGTTCGGTCGGCGATCCGCAGTTCGAGCTGTCCCGATGGCACAGCGCCGGAGTCGAGCACCGCCTCCAGATCCTCCTGCAGCCCGCCCCCGACAAGGTGCTGCCGGGAGGCGACGATCGACACGCGAACGTCGCCCTCGGCGTGCGCGAGAATCGCGGGCAGATCCTCGCGCAGGCGCCCGAAGGTCCAGCGTGCCAGCGCGGGAAGTGCGCCGGTGTGGTGCGCAAGCGGGAGGAACTGCTGGCCGCGCAGCTCGCCACGTTCCGGATGCATCCAGCGTAACTCCGTGTGGACTGCGGCAAGACGTCCACTGTCCAGGTCGCCAGCGGCCAGGTACGCCAACCGGAATTGACCAGCTTCTATCGCCTCTCGCAGCTCGCGCTCGGCCGCAAGCCCCGCCAGCGGCCTGAGCTTGAGGCCGTCCGAGTACATCGCAGCAACCGTTTCGTCCGAGCGTCGTGCCTCGTTCATGGCGGCGCGTGCCTGTTCCAGCAGCCTCTGGGGACGGCTTGCGTCCGGACCGAGCATCGCGATGCCGGCGCGCGGAACGAGAACGAACGCAGCGTCGCCAAGCCGCAGTTCCTCGCCGAGGGCCCGGCACCATCCGGTCACCAGGTCACGCACTGTGTCCCGATCTTGGATGCCCTCGATGACACCAGCGAGAAGCCCCTCGCCCAGCTGCCCCACTTGCCAGGGCGCATCGCCGGCGCCGTCGGCCACCGACTTGCGCAGTCTGTCGAGCGCCAGGGTCGACACCCTTTCGGCGATCTGGAAGCCGAGCGCTTCGGTAATGGCCTGCAGGCCTCCGAGGCGGATCATGCAGACTGCGAGCGGCATGCTTCGCAGGGAGGCGTCGGCGATCGTCAGCTGAAACCGCCGGAGGAACCCGCGACGCTCGATGCGGTGACTGGCGGCGGTGCCTGTCCCGGGGGCACGCAGGCCCGGCGGTCTGCCGCCGCCACTCTCGCGCACGATGACCAGCGCACGGCGGCGGCCGTGCGGGACGACCCGGATCTCCACGCTGTGCTCGCCGTCACGGAACTCGGCTACGGCCGCTTCGCGCGTCGCGAACACGCCACGGATCGTCTGACGGATCCCACGGGCCAGCGGGTCCGGCCAGATCGCGTCCAGAGGCTCGCCGCGCACCGCACGCGCGCGGTGACGGAGAAATCGGCCGCTACCGCCGAGGTGGTCGAGGACGACGCCATCGGGCCTGACGAAGGCGACCAGATCTGGAACGGCGTCGGTCAGCAGTTCACGCATGGGCTACCCAGCCCCGTCAGCGCCGCGGGGCACTGTCCGCTCGATCGGTCACTGCGGCTGGAGCTTGAGAGCTGAAGCGTGAACTGTGTCTGGTCCCGCAGCAGGCGGTCACCCGGAATGGCCGGGCCGCCAGCAGCCTGCATGTGGCGAGGCTCAAGAAAACGACCGGGCAGCCGACCACGAGGCTGTTCTCCGGGACTCGGGGCCGATCATGAGGCGCCACCGCTGCATGCTCATCGTCATGGCGATCGTCGGCGCGCACGCCGCGGACGCCGACGCGGCCGAAGCGCAGCTGCGTGTGAGCGTCCGGGTACCCGCGGTGGTCCAGCTCGAGGCAGTGGACGTGCCGGCCCGGCTGCTGCTGTCCGAGACGGACGTGAAGCGCGGCTACAAGGACCTGTCGGCACGTTATGTCGTGAGCCAGAACACCGACCGCGGCTGGCTGCTTCGACTCTCGCCGCGACTGGGCCTCACGCGATACATCGAGATCCGGGGCCTGGCGCAGCCTATCGTGCTGCAAACCGACAGCCTGGAAGTCTTCAATCCCCGGGCGAAGGGCCCACAGACCCTCGCGCTCGACTACCGCTTCATCCTCGAACCTGATGCCCGTCCTGGCAGCTACGAGCTGCCTGTGCACCTGTCGGCCACGCCGCTTTGACGCGCGCTCAGAACGTCACCGTGACGAGAACCGTGTCCGCGTAGTTGCCGGTATTCGCCGGCTGCTGCGCAAGCATGCGGCCGTAGATCGGATGCACCGCTTCGACGACTGACAGCGAGCCGGGATTGACCAGCAGCGATCCCGACACCAGCCCGCTGCCCTGCGTGCCGTCTCCCCACACCAGGATCCGCGCTGCCGAGCTGAACAGGTTGTAGGAGAGGATGTCCGCGCCGGCACGCATCTGCCGCTGGGCGAATTCGCCGCTGTTGCCGGCGGACAGCGCAATCCCGTAGTTCACCCGGGTCGCGCCGCCGCGCGTGTGCCTACACTGTAACCGCACGCTTCCCGCCGCATCGGTCGGCGTCGCTAACGTGGGGTCGTAGACGCCGAAAGCGATGCCCGCGGTGAAGACCGCGCAGTCGACCGCCCGCGCCTCTGCGCAGGCCAGGCAGGCGATGGCCGCAAGCGCACCGAGGACCGGACGTCGGACGCTCACCGAGGCTCCTCGTGGCTAGCCTCGAGCGGTCGGCAGGTGATACGGCCGAGATCCGGCAGCGGGTCGGCCTGTGCCGGCCGCTCGAAGTCGAAAACGCAGCGCTGCCCGGGCCACTCCGCGTAGGCGGACTGACGACCTTCGGCCGCGACGAGGTACACGAGCCCATCTAGGGCGACCGGCGCCTGCTCATGCCGGGTGACCACCAGCGCTCCCGCGGGGACCGGCAGGCCGTCGGACAGGACCAGGCGCAGCGTGGCGGCACTCGCCCGCGCGACCGGAAAGCGGACCACTGGGGCGCTGCGCCAGGCCGGCGTGATGCTCATCACCGGGGTCGCCAGCGTCGCATCGAGCGGTAGCTCGCGGGGGTCGACGCTAACCGCGTTGTCCTCGTAGGCGCGCAGCGAGTCGAGCAGGACTCGCCCCTTGCGGTCCGTTCGCCCGACCGGCTGGTTCTCGACGTAGACGGTCAGGCCAGGGTAGTCGGCTACCTCCACGACCGCGAAACTCCCATCGAGCCGCCGCGCCGGCATGATGCCGGCACCGGTGATCGCGAGTCCGCCGGCCGCGGTGGCGCGCCAGCCGTCACTGCCGTTGCGATGCGCATACTGCAGGGCGACGAGACCGCGGTCGCCCTGCAGCGCATAGTCGACCTGCATCTCCTCTTCGGACGAGACCGCCACGTAAAAGCCGGCACCGGCACCGACCGGCAGGCTCTGCTGCAGCGCGGCGACGGCGGTGAACGATTCGCTGTCCGGGGCGCCGTGCAAACGCTGCAGCCCCGCGCTGACGGTGCGCCGCTCGCCGAAGGACATCGTCCAGTTGAGAAAGAGGTCGGTGGACGAACTTGCGCCCATCGAGCGACTGGCGATGAAGCTGAGGTGGCCCCAGGGCGCGATCGTGAGCGTGTGGCTCAGGGCGGCGGTCTCGCTCCGCGGCCTCGACCAGCTGGTCTGCACGCCGTAGGAGAATCGCAGGTTGCCGCGGACACCAAGGTCGAGGCCGACACCGGCGAAGCTGCGCTGCTTCGGGCGGTCGGCCTGGCCCGCCCTCCCGAGCTGGGCGAAGTCCCGGGTCGCGTGTTGCGTCCGGCCGAAGAGGCTGAACCTCGGACCGTTGCGCTCGAAGCCGACGCCCCCCAGCCAGCCGAGATCCTCGTCGCCGCCCGCTGCCGCCGTCATCGTCAGGACGCCGAGCGTGCCGACCTGCCAGGCCATGTCGAGACCGGCAGCGCGCGCGCCTGCCTCCTGAGCCTCCGCGTGGAGCTCTGCCGTGACGGAATCGGTGATGCCGCGGCGGAAGGTCGCCGCCAGCACCAGGTCACCGTAGACACCGCTGCGCAGGCCGTAGTCCACGCGAATCGCGCCTGTCTCGAACGAATACTCGTTCAGCCCGGCGCGCAGCAGCGAGGGCCCGGTGTAGTAGGGCTGCGCGATGACCTGCTGGCGTCCCAGCGCATCGGTCACCACCACCTGCATCTGGCCGGCGCCGGTGAGCGGTGGCAACCGGTCGATGGAAAAAGGCCCCGGCGGCACATCCTCGCTCGCCACGCGCTGGCCGTTAACGAAGACGTCCACGGTCGAGGGAACCACGGCCTCGCCCGCGGCGGACAGCAGCGGCGTCGTCACCAGCGTCGGCTGGGTCGAGAAATTGGTGCCGAACTGCACACCACCGAATCGAACCGAGCGTCCCCAGGCCCCGGAAGCGCTGATGGCATCGCCGACGCGCAGTGTCGCGAGTCGCGACGGCAGGTCGAGCGCCCACGTGGATTCCAGCCGCACGACCTTCTTGAGCTGCTCGTCGTCCCGGCCGAGCAGCGAGTGCGTGACCACTCCTCGCGGGCCGAAAATCCCCAGGTCTGCCAGCGCACCGTATCGCCTCCGGTCATCCACATGTTCGCCGTACAGGTCGTAGTTGAAGTAGGCGCCCGGCGCTGCAGGCGTGACCTGCGGCACCTCGCGCGACTCCGCACTGCCGCGCGTCGGCAGGAAGAACCGGGCCGGCAGGCCGATGTACACAGTCTGCGTGGTCTCGTCGAACACGGCCGTGGCGCCGATCTCCGGTCCGATCCGCACGTGGTCCTCGCCGTCGATCGTCAGGACGTCGCCCGGCGGCATCCTGAGCCGCAGCGCAGGCAGGTCAGCGGCGCGGACCAGGAGGCTGCCGTCAAGGTCGCGACGAACGACGAGGATCGGGCCCTGCTCCTGCCCGTTGAGTCTCAGCTCGACGATGGCCGGCTCGCCCACGGGCGGCAGGGGATCGGCCGTTGCCGCCATCGTGGCGAACGTGAACAGCGCCGCCAGCGGCCGCGAGCGGCACACGGCTCACCGCTCCTCGACACCGGTCTCCACCGCGAAGTCACCGGCTTCGGTGGTTCCCCTTACCTGCACCCGGAGCCAGTCGCTGTCCGGCACCAACCCGGTCCGGTCGCTCTCGAGAGTCCAGCTGCGTGCCTGCCCCGGCAGGACATAGGACGTCACGTCCTGCGGAATGGCCGCAGCGACGGCCGACACCGGCGCCACGCTGAAGCTCAGGATGCGGGCATGCGCATTGCCGGCGTTGCGTGCCTCGATCTCGAGAGCGCCATCGGGGGCGCGCTTCAACGACCACTCGAGCCGCGGCGCGGCCATCGCGTCCGGCGAGACGAAGACCGGCAGGCTCAGCCGCAGCGCGACGTTGAGCCCGACGGATCCGGTGCCGGCCCGCTGCGGAACCTCCGTGAGCAGCAGCCGATAGCTGAGTTCCCGCTCGGCATCGGCCGCGCGCCGCAGCGCCACCCTGACCAGCTGCGAACCGTTCGGCGGCAGCGTGAACACGGCCGGGCTTACGAGCAGGTCGCGGGTCGGCGCCAGCCGGTCCTCGCCCCCGGCCTGTTCCCAGATCATGGCCTCCGCCTGGACGACCACCGGCACCGCTTCCGAATTGCGGAGGGTGAGCGCCCCGGTGGATGCTCCGGACGACAGTTCGACACGAACCGGCGAGATCGAGAACGAGGCGGCCCGCGCGGGCGTCGGCCACGACCCGAAGGCCGCCGCCGACGCCAGCACTGCCAGCAGGAGGACTGGTGGGCGCACGGCTCGCTCAGTACACGACCGTGGCGGTCACGACGTCGGTGTAGGAGCCGGCGTCGAAATCACCCTGGTTGTCCTGCGCGCGCAGCCGGGCATGCACCGTCAGGTTCTGCGCCGAGCCCATGCCTGCGCCGGTCCCGCCGATGCGTCCGGTGCTGCCGGTGGCGTCGCCCCAGACCGTCCCGAAGGTACCGGAGGTGTACAAGTTGTACACGAGCGCGTCGGATCCGTTCCTCAGTTCGCGGGCCGTGAAGTTCCCCGAGTTGCCCGCGCTCAGGTTCACGTTGAACGGCGTGCCATTGGTGCAACGGACAGTGATGGTCGAAGTCCTCGTCACATCCGTCTCGCCGTCGAAGACGCCAAAGTCGATGGCGCCCGCGGTGATGGCGCAATTCGTGTTGACCGTGGCCGAGACGTTGAGCGTTGTCGACCTCTCCACGGCCGCGGCCGTGCCGGAGAGCGCCACCAGGACAGCAACCGCAAGGGGGGCAGCAATCAGCTTGTTCATCGTTCAAGTCCTCGTGCTTAGAAAATGGAACGTGCCTGCGGCCGGGCACCCCGCAGCGTCATGCGCCCGGATGCCTTGACCGCCACCGGATCGGGGCCGGTCTGCCTGCGCTACGTCGGCGTGCGAACCGGTCATGCGATCAAGTGGCGCGCATCTTTCGGAATATGTCCTCAGGCGCGCTGTGAACCTGGTCGCGGTTTCACGCGAACGCAGGCGCGATGGCTAAAGTTTCGGCGCCTGCTGCCGACCACTGCTCGCCCTGCAGAGGGCTCAACACGGGCTTGCACGCGGGGGCCGGCGAGCGCCCCGCGGAGGGAATGTGACGTGGTTCTCGGGCGCGAGGCGCCCGTCAGTCGTCCACGCCGAGCGCGAACCCGGCCTCGAGCTCGCGCCGCGAGAAGCTGCGGAAGGCGATGAGGGTCTCGGAGGCCGCGATCCCGGGAAGCTTGCGGATCCGGTCGGTCACCACCGTCGCGAGCGACTCGTTGTCGCGCGTGCGCACGATGGCGACGAGGTCCCAGCGGCCGGCGACGGAAAACACCTCGCTCACTCCCTCGGTCTCGGTCAGCGCCCCGGCGAGCGCCGTCACCTTGTCCGTCTCCGCCTTGATCATCACGAGCGCAGCGACCATGCCTTCCTCCGGCTGTCCCCGGCCCGCGGATGCGGGCGGCTTGTGCCGATGGTACTCCCTGCCGGCGACGCGCCAAAACCTCGGGCTCAGGTCACCGCGCGACAGCGCCGATGCCCGGCGTGACTCCACTCGCGGCCGTCGAGCACCGCGACGAGCGCCTCGACGGCATCCCAGACGTCCACGTAGCGCGTGTAGAGCGGCGTGAACCCGAAACGCAGCACGTCCGGCGCGCGGAAGTCGCCGGTCACGCCGCGGGCGATCAGGGCCTGGACGATGCCGTAGCCCTCGGCACTACGGAAGGAGACGTGGCTGCCGCGTCGCGCGGGCTCGCGCGGCGTGACGAGCTCGAGCCCGTGGGACGCGCAGCGCGACTCGACGAGGCCGATGAACAGGTCCGTGAGCGAGTGCGACTTGGCGCGCAGCGCGACCAGGTCGAGCCCGTCGAACACCTCGAGGGCGCCGTCGAGCGCGGCCATCCCGAGGATGCCGGGCGTGCCGGCGCGGTGACGGGCGATCCCGGCGGCGGGCCGGTAGTCGTCGTCGAAGGCGAAGGGCGCCTCGTGGCCGAGCCAGCCGGCGATTGCCGGCTCGAGCCGGGCCTGCAGGTCCGGCCGCACATAGAGGAACGCGGGCGCACCCGGCCCGCCGTTCAGGTACTTGTAGGTGCAGCCGACCGCGAGATCGGCCCGCGCCGCGCCGAGGTCCACCGGCAGCGCGCCGACGCTGTGCGAGAGGTCCCACAGCACCGCCGCGCCGCGCTCGTGCGCCGTGGCCGTCACGCCCGCGAGGTCCCAGGTCTCGGCGCTCTTGTAGTGCACGTGGGTGAGCACCACCAGGGCCGTGCGCTCGTCGATCGCCGCCAGCACGTCGCTCCGCGGCACCGCGGCCAGCTCGACGCGCCCGGGCATGAGATCGGCCAGCCCTTCGAGCACGTAGAGATCGGTCGGAAAGTTGCCGAGCTCGGTGACGACCCGGCACCTTGGCGCGGCATCGCGCATGAACGAGGCCGCCAGCTTGAAGAGGTTCACCGACGTCGAGTCGCCCACCACGACATCGCCGGCCGCGACGCCGATGAGCGGGGCGATGCGGGCGCCGAGCCGCGCCGGCAGGTCGATCCAGCCGTGGACGTTCCAGCCGGCGATGAGGTCGCGGCCCCACTCGTGGTCGAGCACTTCCTGCACGCGCCGTCGGGCCGCGTGCGTGAGCGGTCCGAGCGAGTTGCCATCGAGGTAGATGCGGGCATCGTCGAGCACGAAGGCGCCGCGCCGGCTCGCCAGTGGATCCGCCCGGTCGAGCTCCCGGCAGCGCGCGCGGGTCATGGCGCTCGCCGCGGCGTTCACAGCCCGGTCCGCACGTTCCACAGCTCCGGGAACAGCCGGCGCTCCATCGCCTTGACCAGGTACGCCACCCCCGACGTGCCGCCGGTGCCGCGCTTGTAGCCGATGATGCGTTCGACCGTCTTCATGTGCTCGAAGCGCCAGCGCTGGAACTGGTGATCGAGGTCCACGAGCTTCTCCGCGAGGTCGTACAGCTCCCAGTGCCGCTCCGTGGCCGCGTAAACCTGCGCCCAGCAGGCCTCCACCGCCGGGTGCGGCTCGTAGGGCAGCGACCAGTCGCGCTCAACGCGTTCCTCCGGGATCGCGAAGCCGTGGTGGCGCATCTGCCGCAGCACCACATCGTACAGGCCTGGCTCGCGCAGCACGCGCGTCAGCAGCGCATGCGCGGCCGGGTTGCCCCGGTGCGCGCGGATCATCGCCTCGTGCTTATTGCCCAGGCGGAACTCGAGCTGGCGGTACTGCCAGGACTGGAAACCCGAGCTCTGGCCCAGGGCGTCCCGGAAGCGGCTGTAGTCGGCGGGTGTGAGCGTCGAGAGCACCGCCCAGGACTGCGTGAGCTGGTCCTGGATGCGCGCCACGCGCGCGAGCATCTTGAGCGCCGGGCCGATGTCGCCCGCAGCGATGCGCCGCATCGCCGCCTCCAGCTCGAAGATGCAGAGCCTGATCCACAGCTCCGAGGCCTGGTGGATGACGATGAACAGCATCTCGTCGTGCTCGGCCGAGCGCGGCTTCTGGCAGTCGAGCAGCCGGTCGAGCTGCAGGTAGCTCGTGTAGCTGATGTCCGGGTCCCAGTGAACGGCCTCGGAGGCCACGGGCGTGCCGGCAGCAGGGTCGTGGGGCGTCGTGCTGGAAGACATGTCGATGCTCGTCGTTGAAGCAAGGATGCGCGGCCCGGCCGGCGATGTCGAGGCCCGGCCCGCCGGCGGGCTGACTGTAAGATGTGGCGATGCCTCAGCCGACCCGCGCCGGCGCGACCGGACGCGCCCTCGGGCACCGCGACGTGCTCGACGTCGCGCTGCCGATGATCCTCGCCAACGTGACGGTGCCGCTCGTCGGCATCGCGGACTCCGCTGCGGTCGGCCGGCTCGACGACCCCGCGAGCCTCGCGGGCGTGGCCGTCGGCGCGACGGTGTTCAGCCTGCTGTTCACGGCGCTCAATTTCCTGCGCATGGGCACCACCGGTCTCGCCGCCCAGGCGCACGGCGCGCACGACGAGGCGGCGTGCCTCGCGGTCCTGCGCCAGGGCCTCATGGTGGCGCTCGGACTCGCGGCCCTGCTGGTCCTGCTGGCCGCGCCGCTCAGGCTCGTCGCCTTCGCCCTGATCGACCCGGAACCCGCGGTGCTCGCCGAGGCGTCGCAGTACTTCAACACGCGGCTCCTCGGCGCGCCGGCCACGCTCGCGCTGTTCGTGCTGACCGGCTGGTTCATCGGCCGCGGCGACGGCCGCTCGCCGCTCGCCATCGTGCTCCTGGTCAACGGCCTCAACGTCGTGCTCGACTTCGTGTTCGTGCTGGGCTTCGGCCTCGCCTCCCGCGGCGTGGCGCTCGCCACCGTGATCGCGGAGTACTCCGGCCTCGCGCTGGGATTGTGGCTGGCGCTGCGGACGGTCCGCGGCGCAGCTGCCCCGCGCCTCGCCACGCCGCCGCCCTGGAGCCGCTTCCTCGAGGTGAACCTGCCGCTGCTCCTTCGGACCCTGGCGCTCATGCTGTGCTTCGCCTTCCTGACGGCGATGGGCGCGCGTTTCGGCAGCGCGGTTCTTGCCGCCAACGCGCTGCTGCTGAACTTCCTTTACCTGGCGTCCTATGCGCTGGACGGCTTCGCGAACGCAGCGGAGTCGCTCGTCGGGCGCGCGGCCGGCGCCCGCGACGGCGCAATGTTCCGTCGCGCCCTCGGACTGTCGGCGCAGTGGACGCTGGGCGTGTCGCTGGTCCTGTGCATGCTGTTCTGGCTTGGCGGCCCCCTGCTAGTCGACCTCATGACAACGCAGGCCCCGCTGCGCGCGCTCGCGCGCGAGTATCTGCCCTGGCTCGTCGCCCTGCCGCTGGTCGGCGGCTGGGCTTTCCTCTTCGACGGCGTGTTCGTCGGCGCGACGCTCACGCGCCAGATGCGCGACACCATGCTGTTCGCGGCTCTCGCGGTCTACCTGCCTGCCTGGTGGCTGCTGCGGCCGCTGGACAACCACGGCCTGTGGCTGGCCTTCCTGCTGTTCTTCGCGGCGCGCGGCGCCGGTCAGGCCTGGCTGCTCTGGCGCATGATCCGTCGCGGCCGGGTGCTGCCGACCGGCTAGGCGCCGCGGGTCAGACCCCGATGGGGCGGCCGTCTTTCAGAGCGAGCCAGCCGCGGGCCACGCGGTACACGATCCACAGGCCGATGATGAAGATGCCGAATGCAGCGGTGAAGAATCCCACGACGACGATCATCAGCGGGACCGAGAGCAGGAACACGACCGCCGCCATCAGCAGGGCATACCAGAAGGTGCGGATCTGCCAGTCGAAATGCGAATCGAGCCAGGTGCCGCGCACCGCGGAGCGGCGGGCGTAGTTCATGATCACGGCGACGATCGAGGGCACACCGAAGACGAAGGAGCCGACGATGCTCGCCGCGCCGAGGATGCCAATGGCGGCGGACAGCGCGTGCAGCGCGTAGATCACGTGCGTGTAGGTGACGAGGCCCGGGTCCACGATCCCGGGACCCGCCGGGACGGAATACTGCTCGGTCATCGCGTGTTTCCCCCTGCTGTCGGCCGCCGGTGTGGCCTCGCGGCCTGCGGCGTCTACGGGAGCATCATAGCAGCCAATCGGCTAATCTCAGGTCCGAACAGAGGGAGGTCACCATGTCCGCCAGCCTGCTGCAGCTCGACCACCAGAACGTCCGGGGCACCATCCTCTACACCAGCCGCAAGCCCGAGCGCACGGGTCAGGAGCGCGGCCGGGAGTACTTCATCATCAGCGTACACGCCGACGGCAGCCGCAGCTGCAGCGCGCATTGCGAGATCGACGACCGGCCGGCCGTGATGCGCGACATCGTGTACTCGCTCGACGCCGACTGGCGGCCCACCGACTGCTACGTGCGCCTGTCGGTCGGCGACCGCTTCATGGGCTCGGGCTGGTTCCGCTTCCATCCGCAGTACGCGGAGTGCGAGACCTGGACGGGACTCGAGGGTCGCGTGTCGCAACGCATGGACCTGCGCCAGCCGCTGAAGACCTTCCAGAACCACGCCATCGCCTGCGACGCCTGGCACCTGCGGCTGTTCGACCGCAGTCGGCCGGGCGATGTGCAGAGTCTTGACCAGATGCTGCTGTCCTCGCCGGACCACCGCGGCGCGACGGGCCCGATGCTCTTCTCCATCGGCCTGCACGTGAAGTACGTCGGCGAGGAGGCCGTCGAGGTGGGGGCGGGGCGCTTCGACGCCTTCCACTTCCAGTTCGTCTCCGCGCCCGGCCTGCCGCAGGAGCATCCGCCCTACGACATCTGGTGCACGGCCGATGGCGAGTTCCTGTTCCTCAAGGGCGGCGTCGCCGGCTACATGCAGACGCACTACGAGCTGGTGGAGCTCCACCGCTGACACCGGTTTCGTGAAGCCGTCCGCATTCCGCGACGGCCCTTCAGGCACGGTTCAGGCGTTTCCGGCGATCCTCGTACCCGAAGCCGCGCCGTGTCGCGGCCGCGTAGACGAGGTGACCGCCATGAGGACGAATTCCAGCCGCACCCGCATCCTGGCCACCGCCGCGCTGGGCCTGCTGCTCGTCGGCCCCGAGGCTTTCGCCGCGCCGCCGCCCTGGGCGCCCGCCCACGGCTACCGCGCGAAGCATGCCGAGCGCTACACGGGCTACACCGGCTACCGCTGGGACCGCGACTACGGCATCTCCGGCGGCCGCTGCAACCGCGACGAGGTCGGCACGGTCCTCGGCGCCGTGGTCGGCGGCGCGATCGGCGGCGCCGTGTACGACGGCGACAGCAAGCTCGTGGCGATCCTGATCGGCGCCACCGTCGGCGCCATCATCGGCCGCGAGATCGGCCGCGACATGAACGACGCGGACCGAGCCTGCATGGGCCACGCGCTGGAGATCGGGCAGATGGGCCAGCGGATCTACTGGGACGGCGGACGACCGGACCTGGGTTACGCCATGGTGGTCCGTGACGGCTTCAAGAAGGACGGCTACACCTGCCGCAATTTCACCCTCGAGCAGGACTACCGCGGCAAGAAGACCACTCAGCCCGGCGCAGCCTGCCGGATCGGCGACGGGCAGTGGCAGCTGCTGAGGCGCTGACCGCGGTAATGGGTAATGGTACTGGGGACATTCCTGTTCCTGATTACGCAGCTGGGTCAGCCAGTGAACCAGGGGGT
>JBBINN010000069.1:0-15227 GCA_037443885.1 Gammaproteobacteria bacterium | reverse complement strand
GCTTGGTCAGGGTGAAGGTCGAGTCGTGCTTGGGGTCGCAGCCGATCTGCAGCACGCGCTTGCCCAGCTTCGAGAAGGCGACCGAGAGATTGGAGGAGGTGGTGCTCTTGCCGATGCCTCCCTTGCCGTAGACGGCGAACACGCGGGCGCCGTCGATCTGCAGCGAGGGATCCAGGTGGACCTGAACGCTGCCCTCGCCGTCGGGCGCGGCCGGGCGACGCTTCAGCGCGCTGACGGGGACGGTCGTGGTCATCATGCTGCAACCTCTGCGCCGACCCCTTCGAGCCGGTCTTCGAGTTCCTCGCCCGCCTGCCGCAGCGCCTCGAGCGTGGCCGCATCCGGGGTCCAGTAGGCGCGCTGCTGCGCCTCGATCAGCCGGTTGGCCATCTTTGCAGACGCCGCCGGATTGAGTGCCGCGAGGCGTTCGCGCATCTCGGGGTCGAGCACGTAGGTCTGGGTCAGCTGCTGGTAGACCCAGGGTGCGACCTGGCCGGTCGTCGCCGACCAGCCGAGCGTGTTGGTCACGTGGACCTCGATCTGGCGCACACCCTCGTAGCCGTGCTTCAGCATGCCCTCGTACCACTTCGGGTTGAGCATGCGCGTGCGGGTCTCGAGCGCAACCTGCTCCGACAGGGTTCGCACCGCGCCGGTGCCCTGCGTCTGGTCGCCGATGTAGACCGGGACCGTGTGGCCGGCGGCGCGCTGCACCGCACGGCTGACACCGCCGAGGGTGTCGAAGTAGTGGTCCACCGTCGTGACGCCCAGCTCCACCGAGTCCAGGTTCTGATAGGCGAGCTGCACGTCGCCGAGCATGCGCTGCAGGAGCGCGGACTGGTTCATGGGCCTGCCGGCGCGTCCGTAGGCGAAGCACTTGCGCCGCGTGTAGGTCTCGGCCAGCTCGTCCTCGTGGTCCCAGCGGCTGGAGTCGACCAGGTGATTGACGTTCGAGCCGTACGCGCCGTCGGCATTGCTGAACACGCGCAGCGCCGCGGTCTCCAGGTCACAGCCCTGCGCAGCCTGGTAGGCGAGCGCGTGCTTGCGCACGAAGTTCAGCTGGGTCGGCTCGTCCGCCGTAGCCGCAAGGTAGGCGGCCTCGGCCAGCATGCGGATCTGCAGCGGCAGCAGGTCGCGGAAGATGCCGGAGAGCGTCATCACCACGTCGATGCGCGGGCGGCCGAGTTCGCCCAGCGGGATGAGCGACGCTCCGCACAGGCGGCCGTAGCCGTCGAAGCGCGGCCGCGCGCCCATCAGAGCCAGTGCCTGTGCAATGGGCGCGCCCTCGGTCTTGAGATTGTCGGTGCCCCACAGCACCAGCGCCACCGACTCGGGCAGGGCGTTGCCGTCGGCGAAGTGGCGCGCCAGCAGGCGGCCGGCCTGCAGCTCGCCATCCTTGATCGCGAAGCTGCTGGGCAGCCGGAACGGGTCGAAGCCGTGCAGGTTGCGGCCGGTCGGCAGCACCTGCGGGTTGCGCAGCAGGTCGCCGCCGGGGGCGGGCCGCGTGAAGCGGCCGTCGAGGGCGCGCAGCAGGGCGGGCAGCTCGTGGTCTTCGGAGAGCAGGCGGTTGATCGTCGAAAGCTCCTCGAGGAGTTCTTTCGACCCGGTGCTTCCACCAGCTGCGGAGGGCGCGGCCGGATTGCCCGCGACGAGCGCCTCGACCCAGGCACGCTCCGGCTTCGTGCCGCGGGAGGACTCGGCGACCGCCATCAGCAGGTCCACGCGTTCCTCCGGCGAGTGAGGCTCGCCCACGACATGCAGGCCATAGGGGATCAGCGTCTGCTCGAGCTCGGCGAGGCTCGTCGCGACCGCTGCGATACTGTCCTCGGCATCCTCCTGCCAGGCGGGCTCGGCGGGCGCCAGTTCGAGCGCGGCGGCCTGCGACTGGATCAGGGCGGCGGTGTCGCGCCGCTCGGCAAGGGCCTGTGAGTCGAGGCCACGCCAGTGATTGATCGACTCCTTGAGATCGTTGAGGCCCTTGTACAGGCCCGCCGAGGCGATCGGCGGCGTCATGTAGCTGATCAGCGTCGCGGCCGCGCGGCGCTTGGCGATGGTCCCCTCGGACGGGTTGTTCGAGGCGTAGAGGTAGATGTTCGGGAGGTCGCCGATCAGCCGGTCCGGCCAGCACGCGCCGGAGAGGCCCGCCTGCTTGCCCGGCATGAATTCCAGCGCGCCGTGGGTGCCGAAATGCAGGACTGCATTCGCGCCGAAGTCCTCGCGCAGCCAGCGGTAGAAGGCGGAGAAAGCGTGGGTCGGCGCGAAGTCCTTGTCGAACAGCAGCCGCATCGGGTCGCCTTCCCAGCCGAAGGAGGGCTGCACGCCGACGAACACGTTGCCGAAGCGCTCGCCGAGGACGAACAGCGAAGAACCATCCGTCTGCTGGCGGCCGGGGGCCGGTCCCCAGTGCCGCTCGATGTCGGCGAGCCAGCGCTCGCGGCGCACGTGGTCGTCCACCGGTATCCGCGCATGCACGTTGGCGTGCGCGCCCAGGCGGCGCGCATTGCCGTCCACGATGCGCGTCCGCAGCTCGTCCACCGTCGCCGGGACCTCGACGTCGTAGCCGGCTTCGCGCAGTCCGGCGAGGGTGCGGTACAGGGAGGCGAACACGGACAGGTAGGCGGCCGTTCCGGTGTTGCCGGCGTTCGGCGGGAAGTTGAAGAGCACGATGCCGATGCGGCGCTCCGCGCGCGGCGTGCGCCGCAGGGCGATCAGCCGCTCCACACGCGCGGCGAGCATGTCGGCCCGCTCGGGGTGCGCATGCATGTCACGCGAGGCGCCGGCCGCCTCGGCGGAGCGGCCGCCGAAGACCATCGAGCCGGTGGAGCCGTCCAGCTCCGGGATCGCCACCATGATGGTGGACTCGACCGGCATCAGGCCACGCTCGGACCCCTGCCACTGCTCGAGCGACTGGAATTCGACCGCAAGCGCGGAGACGTACGGCACGTCGAGCTTCGCGAGCATCTCCTCGGCGGCCCGCGCGTCGTTGTAGGCCGGGCCGCCCACCAGCGAGAAGCCGGTCAGCGATACGACCGCATCCACCGTCGGGCGGCCGTCCTTCAGGAAGAAACGCTCGATGGCCGGACGCGCGTCGAGGCCGGTCGCGAATGCGGGCACGACCTGCATGCCGCGCGACTCGAGGGTCGCGATGACGCCGTCGTAGTGACCGGTGTTGCCCGCGAGCAGGTAGGAGCGCATCACCAGCAGCCCGACGGTGCCGCCCCTGCCGCCGCCCTGCGGGGACGGCAGCGCCTCGACGCGGTCGGTGATGCGGCCCTTGAGTCGCGGGTGGTACAGGCCGATGTCCGGGTAGTCGGCGGGCAGGGCAGCCTTCACGCGCCCGCGCAGCGCGGCGCGCGGGCCGGTTGCGTAGCGGTCGACCAGGAACCGCACCAGGCTCGCCATGTTGTCGTCGGATCCGGCGAACAGGTACTGCATCGTCAGGAAGTAGGCGCGCACGTCCTGCGCGGGGCCCGGGATGAAGCGCAGTATCTTCGGGATCCTGCGCAGCATCCGCATCTGCTGCTCTCCCGAGGAGGCGCTCTTGCTGCGGTCGCCGCGCAGGCGCTTGAGCAGGGCCAGTGGCCCGCTGGCCTCGCCGTTCATGCTGAAGCGGCCGAGCCGGGTCAGACGCACGACCTCGGCCGCGCTCATGCAGGCGACCATCGCGTCGCAGTGGTCGCGGCGCGCCTGCAGCGCCGGCAGCACCGCGCGGATGTGGTCCTCCATGAACATCATGCTGATGACGACGATGTCGCCCTGCGCGATGTCGGCGTGGCAGCGCGCCAGCGCCGCGGGGTCGTCGTCCCATTCGGCCGCGGCATGGAGCGACAGCCGCAGGCCGGGCAGTTCCTTGAGCAACGCGTGCTGGGCACGCTCCACCGCGCTGGCCATGTGGCTGTCCAGCGTCAGCAGCACGACGCGCACCGGCGTCGTGTCAGCGACCGAAGTGTGCCTTGGCCTCATAGAGGGTCTCGATGGTGATGTTTCTCACGCCGCGCTCCGCCGCGAAGCGCTCGGTGTTCCGGCGCGCCTTGCCGCGCACGAAGAACGGGATCTTCCGCAGCTCTTCCTCGCCTTCCGGCGTCCATGCTGGCTGCGACTCATCGGTGGTGGCGGCCGCCGCCGCCGGTTCCACCGCCGCGGCCGCCAGCGGCGCAGGGCGGCTCACCGCGTGCAGGTGCGAAGCCGAGGCGTCGTCGTGGAACTCGAAGTCGCCGCGGAACATCTGCAGCAGGTGCTCCTCGAGGCCCATCATCAGCGGGTGCACCCAGCTGTCGAACAGGACGTTGGCGCCTTCGAAGCCGAGCACCGGGCTGTAGCGGGCCGGCACGTCCTGGACGTGGATCGGTGCGGAAATCACCGCGCAGGCGATGCCGAGCCGCTTGGCGATGTGCCGTTCCATCTGGGTGCCGAGCACCAGTTCCGGCGCCGCGGCGGCGATGGCGCGCTCCACTTCGAGGTAGTCGTCGGTGACCAGCGCCTCGATCCCGTGGCGCTGCGCGGCCTCGCGGACGTCGCGGGCGAACTCGCGGCTGTAGGTGCCGAGCCCCACCACCGTGAGGCCCATCTCGTCGCTCGCGACGCGCGCGGCGGCGACGGCATGGGTCGCGTCGGCGAAGATGAACACGCGCTTGCCGGTGAGGTAGGTCGAGTCCACCGACCGCGAGTACCAGGCAAGCCTCGAGGCGGACGCCTCGAGCCCCGCCTGTCCCGGGCGCTCGGCGCCGAGCACGGGCGAGGGGTCTGCGCCCGCGAGCCTCGCGACTTCCGCCACGAACTCGCGCGTCGCGCCGACACCCATGGGCACGACCTGCGTGGAGGGCATCCCGAAGCAGCGCTTGAGCCATGCCGTGGTGCTGCGGCCGACCTCGGGGTAGAGGTCCACGTTGAAGTCGGCTTCCGGCAACCGGCGGATGTCGTCGGCGGTCGCGCCGAGCGGCACGACCGCATTGACCTCGATGCCGAGGCTCGCCAGCAGGCGGGTGATCTCGACGACGTCGTCCCGGCAGCGGAAGCCGAGCCGCGTCGGGCCGAGGATGTTGGCGCGTGGCGTCCGGCCTTCCGGCCTCGCGGGACGCGGCGTGCCCGGGGGCGGCACTTGGTCCTTCAGCAGCGAGCGGACCAGCTGGTAGAGCGTCTCGGCCGCTCCCCAGTTCTCCTTCTTGGAGTAGGAGGGCAGCTCGAGCGGCACCACCGGGACGGGCAGCGCGAGGCTCGCTGCGAGCGCGCCGGGCTGGTCCTGGATCAGCTCGGCCGTGCAGGACTCACCCACCAGCAGGACGTCTGGCCGGAAGCGCTCGAAGGCGGCGGACACGGCGTCCTTCACCAGCGTGGCGGTGTCGCCGCCGAGGTCGCGCGCCTGGAATGTCGTGTAGCTGACCGGCGGGCGGCGGTCCTGGCGCTCGATCATGGTGAACAGCAGGTCGGCGTAGGTGTCGCCCTGCGGGGCGTGCAGCACGTAGTGCACGCCGTGCATCGAGGCGGCGATGCGCATCGCGCCGACGTGGGGCGGGCCCTCGTATGTCCAGAGCGTCAGCTGCATCGCGTCGCGCTCACAGGGCCAGCCTCCGCCTGCGGTCCAGCGGCCGGGCAAACACCTCGGCGAGGTCGCCGCACTGGTCGTAGCCGTGGATCGGGGTGAAGACCAGCTCGATGGACCACTTGGTCGTGAGACCCTCGGCCTCCAGGGGATTGGCGAGTCCGAGCCCGCAGACCGTGATGTCGGGCCGGGCGGCGCGGACGCGCTCGAGCTGGCGCTCGACGTCCTGGCCTTCGCTCAGGGTCACGCCGGCGGGCAGCAGCGGCAGCTCCTCGCCGACCATCATCCGGTCGAGGTAGGGCGTGCCGACCTCGATCAGCTCCATGCCGAGCTCGCGGTTGAGGAACCGCGCCAGCGGCAGCTCGAGCTGGGAGTCGGGCATGAGGAACAGGCGCCGGCCGGCCAGCACGTTCCGATAGCGGGCCAGGGATGCACGCGCGCGCTCCTCGAGCGGCGCGAGCACCGCGCGCACGCGCTCGGCCGGGACGCCGAAGGACCGTGCCGCCGCGGTCAGCCACGCCGTGGTGCCTTCGGCACCGAAGGGGTACTGCGAGGCGAGCAGCGTGGCACCGCGGGCGACGAGCGCGCGCACCGTCTCGCCGACGAACGGCTGGGCCGCCAGCAGCAGCGTGCCGGGTCCGACCGCGGGGAGGTCGCCCGCCCGCCGTGCAGGCAGGAACCGCGCCGGCCCGATGCCCAGCGCGTCGAAGCAGCGCCGGAACTGGTCCTCGACCACATCGGCGACACAGCCGACCACCAGCAGCTGGCGCTCGTCTGAACGCGGCAGGGAGGGGACCATCGCCCGCAGGGCGTTGTCCTCACCCTGGGTGAAGGTCGTCTCGATGCCTGAGCCGGAGTAGCTCAGCACCCGCACGCGCGGCAGGAAACGGGCGTTCAGCCGCTCGGCGGCTTTCGCGAGGTCGAGCTTGATGACCTCCGAGGGACAGCTGCCGACGAGGAACAGGCTGGTGATGTCGGGGCGGCGCTCGAGCAGCGTCGCGCAGACCCGGTCCAGCTCGTCGTTCGCGTCGGCGAGGCCGGCAAGGTCGCGGTCGGTGAGGATCGCGGTGCCGAAGCGGGGCTCGGCAAAGATCATCACGCCGGCGGCCGACTGGATGAGATGCGCGCAGGTGCGCGAGCCGACGACGAGGAAGAAGGCGTCCTGCATCTTGCGATGCAGCCAGACGATGCCGGTGAGTCCGCAGAAAACCTCGCGCTGGCCGCGCTCGCGCAGGACCGGGGTCTCCCGGCAGTCGTGAAGTACGGCCTGTGGCGCCGCGCTCACTCAGCCGCTCCCACGGATACCGGGCGCAGCGACTCGGCGCTGCTTCCCTGCAGCCGCGCCGCCCGCAGCTTCAGGAGGAACTGCGCGGCATTGACGACGTAGGCGGCGTACGCGGCAAGCGCCAGGTACATCTGGCCTCGATGGCCCAGCGCATCGGTGGCGAGGGCGAGGAGATAGGCCGTGTGCAGCGCCAGCACCAGCATGCTCACGACGTCCTCCCAGAAGAAGGCGTGCGCGAACAGGTAGCGTCCGAAGACGTCGTGCTCCCACAGGGAGCCCGTCACCATGATGAGGTAGAGCACCGCGGTCTTGAGGACGACCGACACGGTGGCCGCCACCAGACCCTCACCAGTCATGAGGAATCGCAGCACCAGCCACAGGCTGACGAGGAAGATCAGGAACTGGAGGGGAGCGAGGACACCCTGCACCAGGGTCCAGCGCGAGCTGTCACGACGGCGGCGCTGCTCCGCCGTATAGAGCGGTTCCCGACCGGGTCCAGCCTGGGTACCCCGCATTTCGACACTCCCACGTCCCCCGCAACCGCACTCTAGGAGGCAAGCCCCAATCTGTCAATAAGACTAGACGTAAATAAATGTTGACAGCATCGCTCCGTTGGCGGGAAGATCCGCTCCACGCCCCCGGTGGGTACCCCGGATGGACGGCGGGTAGTGGCAAATGCTGACTTCCCAACGGCGCCCTGATAAAAGAAAAACGGCCTGCGGCCTCCGAGCCGGGGCCGGGACCGGACGGCGGGCTCTGACGCCGACCGGAGGGGAGCCATCTTTTAGGGGTGCCCAAGCGCGTGAAAACGCGACAGTCGCCGCGCCCCGAGGGGGGAGAGGGCATGAATGACGGCCGGGATTTCCCTGCTGGCTACGCGAGCCCGCAGCTGGGCGAAATGGCGTGTGATTTCGATCCACCGATGCCGGCTGCGCACGACCAGCGTGTCGCCCGGGATGGACCCGAGTCGAGGCTCGCCAGCCTCGCACGTCTCATAGAGGCCGAGATCGTGCCCCGCCTGATGCTGGCCCACCGCGCGCCCGAACCCAGGGGCGCTGCCATGGAAGATCTCAGCCGCGTGACGCCGGCCGGTCACGATGTCGCCGAGTTCACGCGGCTGCTGGGGGAGCAGGACACCACGACGCTGTCCGCCTACCTGGATTCGCTGCGGGCCCGCGGGATGGCGCGCGAGACGCTGCTGCTGCAGATGCTGGCGCCGGCCGCCCGCCGCCTCGGCGAGCTCTGGGAAGAGGACCTGGCGGACTTCACCCAGGTGACGGTCGGGCTCGGCAGGCTGCAGCAGCTGCTGTGGCACCTGGCGGCGCCGAGCGAGGATTCAGGCGCGCACGCGGATCCCCGGCGCCGTGCGCTGCTCACGGTCGCGCCGGGCGAGCAGCACACGCTCGGTTTGTTCATGGTCAGGGATTTCTTCCGGCGGGCCGGCTGGACCGTGCCCGGCGGCACGCCGCATACGGTGGACGAGATCGCCGGGCTGGTCCGCGGCGAGTGGTTCGCGGTCGTCGGGCTGTCGCTTGCCTGCGAGCGGCACATCGGTGCGCTGCGCGACACGATTCGCGCCATCCGGCGTGCGTCGCGCAACGGTGACATCGGCGTGCTGGTGGGTGGGCCCATGCTGCTGGTCCGGCCCGAGCTGGCGCAGGAGATCGGCGCGGACGGAACTGCGGACGACGGCCGCAGCGCCGCGGAAATGGCGGCGCGGCGCTTCGTGCAGGACCAGAGGGACAGTTGAACACCCGCTTCGATTCGGACGGTTTCGAGGGCCGGGAGCTGCCGGGTCGGCCTGACGAGTCATCGAAGCGCCATTTCAGCTTTCCGCGGGAATCCCTTGCCGACATCGATCCGGTGACGGCGGGACGCGCCATCGAGCGGGCGAGCGACGTCGCGCTCGTGCTGGACGAGCAGGGGATCGTGCGCGACGTGGCCTTCGGCAGCGACGAGCTGTCGCGCGAGGGCTTCGAGGACTGGCTGGGCAAGCGCTGGGCCGAGACGGTCACGATCGAGAGCCGGCCCAAGATCGAGGCCTTGCTGCGCAACGCGGCCAACGACGAGGCGCCGCGCGGCCGGCAGGTCAATCACCCTTCGGCGCGCGGTACCGACATTCCCATCCTCTACTCCGCCGTGCCGGTCGGGCGGGGCGGGCGCATCGTGGCTGTCGGTCGCGACCTGCGGCAGGTTGCCGTGCTGCAGCAGCGGCTGATCGAGGCACAGCAGTCCATGGAGCGCGACTACTGGCGGCTGAGGCTCGCCGAGACGCGCTACCGCGTACTTTTCCAGATGTCCGGCGAGGCGCTGCTGATACTCGACGCCGCTACCCGCAAGGTGCTGGAGATCAATCCGGCTGCCTGCGAGCTGCTCGGTGAGGCCGCGAGCCGGCTCGCCGGCCGTGGTTTTCCGTTGGGCGTGGACGCAGACGGCACGCGCGTGCTGCAGGCCATGCTGGATACGCTGATCGCAACCGGCCGCGCTGACGACGTGCGCGTTCGTTTGGCGGGTGACGGCCGTGCGCTCACCGTTTCCGCGTCGATCTTCCGCCAGGACGACGCCGCCCAGGTGGTCGTCAGGATCGCCGTACAGGCCGTCGAGTCGGCGGAGGGTGCGCGCAGCACGCGTTCACGCACGCTCGAGTTCGTCGCCCGTTCTCCCGATGCGCTCGTCGTCACGGACAAGGATGGGCGCATCCTCGTGGCCAACCGCGCGTTTCTCGACATGGCTCAGATCGCGGCCGAGGATGTGGCCCGGGGCGAGCCGCTGGAGCGCTGGCTGGGCCGACCCGGCGTGGACGTGAACGTCCTCTCGGCGAGCCTCAGGCGCCACGGCGCGGTGCGGCTGTTCTCGACGACCCTGCGCGGCGAGTTCGGCACGGTGGCCGATGTCGAGGTCTCCGCGGTGGACGTGCCGGAGGGAGACGCGCCCTGCATGGGCTTCGTCATCCGCAACATCGGCCGTCGCCTGGCCGGCCAGCGTCGCCCGATCCCCGAGCTGCCCACCTCGGTGGAGCAGTTGACCGAGCTGGTGGGACGGGTGTCGCTCAAGGACCTCGTGCGCGAGGCGACCGACGTGATCGAGCGGCTGTGCATCGAGGCGGCGCTCCAGGTCACGAACGACAACCGCGCCTCGGCGGCGGAGATGCTGGGTCTGAGCCGCCAGAGCCTTTACACCAAGCTGCGCAGGTACGGCCTCAGCGAGGGCAGCGCGCCCGAATCGGGCCGCTGAGAGCCTGGCGGCGATCGGCCCGATGTCGCGCCCTGGCACCCTCGCACTCGGCGCAGCGCGGCCCGCGCTGCCGGCCGTGGTCGAGCTGCACAAGCCGATCACGTGGTTCCCGCCGATGTGGGCGTTCAGCTGCGGCGTCGTGTCGTCGGGCGTCGCCGTGGGCGAGCGCTGGTGGCTCGTGGCGGTCGGCATCCTGCTCGCCGGCCCGCTGGTCTGCGGCACCAGCCAGGCCGTGAACGACTGGTTCGACCGGCACGTAGACGCGATCAACGAGCCGGGGCGGCCGATCCCGTCCGGCCGGATCCCGGGACGCTGGGGCCTGTACATCGCGCTGGCCGGGACCGGACTGTCGCTGCTCGTGGCAGCCGCGCTCGGCCGCTGGGTGTTCTGGGCGGCCGTCCTGGGCCTCGCGCTAGCCTGGGCCTACAGCGCGCCGCCCCTGCGCCTGAAGCGCAACGGCTGGTGGGGAAACCTGGCGGTCGGCGTCTCCTACGAGGGCCTCGCCTGGGTCACGGGCGCGGCGGTCATGCTGCTCGGCGCCATGCCGCCTGTGCAGGTGCTGCTGCTCGCGCTGCTCTACAGCCTGGGCGCGCACGGGATCATGACGCTGAACGACTTCAAGTCCATCGACGGTGACCTCAGGATGGGCATCGGCTCGCTGCCCGCCCGCCTCGGCGTGGACGTCGCGGCGCGGGTGTGCTGCGCGGTGATGCTGCTGCCGCAGGTGGCGGTCGTCGTGCTGCTGTACGGCTGGGAGCGGCCCGTGCACGCGGCCGCGGTCGCGGCACTCGTGGTGGTGCAGGCGCTGATGATGATCCGCTTCCTGGCCGCACCCGTCGCGCGCGCGCTGTGGCTGAGCGGACTCGGCGTGACGGTCTACGTCAGCGGCATGATGGTCAGCGCCTTCGCCGTGCGCACGCTGCCGGGCGGAGGCTGAGATGCGCACCCTGGGCTGGCTCGGCATCTTGCGGCTCGGCCTGGTGCAGAGTTCGCTGGGCGCCGTCGTCGTGCTCACCACGTCCACGCTTAACCGGGTGATGGTGGTGGAACTGGCGCTGCCGGCACTCGTGCCCGGCCTGCTGGTCGCGCTCCACCACGGACTGCAGATGCTGCGGCCGCGCTTCGGCTACGGCTCCGACGTCGGCGGGCGCCGCACGCCCTGGATCGTCGGCGGCATGGCCGCGCTGGCCCTCGGTGGCTTCCTTGCGGCGCTCGCGACCGCCTGGGCCACGACGAGCCCCGGGCCGGGACTTGCGCTCGCGACGCTCGCTTTCGCCATGATCGGCATCGGCGTCGGCGCGGCGGGCACCTCGCTGCTCGTGCTGCTCGCGAAGCAGGTGGCGCCCGAGCGCCGCGCGCCGGCGGCCACGATCGTGTGGGTGATGATGATCGCGGGCTTCGTCGTCGATCCGTACACGCCCGCGCGGCTGGTGCTGGTCACGGGCACGGTGGCGTGCATCGCCTTCGCGGTGTCCGTCATCGCCGTCTGGGGCGTGGAGCGCGAAGCCGGGGTCGGGTCGGCCGCCGAGCCAGCGTCCCGCCTGCCGTTCCGCGAGGCGCTCGCGCAGGTATGGTCTGAAGCCCAGGCGCGGCGCTTCACGATCTTCGTCTTCGTCTCGATGCTTGCCTACAGCGCCCAGGACCTGATCCTGGAGCCCTTCGCGGGACTCGTCTTCGGCCTCACCCCGGGCGAGTCCACCAAGCTCTCGGCCGTCCAGAACTCCGGTGTGCTGCTCGGCATGGTCATCGTGGGCGTTGCGGCCGGCTGGAGGCGGGACCGCCGCGCCGGGTCGCTTCGCGCCTGGACCATCGGGGGCTGCATCGCATCGGGCCTGGCCCTGCTGGGCCTCGCGGTCGCCGGCTACGTGGGGCCCGCCTGGCCGCTGCGGCCGTCCGTCTTCCTCCTGGGCGTCGCCAACGGCGCGTTCTCGGTGGCGGCGATCGGCTCGATGATGGCATTGGTTGGCGCGGGACGCGCGTCGCGCGAGGGCGTGCGGATGGGATTGTGGGGCGCGTCGCAGGCGATCGCATTCGCCGCGGGCGGGGTCGTCGGCACGGCCGCCGTGGACCTGATGCGCCTGCTGCTCGGCTCGCCGCTCGCCGCCTATGCCTTTGTGTTCGCGCTCGAGGGTGTCGCCTTCTTCTGGGCGGCGCGGCTCGCCGCGAGGGTCGGCGGGACAGAAGTGCACGAGAGCGCCCCACAGCTGTTGCCGCCGGCGAGACTGGCGGCGGAGACCACGACGAGGTGATGTCATGAGCCAGGCAGGGATGTACGACGCGGTGGTGGTCGGTGGCGGGCCGGCGGGCGCGACGGCCGCGACCGATCTCGCGCGGCAGGGCCGCTCGGTACTGATGCTCGACCGGGCCGGGCGGATCAAACCCTGCGGCGGCGCGATACCGCCCCAGCTCATCCGGGAGTTCGAGATTCCGGACTCGCTGCTCGTGGCGAAGGTGACCGGCGCCCGCATGGTGGCGCCGAGCGCCCGCTGCGTGGACATGCCGATCGAGGGCGGTTTCGTCGGAATGGTCGACCGCGACGCGTTCGACGAGTGGCTGCGCCAGCGCGCGGTGCGTGCGGGCGCGGAGCGCCGCGACGGAACCTTCCTCGGTTCGACGCGCGAGTCCGACGGCAGTGTCACGGTCCAGTACCGCGAGGCGGGCGAGCGCGGTGATGCCGGGATCCGCAGCATTCGGGCCCGCGCGGTCGTAGGGGCGGACGGTGCGCGTTCGACCGTCGCGAGGCAGTCGGTGCCGGGGGCCGACGAAGTGCCCTACGTGGCGGCCTATCACGAGATCGTGCGCTCGCCGCGCGACGGCTCGGCGGACTTCGACGGGCGGCGCTGCGACGTCTTCTACCAGGGCGACCTCTCGCCCGATTTCTACGCCTGGATCTTCCCGCACGGCGAGACCACGAGCATCGGTGTCGGCAGCGCCCGCAAGGGCTTCTCGCTGCGCGGCGCCGTGCAGCGCCTGCGGGCCGGCACCGGGCTCGACCGGGTCGAGACCCTGCGCCGCGAGGGCGCGCCGATTCCCATGCATCCGTTGCGCCGCTGGGACGACGGCCGCAACGTGGTGCTGGCCGGCGATGCGGCCGGCGTGGTCGCGCCGGCGTCGGGGGAGGGCATCTACTACGCCATGACGGGCGGCCGGCTGGCGGCCGGCGTGACGGACGAGTTCCTCGCCAGCGGCGACGCGCGGGCGCTGGCGCAGGCCCGCAAGCGCTTCATGAAGGCGCACGGACGGGTGTTCTGGGTGCTGGGCATGCTGCAGCGGTTCTGGTACTCGTCTGATCCGCGCCGGGAGCGGTTCGTGAGCCTGTGCCGCGATCCGGACATCCAGCACCTGACCTGGCAGGCCTACATGAACAAGAAGCTGGTGCGGGCGCGGCCGCTGGCGCACCTGCGCATTGCGGCGAAGGATGTCGCGCACCTGCTCGGCCTGGCGCGCGTGTGACCATCGACGCCGGCGTCGTAGACCTCATCCTGCTGCTGGTGGCCCTCGAGGTCCTGGCCCTGCTGGCCTGGCGCAGGTTCAGCGGTGGCGGGATCGCGCCGGCGGACTTCCTGTTCAACCTGCTGGCCGGCGCGGCGCTGATGCTGGCACTGCGCGCGGCCTTGGCCGGCGCCGGCTCCGCGTGGATCGGTGCTGCCCTCGCGCTTGCCCTCGTCATGCACGCGGCGGACCTGTGGCGGCGCTGGCAGTCGTCGCGGGACCTGCGCGCCGCGGGTCCTCGGTGAAGGCCGTGACCCGGTTCGTCATGGCTGCTGCCGCGGGCATGGGGTTGGCCGCGGGCAGTGCCGCGGCGGGCGATGCGCGGCCGGCGGCGGCCGCGCTCGACGAGGATGCGGCCGGCCGCCTCGCTTCGCTCGCGCTCGCCTGCGTCCACCGCGAGTACCCCAACAAGATCGCGCACGTGCTGCAGGGCGATGCCGACGCCCGCCCGCCGCGGGAGCTGTCGCCGGCTTTCTACGGCTGCTACGACTGGCACTCGTCGGTGCACGGGCACTGGCTGCTCGCCCGGCTCGCCAGGCTCTATCCCGAGGCGCCCTGGGCCGCGGCGGCGCGGTCAGCCCTGGCGCGAAGCCTCACGCGCGCCAACCTCGAAGCCGAGGTCGCCTATCTCGACGCGCCGGGGCGAGCCTCCTTCGAGCGGCCCTATGGCCTCGCCTGGCTGCTGGCGCTGGCGGGCGAGTTGCGCGGCTGGGACGACGACGAGGCCAGGCGCTGGGCCGCCGCCCTCGCGCCGCTCGAGTCCGCGGCCGCAACGCGCCTTGCCGCCTGGCTGCCGAAGCTGCTGTACCCGGTCCGCTCCGGCGAGCACTCGCAGACTGCCTTCGCGCTCGGCCTCGTCCGCGACTGGGCGCTGACCGCCCGAAACGAGGCGATGCGATCGCTCGTCGACGCGAAGGCCTTGCAATTCTACCTCGCCGATCGCGCCTGCCCGCTCGCGTACGAGCCGTCGGGCGAGGACTTCCTGTCGCCCTGCCTCGCCGAGGCCGACCTCATGCGGCGCGTGCTGCCACCGGCCGAGTTCAGCGAGTGGCTCGCGGCCTTCCTGCCCGTGATCTCCCGGGACGGGGCGTCAGTCTGGCTGTTGCCGGCCGAGGTCAGCGACCGCGCCGACCCGAAGCTCGCGCACCTCGATGGGCTGAACCTGAGCCGCGCCTGGATGCTCCAGGGGATCGCCGCAGGGCTCGCTGACGGCGACGCCCGCCGGCCCGGCCTGCTGGCAGCGGCCGAGAACCACGCGCTTGCGGCCGTGCCCGCCGTCACGGGCGAGCACTACGAGGGTGGACACTGGCTCGGCAGCTTCGCTGCCTACCTGCTGACACAGGCGGGTCTCTCGCCGCACTGAGGGACCTGGTGAGCGACGTCGGACGGGTAGCGCCCACGGTGTAAAGTCACGATGGTCGGGATACCGTCGGCTGAGCCACGCTCCTGGACACGAAGCGCGGCGGTGATTCCCTGACGGTGGCCACGGTGGCCTTCCCGACCGCGCGGAGCATGGCCATGATCCACACGAGAGTGGCGACTTTCGTCCTGGCGGCCGGCCTGGTCGGGGCCTGGCTGCTGGGCGCCGCGTCCCTGGCGGCGGACCCGCCCAAGGCCTACCTGCCGGGCCTGACTGCGCCGGACGAAGCGCCGGAAAGCTGCGTTTCCTGTCACAAGGGCAAG
>JBBINN010000068.1:0-15246 GCA_037443885.1 Gammaproteobacteria bacterium | reverse complement strand
CCCGAGATCTCCACGCAGCGGCCCTTGTAGTCCGCGTGCTCGCACACTTCCCAGCGCTCGCCGGACGCTGCCTTGAAGCTCGAGATCGTGTCGTTCATGCCGATGCTGCGCAGGTTCGGCACGTCTTCACGGATCGACGCGCTGGCACCGCGAAAATCCTTGTCCTTGAACACGGTCAGGCCCTCGCCACCGATCTGGCGAATCTCCGCAATGGTCAGCGGCGAGAACGCAAGTGAAGCGAGAACCGCCATGAGGCGAATCGAATTCATCAGTCTTCCTCCCTGAGCGCGCAAGACACCCACGCTCCAAGCATATTTCCATGGACCATCGAAACGAAAGCCTTTCGGGCCCTCGTCCAGTACGAAGCACCCCCGGGCGCCGCCGAGTAGCTTTGCAGGCCTGGCTGGCGCGGAAGCCCATCTGGCCGACAGACCACCACCCACGGAGAGAGACGCCGTAAGACGTGACCAACTGCCCTCGACACTGACCCGGCTGCTGGCCGTGTCCCTGGCGCTCCTGGTTGCGCCGCAAGCTGCGGCGACGGAGCCGGCAGCCTTGGTAGACGGCAACTCGGCTCGACCACCGGCCGAGGTGCTGTTTCGCGACGTGCGCGAGCAGCTCGCGCTCGGCGCCTCGCAGGACAAGCCGGTGGCCGGAGGCAGCGTCTCGTCGATCTACGACCCGCTGGCCGACATCGAGCTCATGGCTGATCCCGCCCGGAATTTCGTCTTGATCATGAAGGACTGGGTCGTCCGCAAGAACACGCCGGCGGCGGATTGAAATCCCTTCCGCCGGCACGAAAGCCCGCACGACCAGCGCGCAGGGTTTCCCGGCGCAGCGCCCGAATGCGGCGGCCGACAGCCGCCACGCGGGTGCCACGGTTTCCCGCAGCGACGCGGCGCCGCCGATTTAGCTAGACTTCGGCCTCCCCGGACCGCATGGCGCGGTCGCCAGTCATGGAGATGACCGCTGTGACTAAGACGATGCTCGGAAGCCTGCTTGCCATCACCCTCGCCGTCGGGGCCACCGGCTGCGACAAGAACCCTGGCGAAGCCGAAGGCGCCGCGGCGCAAACCCCGCCGGCCGGCATGCCGGAAGGGCACCCGATGGTCGCCGCGCCCGTCCAGGACGTGGACCTGACCGGCATCGCCCGGGCCGATGGCGGCAAGACCGTGGCCGAGATCCATGCCGAGCGGACCGCGCTCGCCGGGCAGACGGTGGCCGTGCGCGGCAAGGTCGTGAAGGCCAACGCCAACATCATGGGCATGAACTGGCTGCACGTCCGCGACGGCTCCGGCGCCGAAGGAACGAACGACCTCACCATCACGACGGCGGCCGCCGCCCCGCTTCCCAGCGTCGGCGATACCGTCGTCGTGACCGGCGCCGTCGTCATCGACAAGGACCTGGGCATGGGCTACCAGTACTCGGTCCTCATCGAGGACGCCGCGATCAGCGTGGAGACATCCGCACCGTAACCGCGCCCCAGTTCACCAGCTTCCAGAAGGCCTCGACGTAGGCGGGGCGGGCATTGCGGTAGTCGATGTAGTAGGCGTGCTCCCATACGTCGCAGGTGAGGAGCGGCCGGTCGGTGCCGGTGAGCGGCGTCGCGGCGTTCGACGTCGTGACGATCGCGAGGCTGCCGTCCTCGCGTTCCACCAGCCAGGCCCAGCCCGAACCGAAGGTGCCGACCGCGGCCTTGCTGAAGGCCTCGACGAACGCCTGGAAACTGCCGAAGGCGGACTCGATGGCATCGGCGAGGCGGCCCGAAGGCTCGCCGCCGCCGCCCGGCGCGAGCCCCTCCCAGTAGAAAGTGTGGTTCCAGACCTGCGCGGCGTTGTTGAACACCGGGCCGGTCGAGTTCCTCACGATGTGCTCGAGCGTAGCGTTCTCGAGCTCCGTGCCCTTGATCAGGTTGTTGAGGTTCGTGACGTAGGCCTGGTGGTGCTTGCCGTAGTGGTAATCGATCGTCTCGGCTGAAATGTGCGGCGCCAGGGCGTCACGGGCATAGGGCAGCGGGGGCAACTGGATAGGCATATTCGTCTCCTTGGTCGGGCCTGGCGTTGAGGGGCGCGCATTCTGCCGCAAACGCGGGCTTGGATGCGGCTCCGGCCGGATAGTTTCGGGGACGGTGCTGGCGGTCGGCCGCGGCTCGCCTCAGCGGGACGCGCGCGGCTTCCAGCGCCTGAGCAGCAGGGTGTTTGACACGACGCTGACGCTCGAAAACGCCATCGCCGCCCCGGCCACCACGGGATTCAGCAGCCCTGCGGCAGCCAGCGGAATCCCGACCACATTGTAGACGAAGGCCCAGAACAGGTTCTGGTGGATCTTGCGGGTGGTGCGCCGCGAGACATCGATGGCATCCGCCACGAGGCGTGGATCCGGCCGCATCAGCGTCACGCCGGCGGAATGCATGGCCACCTCCGTGCCGCTGCCCATCGCAAAGCCGACATCCGCGGCGGCGAGCGCGGGCGCGTCGTTGACACCGTCGCCCACCATGGCGACGACGCCCTGGTGACGCAGTTCCTCGACGACCCTCGCCTTGTCGCCCGGCAGCACCTCGGGGATGACGTCCTCCGGCGCGATGCCGGCCGCGCGCGCGATGGCGGCGGCCGCCGCGCGGTTGTCCCCGGACACCATCAGCGTGCGCACGCCGAGGGACTGCAGCGCCACGATGGCCGCGCGCGCCTGCGCCCGCGGCTCGTCCCCGAAGGCGAGGAGCCCCAGCAACCGGGCGTCGCCCGCCGCACGCTCGGCGATCCATGACACCGTCCTGCCCTGCGATTCCTGGGCGCTGCGCGCTTCCGCCTGGACTTCGACATCGAGGCCCAGCTCACGCATGAGCCGCTCGCTGCCGAGCAGGACCTCGCGCACCCCGATCCTCGCCTGCACGCCGCGGCCGGCAAGGACGGTAACCGCCTCCGCGGGCGGCGGCGCGATTCCCTGCCGCCTCGCGGCCTCGAGCACCGCCTGCGCGAGCGGGTGGCTGCTGCCAGACTCGACGGCTGCGGCCAGTGCCAGCAGTTCGGCGCTCTCGATGCCGAGGCCCGTTGCCGCCACGAGCGTCGGCTTGCCTTCCGTCAGCGTGCCGGTCTTGTCGAAGGCGACGGTGCCGACCTTGTGCGCCGTCTCGAGCGCCTCGGCGTCCTTGACGAGGATCCCCGCCCGGGCCGCAACGCCCGTGCCTGCCATGATCGCGGTCGGCGTCGCGAGGCCCAGCGCGCAGGGGCAGGAGATCACGAGCACCGCGACGGCATTCAACGTCGCCATGCTCCAGTCGCCCCCCGCGAGGCCCCAGCCGAGCCAGGTGACGAAGGCGATGATGAGGACGACGGGCACGAAGACCGCGCTGACGCGGTCCACGATGCGCTGGATGGGCGCCTTGCGCGCCTGCGCGCCCTCGACGAGCCGGATGATGCGCGCCAGCGCGGTCTCCGCGCCGATGGCCGTGGCGCGAATGACCAGACGGCCCTCCGCATTCACGGCGCCGCCGGTGACCTGGTCGCCCACACCTTTCGGCACCGGCATGGACTCGCCCGTGAGCAGGGACTCGTCCGCGTGGCTGCGGCCCTCGATGACCTCGCCGTCCACCGGAATGCGCTCGCCTGCAAGCACGACCACGAGATCGCCGACGCGGACCGCGGCGATCGGCAGCTCGACCTCGGCCCCGTCGCGCCGTACGCGCGCGACGTCGGGGCGCAGGGCCTGCAGGGCGCGGATGGCCGCCGTGGTCTGGCGCTTCGCCCGTGCCTCGAGCCACTTGCCCAGCAGCACCAGCGCGATGACCACCGCCGAGGCCTCGAAGTAGAGGTGCCCGTCCCCGTGGCCGGCCAGCGCCCGCAGCAGGTGAAAGACGCTGAGCCCGTAGGCCGCGCTCGTGCCGACGGCAACCAGCATGTCCATGTTGCCGGCGCGATCCCTGAGCGCCTTCCACGCCCCGATGTAGAACCTCGCCCCGAGCCAGAACTGCACCGGCGTTGCGAGCGCCCACTGCAGCCAGCCCGGCAGCGCCCAGTGCGCGCCGAAGGCCATGCCGACCATGGGCAGCGCCAGCGGCAGCGTCAGCAGCGCCGCGATGACGACGTGGCGGGCTTCTTTCGACGGGCCCGAGGCCTGCGCAGCGCGCGGCGGCTCGTCCTCGACGACCGGCACTGCGGAGTAGCCAGCCTTTCCCACCGCCTCGACCAGCGCCTGCACCGGCGTGCCGGCCCGGATCTCGACAGTCGCCCGCTCCGTCGCGAGGTTGACCGTCGCCGAGGCCACGCCGGGCACCTTGCCGAGCGCCCGCTCCACGCGGCCCGCACAGGCCGCGCAGGTCATGCCGCCGATGTCGAGGCGCAGCGCATCGGCGGGCGTCGTCGTCTTCGTCGTGGCCAGCGTGCCCATGGAGACATCTTCCACCTTCCGGCGGCAGAAAGGTCAATCGGGGACGATCCACGCCATCCCGCGGGTGCGGCGCCGGCGCGACCACCGCCGTGAAGCCTGGATCGCACCGGGCGAGGCACGGGCCGCGCTGCCTGTGCTAAAACGCCGACCGATTCTGCTCACCACGGCAAAGGACCCCTGGATGACCTCGCATGTCAGACCGATCGCTACCGCCCTGATTTGCCTCCTGGCCCTGCCCCCCGCGCTCGCCGAGCCGGTGGACTACGAGATGGTTACCCGCATCCGCCACGAGGGGCTGCAGCGGTCGCAGGTGATGGACACCCTGAAGGAACTCACCGACGGCTTCGGCGCGCGCCTGACCGGGTCGCCCGCGCTGCGCGACGCGAGCGCGTGGGCCGGGACGCGGTTCAGCGACTGGGGCCTCGCCCGCGTCAGGCAGGAACCGTTCGAGTTCGGCGAGGGCTGGTCGTTCTCGGCGGCCGAGGTGAGGGGCCTGTCGCCGTTCACCGGCCCTATGCGCGCGTTGCCGCAGGCGTGGACAGTCGGCACGGACGGACCGGTGCGCGGCGAGGCAATCAAGGGAAAGCTCGCGACCGAGCAGGACTTCGAGGGGCTGCGGGGCAAGCTGCGCGGCAGGATCCTGTTCATCGAGCCGAACCCGGCGGACGTGCGCGGCGCCCCCCGCCGCGAGTAGTGCAGGATCCGACCCAGGAGCGCCCGTTTCAGCGATACGACGAGCAGAGCCTCGAGGAACTCGCCACCTTCCGCATCCCGACCGAGGGCGATCCCAGCTTCGTCGACCGCATCCGCACCCGCTGGAAATTCATCGAGGCGCGCAACCGGTTCCTGGAGGAGGAAGGGGCCCTCGCCACCATCGAGCGCTCCACCCGGCTGTCCGGCATCCTCTGGGTCACCGGTGGTGGCGGCGGCGGCTGGCCCGGACGCGCGCGCGGCGTGCCAGGCCTGGTGATGTCGCTGGAACACTTCAACCGCGTAGCGCGCACGCTCGACGCCGGCCAGCCGGTCGAACTCGAGATCGACGTCAGCGCCCGGTTCCACGACGATGCGGGGCCGCCGGCCAACGTGCTGGCAGAGATCCCGGGCACCGACCGCTCGGGCGAGATCGTGCTGGCCGGCGCGCACATCGACTCCTGGCATGGCGGCACGGGCACCACCGACAACGCCGCCGGCGTCGCGGTCATCATGGAGGCCGCCCGTATCCTCACCGCGCTCGGCGTCAAGCCGCGGCGCACCATCCGCTTCGCGCTATGGGCCGGCGAGGAACAGGGGCTGATCGGTTCCCGCGCCTACGTGCGTGAACACATTGCCACGCGGCCTGCCCCTGAAGACGAGGACGCGCGGGCGATGCCGCGGCACCTCTGGCCCGCGACCTGGCCGATCACGCCTAAGCCCGGCCACGAGAAGTACTCGGTCTACTTCAATCTCGACAACGGCAGCGGGCGCATCCGCGGCGTCTACGCGCAGGACAACGCCGGCGTCGTGCCGATCTTCAAGGCCTGGCTCGAGCCCTTCGCGGACCTCGGTGCGACTACGGTCACGCTGCGCGGCCAGTCATCCACCGACCACGCCGCCTTCGACGAGGTCGGCGTGCCCGGCTTCCAGTTCATCCAGGACGGCCTCGCCTACATCAGCCGCACCTGGCACACGGACCTCGACACCTTCGATCACGGCCTGCGCGAGGACCTGATGCAGTCGGCGACTATCATGGCCTCGTTCCTCTACCATGCCGCCATGCGCCCCGAACGCCTGCCGCGCAAGCCGATGCCGGAGGCACCGCGAAAGCCGAAGGCCGAGCCCGAGGCGCCGCCCATTGAG
Source organism: Gammaproteobacteria bacterium (assembly GCA_037443885.1). GTDB lineage: Bacteria > Pseudomonadota > Gammaproteobacteria > Steroidobacterales > Steroidobacteraceae > SG8-30. Next base: position 9,027 of record JBBINN010000068.1, on the reverse strand, counting down.
ACCACGGCAGCGGCGTCGAGCGGCTGAAGACCACCCGACAGTGCCACGACGGGAGAAAGCCATGCTTTTTAGCGTGCAGAAGATGACCTGCGGCCACTGTGTCCGCGCCGTCACCGCGGCCATCCAGGCACTCGACCCCGCCGCGGCCGTCGAGGTCGATCTGGCGGCAGGAACGGTCCGCGTGAGCGGCACCGTGGACGCCGAGGCCGTGATTCGCGCGATCGGCGAAGAGGGTTATCCCGCAAAGGTCGCGCCGGCCACGGGACAGTAACGCCGCGGCCGGATCGCTTCACCCGGCCAGTCGGGCGCGTGCCCGGGCGGGACACTCCCGTGCGCGCCTCGTTCTGGAGCTTTGCAGGGCCGCCATCTCTGGTATGTTCACGTGCGGCGGGCAAACCGCACCGGAGGGAGGCCAGGGATGACCGAGATCGTCGTCTCCGTGCGCGAGCTTCAGACGACCTTCCACACCCGTGCCGGGCCGGTCAGGGCCGTCGACGGCATCAGCTACGATATCGCCAAGGGCAGGACGCTCGGCATCGTCGGCGAGTCGGGCTGTGGCAAGTCGGTCACGTCCTATTCCGTCATGCGCCTGATCGAGCCGCCGGGGGAGATCACCGGCGGGCGCGTGCTGCTCGATGGCGAAGACCTGCTCTCGCTGCCCGAGGAGCGCATGCAGGATTACCGTGGCTCGCGCGTCGCGATGATCTTCCAGGAGCCGATGACCGCACTGAATCCGGTGCTGACCATCGGCTACCAGATGGACGAGCAGATCATGCGCCACATGGGCCTCACGCGGCGCCAGTCGCGCGAGCGCGCCCTCGAGATGCTCGAGCTGGTCGGCATCCCCGCGCCGCGGGAGCGCTACGCGAGCTACCCGCACCAGCTGTCGGGCGGCATGCGCCAGCGCGCGATGATCGCCATGGCGCTCTCCTGCGAGCCGGACTTCCTGATCGCGGACGAGCCCACGACTGCACTGGACGTCACGATCCAGGGGCAGATTCTCGAGCTGATCCAGAAGCTGCAGGAACGCCTGCACATGGCGGTGCAGTTCATCACCCACGACCTCGGTGTGATCTCCGAGATCGCTGACGCCGTGCTGGTGATGTACGCGGGCACTGCCTGCGAAAGGGCGCCGACGCACCAGCTGATGGATGCGCCCCGGCATCCGTACACGGTCGCGCTGCTGCAGTCGATCCCACGGATCGGCAGGCGGGAGCCGCGGCTGCCGGCCATCGGCGGCACGGTGCCGACGCTCCACGAGCTGCCCGCGGGCTGCCCGTTCCAGAACCGCTGCCCGCGCGTGGTGGAGCGCTGCCGTGCCTCGCGCCCGACGATGCGGGCCATCGCGCCGGGCCACGAGCTCGCGTGCTTCAATCCGGTGGAGGATCGTTGAGCGCGCTGCTCAGCGCGCGCGACCTGCGCAAGCACTTCCCGGTGCGCACGGGACTGCTGAGGCGGGAGACGGCGCGGGTGCACGCGGTGGACGGCGTGTCGCTCGAAGTGGAGCCGGGCGAGACGCTCGGTCTCGTCGGGGAATCCGGCTGCGGAAAGTCCACCCTCGGCCGGACGCTGGTGCGCCTCTACGAGCCGACCTCCGGGAGCATCGAGTACCGCGGGGAGGACTTTCTCGCGCTGCGCGGCGAGCGGCTTCGCAGCATGCGCCGCCGGGTCCAGATGATCTTCCAGGACCCCTTCGCTTCGCTCGATCCCCGCATGACGGTCGGCCAGATCCTCGGCGAGCCGTTCAAGGTGCACGACGCCTGCCCGCCGCGCGAACGCCTGGAGCGTGCGCGCGCGCTCCTCGAGACGGTCGGCCTCAACGCCGCCTACCTCAACCGCTATCCGCATGAATTCTCCGGCGGCCAACGCCAGCGCATCTCGATCGCCCGGGCCATGGCGCTCAGGCCCGAGCTGGTCGTGGCCGACGAGCCGGTCAGCGCGCTGGACGTCTCCATACAGGCGCAGATCCTCAACCTGCTCAAGGACCTGCAGGACGGGTTCCGGTTGACCTACATCTTCATCTCGCACGACCTCGCGGTGATCGATCACTTCTGCGACCGGGTCGCGGTGATGTACCTCGGCCGCATCATCGAGATCGCGCCCAAGGACGAGCTGTTCCGCAACCCGCGCCATCCCTACACGCAGGCCCTGATCGAGGCGGTCCCGCGCGTCGGGGCCGGCAAGAAGCAGATGCAGCCCGCGTTGCGCGGCGAGGTGCCCTCCCCGATCGACCCACCCGCCGGCTGCCACTTCAATCCGCGCTGCCCGAAGCGGCACGACGGCTGCGACCGCGAGTATCCCGGTCTCGTGGAGGTCGCTCCCGGGCACCGCGTCGCGTGTTATCTGCACGGGTCCGGCGCAATTCCGGGCGCAGGGATCCGTCCGTGACCGGCGCGAAGCCGCGCCGCGGCATCCCGACGCGGACGGCATGGCGCCTGGGCCTCGCGGTCGTCGCGCTGCTGGTGCTGGCGATGCTCTATGGCCTCGCGAAGCCCGGAATGACCGGCCGTGGCGAGCTTCCGACCAACCACGGCCTCAAGATCGGGATCACTCAGGAGTTCGAGAGCCTGAATCCGCTGATCGCGCAGATGTCGGCGACGTTCTACCTCTACAGCATGGTCAATCGCACGCTGGTCAGCATCGACGCGAACACGGAGTTCACGGCGCAGCTTGCGGTGCAGATGCCCACGCTCGAGAACGGCCTGGCCCGCCTCGTGGAGGTCGATGGCGTGAGCAAGCTGGAGGCGGACTGGGAGATCCTGCCCGCAGCCACCTGGGGCGATGGCGTTCCCGTCACCTGCCACGACCTCGAGTTCTCGTGGGAGGTGGCGCAGAGTCCGTACGTGAGCATCGCGGGCCCGGAGCTGTACCGGGAGGTCGAGCAGATCCGGATCGACCCGGAGAACCCGAAGCGCTGCACCTTCCTCTATCGCGAGGCCAGGTGGCTGTTCAACCGCCGGTTCCAGTTCTACCTGCTGCCGGCACACCTGGAACGGCGCGTATTCGAGGCCTACGGCGACCAGCCCGAAGGTTACGAGAAGCACACCCTCTACACGACTGACCCGACCAACCCCGGCCTGTACCACGGCCCCTACCTGATCAGGGAGGTCAAGCTCGGTTCGCACGTCGTCTTCGAGCGCAACCCCACCTTCTACGGCGAGCCGGCACACATCGACAGGATCGTGGTGCTGCTGATCCCGAACACGGGCACGCTGGAGGCGAATCTCCGCTCCGGCAGCATCGACATGGTATCCACGCTCGGCATGAGCTTCGACCAGGCACTCGCCTTTGCCCGCCGGGTGGAGAACGAGGGCCTCCCCTTCGAGGTCCTCTTCCGCCCCGGGATGGTGTACGAGCACGTCGACCTCGACCTCGACGAGCCGGTCCTCGTGGACGTCCGGGTGCGGCGGGCCCTGGTGCATGCCATCGACCGACAGCGTCTCACCGACGCGCTGTTCGAGGGCGAGCAGCCGCCCGCGCTGCACTTCGTGGCGCCGGCCGACCGCTGGTTTACGGACGACCCGGAGAGGCTCGTCATCTACGAGCCTTCCCGGCGCAAGGCCGCCAGCCTGCTCGAGGAAGCGGGCTGGACGCTGCGGAACGACGGATTCCGCTACGACGCCGCGGGCAATCGCCTGCGCCTGAGGCTGTCGACCACCGCCGGCAACAAGATGCGGGAGATCGTGCTCGTATACCTCCAGGATCAATGGCGCGCCATCGGCATCGACGCGCGTATCCAGAACGAGCCGGCGAGGAGCTTCTTCGGCCAGACGATGCGCAGGCGGCTCTTCGACGGCGCCGCCATGTACGCCTGGACCCAGTCGCCGGAAGCCAGCCCGCGCTCCACGCTGCACAGCGCGGAGATCCCGACCGAGGAAAACGGCTGGTCCGGGCAGAACACTCCGGGATGGGCCAACGCCCGCGTCGACCGGCTGATCGACGAGCTCGAGGCCGAATTCGACGAGGACCGGCGGCTCGATCTCATCCACGAGATCATGTGGCACTACACCAATGATGTGCCAGTGATCCCGCTCTATTACCGCTCCATAACCTCGGTGACGCCGGCCAACATGACCGGCTACCTGCTCACGGCGACCCAGGTGCCTGAGACGAACCACGTCGAGGACTGGAACCTCGAGCCGGCCCGGGGGGCGGGCGCCGGGGAGCGGCAGCCGTGACCGGCTTCATCCTGCGCCGGCTGGCCCAGACCGTGGTCGTGATCGCGCTGCTGTCGTTCTTCTGCTACTTCCTGATGACGCTGATGCCCGGCGACCCCATCGACGAGATGATCGCGGCGAACCCGACCATGACGGCCGAGGACGCGCAGCGACTGCGTGAGCTGCACGGCCTCGACCGACCGGTACACGAGCGCTACTGGAACTGGGTGACGATGATCGCCGGCGGCGACCTCGGTTACTCCCGCACCTACCGGGTACCCGTCTCCGAGATCCTCGGCCGCAGCCTGCTGAACACCTCCCTGCTCGCGGGCGCCGCACTGGTGCTCTCGCTGCTGGTCGCGGTCCCGCTCGGGGTGTGGGCCGCGCTGCGCAAGGGCAGCCGGGTGGACTACTTCGTCAACCTGTTCGCCTTCGCCGGCATCAGCGTGCCGTCGTTCTGGATCGCCATCGTCCTGATCCTGGTCTTCGCCGTGTACATACCGATCTTTCCTGCCGGCGGGACCACCAGCATCGACTTCGGCATGACCCCCGGCGAGGCGCTGGTCGACCGGGCGCGCCACCTGGTGCTGCCCGTGCTCTCGCTGTCGTTCCTCTCGATCGGAACCTTCGTGCGATACACGCGCGCGGCAATGATCGACGCCATGTCGAACGACTACATACGCACGGCGAGGGCGAAGGGGCTCTCCTGGGACCGGGTGCTCATCGTGCACGGCTTCCGCAACGCCCTCATCCCGCTGATCACCATCGTGACGCTCAGCTTCTCCACGCTGTTCTCCGGGGCCATCATCACCGAGACGGTGTTCGCCTACGACGGCGTCGGCCGCCTCGTATTCCTGTCGATCCAGCGCAACGACTTCAACGTGGCCATGGTCGCGTTCATGATCTCGGTGTCCTGGGTGCTGCTGATGAATTTCGCCGCCGATCTGCTGTACGGTGTGGCGGACCCGAGGATCACCTACTCATGAGCGCAGCAACGACGGCGCTGGGCGACGCAGCCCGGCAGCGGCTCCTCGAGGCCCGGCCGATGTGGCGGATCGTGCTCGGGCAGTTCGTCGAGCACCGCATGGCCGTGGCCGGCGTGTGCGTGATCGCGTTCTTCCTCGGGGTGGCGCTGTTCGCACCGGTGATCTCGGCGGTCACGGGCCTCGACCCGAATCGCCAGAACGTCCTCGCGCGCTACCAGCCGCTGATGTCCTGGGAGGAAGCCTCGCCGTCGGAGCGCGAACTGCGGGTGCAGCGGTTCCTGGAGAGCGGCGACCGGACCGCGCTCGCGGACCACGTGCGACGCCTGGGCCTGGCCGGCGCGGACCTCCCGCAGGATGAGCTCCTCTACCAGCTGGTGAGCAGCAATGAGCCCGCGCAGCTGCTCGACCTGCTCAGGCACGGGCCGACCCCCGATTCTGCGGCGGCACGCGAGCAGCTCGCCGGCTTCGAGCGCGTGGTGGAGGACTTCCGCAGCTTCCATCTCCTCGGCACCGACGAGCTCGGCCGCGACGTGTTCATAAGGCTGGTCTACGGTACCCAGGTGTCGATCACCGTCGGGCTGCTGGTCGCGCTGATCTCGGGGCTCATCGGGCTGGTGATCGGCAGCGTCGCGGGCTACTACGGCGGGCGGCTCGACGCGCTCCTGATGCGCTTCACCGACACGCTCCTGTCGCTGCCGATCCTGGTCGTGCTCATCGTCGTCTCGGCCGTGGACCTCGGCAAGCTGCTGGGCGGCACGCCGCTGGCCTTCATCACCGGCCACGAGCACGAGAGCGTCATCAAGATGATCATCATCCTGTGCGCCTTCTCCTGGATGCAGGCGGCCCGCCTGGTCCGCGGCAGCATCCTCTCGATCAAGGAGCAGGAGTTCGTGCTCGCCGCGCGGGTGCTCGGCGCGAGGGACCGCAGCATCATCGCCACGCATGTCGTGCCGAACGTGATCGCGCCGCTGCTCGTCGCGGTCACGCTCGGCATCGGCAACGCGATCCTGTTCGAGGCGGCGCTCAGCTTCCTCGGCCTCGGCATCCAGCCGCCCACGCCGAGCTGGGGCAACATGCTTCACAACGCGCAGGAGATGGTGCAGCACGCGCCCATGCTGGCGATCCTGCCCGGCCTGCTGATCCTCTTCACGGTGATCAGCTTCAACTACATCGGCGACGGCGTGCGCGATGCCATCGACCCCAGGGGCATCCGGCGCTAGGGTGACGTCGCAGCCGCGGCCGCGCCAGCGGTCCCCCGCTCGAAAGGTCCTGGAGCGCATGAAGACCGGCAAGGCGCTGCGCGGCATGAAGGGCGGTACCGAGTTTCGCGAGGGTTAAGACCCGGCGTCGAGGTCGGTGGCAGGCGATGCCGGCACGCGTTCGAGACACTCGCATCTGGGGTTAGTTGACTTCTGGGTCAACAATTTATAGCCTTTTCGTTGATGCCTGAGTCAACCAAAGCATTGACCGAACTCCTGCGCGCCCTGACCCTGGCGGCACGCCAGATGGGCTGGTCCGACGCCGAGTGGGCGCGACGTTCAGGTTTGCCGAAAGAAACCTTATGCCGTCTGCGCTCGCGGTCGACGTGCGACCTCGCGACGCTCGACTCGCTGAGCCAGTCGGTCGGCTGCCAATTGGCCGTGAACCAAACCGGCGTTCGGACGAGCGCAGATGGGCTCTGGCCATCTGTCGTCGACCGACACTTCGAGTCGCGACTCCTGGAGGTCCTCGGCAGCGGCTCGAGCCGGGTGGAAGACTGGCGTCCCCTGGGCCCGCCGTTTTTTCTGTCCGGGCTGGCCGTGACCCTGGCGAGCGTACCGGGGCTCGACCGGCGCAGTTACCTCACCTTGGCCGAAGAGCTTCACCCCGGCGCGTCGGAACCGCGGGTGTTCGCGAGGTGGCTGGCCGAAACGCCACTCCCGCCTGCCCGCTTCCTGCCAATGCTGCAGGCGCAGCTGAATCGTGCGGCCTGATTCCTTCGCCCACCCGGAATACGTCGCCGCGTTTCGCGAGCTTGCGTCGCGGATCGCGGCCGCCCTGATCGATGCCGCGCCAGGCGCACTCCCGGTCCGCATGTACGTCGCCGGCGGGGCCGCACTGCACTTTCACACCGGCGAGCGCGTGTCCGTCGACGTCGACGCCGTCTTCTCGCGCAGGATCGCGCTACCCGATCGACTCGATGTTGCCTACCGCGACCAGGACGGCGACGCGCGACTGCTGTACTTCGATCGCCAGTACAACGACACCCTCGGGCTGATGCACGACAATGCCTACGCCGACTCGTTGCCGCTCACACTCGATGGCGTCGACGCCCGAGTTCTCGACGTTCGCATCCTGACTCCGCTCGACCTTGCGGTGAGCAAGCTCGGGCGCTTCTCGGGGCAGGATCGCGCCGACATCGCCGCCCTGGCGCGGCGTGGTCTCGTCAGCGCCTGGAACCTGGAAAAAAGGGCGCTCGAGGCACTCAGCGGCTACGTGGGAGACACCAGCCGCGTGCGAGGCAACATCGTCAGCGCGGTTGAAATCGTGACCGCCAGCAGTCCGACGAGTTGACGCGAGCCGGGCGACTCCACGCCGCGCCATGCGCTTGAGCGGAGCAAGCGAGCGGCGACTGTTTCTCAGCCGCCGTCCGCGACGGCCCGCAGCTGCACGGGGTCCCGGATGCTCAAAGACCTGTAGTCGAGTGTCACGAGTCGCCGACCGGAGAATTCCCTCACGACGCGGCTGAATGTGTTTCTCGAGACGTTGCAGAGCATCGCAAGCTCGCTTTGCGAGGCCGGGATCCGGGAGGGCAGGTCCGCGTCCGGACCAGACGCCCAGCGCCGGCCGGCCAGGCGCAGCAGGACGGCCGCACAGCGCGCAGAAGCATCGCGGATCAAAAGGTCTGCGGCCATCTGCATGGCGAGATCCATGTTGTAGATCAAGTCGCGCCCCAGCTCGGCAAGCCACTCCGGATGACGCCGAACCAGCGCCCGCAGCTCGTCGCCGGGAATGCGCAGCAGTTCCACGTCGGTTCTCGCGACGGCGGTGACGCGTCGAGTCCCTTCCAGGAGCACCGGCACCGTGCCGAACCATTCGCCGGGCCACAGCATGTGCAGGAGCACCGCATCCGGGTGCGGGAACTTGCCCTGCAAGGTGACCACGCCGGACTTGATGCCGAAGACGTCCGGTCCGACTTCGCCCGCCTGGTAGATCGCGGTGCCGGCCGGACAGGACTTCGGGCGGGCCAGCGCGAGGAACTCGCGCCGGAAGTGCGGGTGGCAATCCGCGAACCACCCGCGGATCGGGAAGTTGGCTGATGCGCTAGGGCCAGGGGTTGCAGTCATGCCGCTCCATCGTCAGGAGTCGCCTCACTCCGCCACAAGCGCAATGGCCTGGTGAGTGGACCCAAGGCCCTTCCCGCCGCGGCGGTCAGCGTACCGCCCGCTGCACCGGATCGGGCTGTCGCTTGAAATTGTACCATTTTGGGCAAAGGCGGCCCCGGCGCCGTGCTATCTGGCTCTCCGCTGGTTCGCGGCAGCGCGCCGCGAATGACGAACTCAAGGGACCCGCCATGACCAACCGTGCTCTCGCGATCCTGACCTGTGCATCGATTGCCTTCGCTCCAATGCTCGGCGCGCGCGCCCAGTCGACGGACCGCGACGCCGCGCAACCGGCGGCGTCCTGGAGCAGCCCGTCGCTGCGCAGCGACACCGTCGTCGGGCCGAACGGCGCGATCACGACGAACACCGCGCTGCTCGCCAACGAGAAGTGGGGCATCGGCGACAGGAAACGCGTCGAGCAGGTCACCGACGGCGTCTACGCCATGCGCGGCTGGGGAATCGCCAGCAGCTTCGCGATCGATGCCCCTGGCGGCTGGATCATCGTCGACACCGGAGACTACA
>JBBINN010000067.1:0-15253 GCA_037443885.1 Gammaproteobacteria bacterium | reverse complement strand
ACTCTGCTCCACCCCCTGGTTCACTGGCTGACCCAGCTGCGTAATCAGGTTCCTAATTTTCTTTCTGGCGTAAGCCGCTGATTTTCTGGGTCGAGACGGCTCCTGATACTGCCAGTGCAGTGATTCAAGAGGATGCCGAGCTGGAACATATGCCTGTCCCCGGCCGTCAGCGGCTCTTCCGCCGTACGCGCTGCCAGGGCGATTCAAGCACTTGCGCGAAGAAGGAAACTAGGAATGTCCCCTAGAGCTAGAGCTACAGGCTGCTGGCGACGCGGACACGGTGGGAGTGGTAGGGAAGGACCTCGACCACCTCGCCTTGGGTGATGCGCTCCTGAAGCTGCCGCCACCAGTCGGCCTCGAGGATGTCGCCGTGCGCTTCGAGGAAGACCTGCTTGAGGTGCGGGTCGAAGCCGAGGAAGTTGATGAAGGTCTCCGGGAAGACGTCGTTCTCGGCAATGTAGAACCACGACTCCGCGCGCATCTCGTCCTCGTAGCTCTCCGCCTCGGGCACGTCGCGGAAGCGGCAGTCCGTCACGCGGCACAGCTCGTCGTAGTCGTAGAAGATGACGCGCCCGTTGCGCGTCACCCCGAAGTTCTTGAGCAGGAGGTCGCCCGCGAAGATATTGGTATAGGCCAGTTCGCGGATCGCCTGGCCATACTCGATGACGGCCTGCTCGCCCTGCTCGCGCGTGGCGCTGCGCAGGAAGAGGTTCAGCGGCACCATCTTCCGCTCGATGTACATGTGGTTGACCGTGACGTAGTCGTCCTCGAGCTGGACCGTCATGGCGCATTCGCCGAGCAGCTCTTCCAGCACCTCCGGCGAGAAGCGCTCCCGCGGGAAGCGCAGGCGCTTGAATTCCTGTGCATCCACGAGGCGGCCCGCCCGGTCGTGCTTGAACACAAGGTCGTACTTCGCCATGACCTCCTCGCGGCGAACGTTCTTGACCTCGGGGAAGCGGTCTCGGATGACCTTGAAGACGACATCGAAGTCGCTCAGGGTGAAGCAGGCCATCACCAGGCCCTTGTCGCCCGGCGCGATCACGAAGCGGTCGTCCGTGTCCTCCAGGTGCCGGAAGATCTCGCGGAAGCGCTCGGTCTTGCCCTGCTTGGCGCGCCCGAGGACGGTGAACAGCTCGGACACCGGCTTCTTCGGCATGATCGTGCGCAGGAAGACGACGGCCTCCGCGACGCGCTCGAGGTCCACGTGGAAGTAGGAGCGCGTGAAGCTGAACAGGATCGAGACGTCGGCCTCGCGCAGCATCACCGCGTCCACCAGGATCCCGCGCTGGCCGTTGCGGATCGCGATTGCGAGCGGCAGCGTATAGCCCTCGCCGTGGATCCGGCCCACGAGGTAGGCGCGCGTCATCTGGTAGAACACCGGGCGGATGATCTCGATGGCGCGGACGGGGCGCTTCTCCCCCGAGCGCTGCAGGTGCAGGAACAGGTCCGTCAGCACGTGCTCGACGCTGCCGTCGAAGTCGCGCCAGGGCGTGCGGGTCTTGAATCCTCCGAGCAGGTCCTCGACCAGCAGTTCGAGCGACCCGCGGTTCTCGTAGATGACGGTATCCACCGACCGGTCGACGCCACGCAGCGGATCGAGGTCCAGCGCGAAGAACTCGATGTCGGTATCCACGCCGATCGTGCCGAACAGCCGGCGCGTGATGGAGCTGAAGAAGGTCTTCAGAAACTCCGGATCCGGCAGCGCCAGGATGCCGGCGGCGAAGTGCTCCTTGGCGTCGCGCCACAGCGCGGCATCGCGCGCCCGCGACCCGAGTAGCCTCACCAGTGCCTCGAGGGTCGAGTTGACGCTCTGCGTGTAGAGGTCGAGGCGCTCCACCACGTCGGCCTGCACGCCCGGCCAGTCGCGGCTGTCGAAGCGCTCGGGGGCGCGCCGCGTGATGGCGCGGAAGTCGGCATTGTAGCGGGCGAAAGCATCGATCACCGCTCCGGCGCAGCGCTGCGCCAGGGCGGTGTCGTCACCCGGGAGATCCGCGTTCGTCAAGCGCGGCCGGCGGGCCTCAGCCCATGTTCCGGATCAGCGCGTTGCCGAACTCGCTGCAGCTGACCTCGGTCGCGCCCTCCATCAGCCGCGCGAAGTCGTAGGTCACGACCTTCTGGCCGATGGTCCTGTCGACCGAGTTGATGACGAGGTCGGCCGCCTCGGTCCAGCCCATGTAGCGCAGCATCATCTCGCCGGAGAGGATGACCGAGCTCGGGTTGACCTTGTCGAGATTGGCGTACTTGGGCGCGGTGCCGTGCGTGGCCTCGAACACCGCGTGGCCGGTCACGTAGTTGACGTTGCCGCCCGGCGCAATGCCGATGCCGCCCACCTGCGCAGCGAGCGCGTCGGAAAGGTAGTCGCCGTTCAGGTTCATGGTCGCGATGACGTCGAACTCGTCCGGGCGCGTCAGCACCTGCTGCAGGGTGATGTCGGCAATCGCGTCCTTGATGAGCACGCGGCCGGCGGCGAGCGCGGCCTTCTGCTCCTCGTTCGCAGCCTTGTCGCCCTTGGCGGCGCGGGTGCGCTCCCACTGGTCCCAGGTGTATACCCTGTCGCCGAACTCCTTCTCCGCGAGCGCGTAGCCCCAGTTCCGGAAGGCGCCTTCCGTGAACTTCATGATGTTGCCCTTGTGCACCAGGGTCACGCTCTTGCGCTTGTTGTCGATGGCGTACTGGACCGCAGCGCGCATGAGGCGCTCGGTTCCCTCACGCGATACCGGCTTGATGCCGATGCCAGAAGTCTCGGGGAAGCGGATCTTGCCGTACAGCTTCGGGAAGGCCTCCTTGAACAGCGTCATGAACTTCTGGTTCTCGGCGCTGCCCGCCTCGAACTCGATGCCGGCGTAGATGTCCTCCGTGTTCTCGCGGAAGATCACCATGTTGACCTTCTCCGGCGCGCGCACCGGCGAAGGCACGCCCTTGAACCACTGCACCGGGCGCAGGCAGACGTAAAGGTCGAGCATCTGCCGCAGCGCCACGTTGAGCGAGCGGATGCCGCCGCCGATCGGCGTGGTGAGCGGGCCCTTGATGGAGACGAGATACTCGCGGCAGGCCGCAACCGACTCGTCCGGCAGCCAGGTGCCGAAAAGGTTGTTCGACTTCTCGCCCGCGTAGACCTCCATCCACGCGATCTTGCGGCGTCCGCCATAGGCCTTTTCGACCGCCGCATCGAGCACGCGCACAGAGGCCCGCCAGATGTCCGGGCCGGTGCCGTCGCCCTCGATGAAGGGAACGATCGGGTTGTCGGGGACGTTGAGCCGTCCGTTCTGGATGCTGATCTTCGCGCCGTGCGCGGGGGGCGTGAGCTTTACCTGCGTCATCGTCTCTGGACTCCTGGAGGCCCGGATGTCGTCGGATGTCGTTGTTTGCAATGAGGTTCCGGGCGATAGGTCGCGAATTTTATCACAGGCGTCACGGGCGGGGCCCGCGCCGGGGCGAGCGCAGCGGGATCCGGGAAGCCGGCGGTTGACCGGCACCGGCGGGGGGAGTAGCGTCGCCCCGATCATGAATCGCGCCCCGGCCATTGGTGTGCTGGAGAAGCTGCGCCGCATGCGGCTGCCGCTCGGCCGCGGCATGGTCGCGATGTTTGCGGCGACCTGGCTCGGACTCGCGGTGCAGCCCTGCATGGCCGACGCGCTGCACGCCGGCGAACCGGCCGCACCGGCGCCCGTGGAGCACCACTCGGGCGGCTGTGGTGGCGAGCACGTGCCCGCGCCGCAGTCGGCGCCTTCGCACGACTGCCCGCACTGTCCCACCAGCGGCCTGCACGCGGGCGGCTGCGGCACGGCACTCGAGTGCGAGGCGATCGGCGTTCCCGCCATGCCCAGCAAAGCGGCCGAGCCGCCGCGCGCCGACCTCGGCGCCTGGATCGACCTGCCCGAGCCGCCATCTGGGGCCGCGCCGCAAACACACGCGCCCGGTGCAATCGCCGCGACGCATCGCGCGCCGCGCGCTCCGCCTCGATCTTTCCAGCAGCGCTTCTGCAGCTACCTGAAATAGCCACTCCGCCCGGTCCGTCTTCCCGACGTTCCTGGAGGAGTGTGCATGCGTGCGTCCATAGACCGTAGGGCGGGTCCGACAGCCCTGAGTTTCATCGTCTTCACCTGGCTCTCGCTGGCCTGCAGCGCGCAGGCCGTGCCGCTGACGCTCGCCGAGGCGCAGCAGCTCGCCGTCGAACGCGACGCGGGTCGTGAGGCCCTGCAGAGCGAGTCGGCTGCCATGCGCGACATGGCCGTCGCCGCCGGCCAGCTGCCCGATCCCGAGGCGCGCTTCGGCGCCGTCAACGTCCCGGTGGACTCCTGGCAGCTCGACCGCGAGGACATGACGATGCTCGAGGTCGGCGTGATGCAGCGCATCCCTGCCGGCCGCTCGCGACAGTTCGTACGCGCCCGCTACGAGAGTGGCGCGCTCGGCGCGGACGCCGAGGCGCTCGATCGCGCCCGCAGCGTGCGTCTCGAGGTCGAGCGCGCCTGGCGCGAGCTCGACTACCTCGAGGCGTCGCTCGGCTTGATCGCCGAGGAGTCCCGCTGGCTGGAAGCGCTCGCCGGCGGCGCCGAGGCGGCCTATGCAGCGGGCGCCGGCGAGTCGCTCGGGCTGCTCGAGGCGCGGTTCACGGCGCTCGAACTCGAGGAGCGCCGGCTGGACTTCGAAAGTGAGCGAGAGACGCTGCTTGCCGAGCTGTCCCGGTGGGTGGGCGAGGCGGTCGGCGCGGGACGCGTGGCTGCGCCGTCACGCGGGCGCGACCTCGCGCCGGTCGAGACGCTTCTCGAGCGGCTGCAGGCGAGCCCGATGCTGGCGTCGCTGTCGCACGCCCGGGACGCGGCGCTGCGCGAGGCGGACGCCGCCAACGAGATGTACAAGCCCTCGTTCGGCCTCGACGTCGCCTACGGCTTTCGGAACGGCTACGGCATGGACGGCATGCCCCGCTCCGACATGCTGACCGCGATGATCACCTTCGACCTGCCGCTGTTCACGCGCGATCGCCAGGACCGCGAGGCGGGCGCGGCGCGCTCGCGTGCACGGGCCGTGGAGGCACGTCGCACGGACTCCCTGCGAGAACTGGAGGCGCGGCTGCGTGCGGCGCACGCACGCGCGCTCCGGCTCGGCGAGGTCGTCACGCTGTACGAAGCGCAGGCGTCGCGGCTCGCGGACGTTTCCGCCGCCGCGGCGCTTGCCGACTACCGCGCGGGCGCGGGCGCCCTCGACGAGGTCGTCGCCATGCAACGCCGGATCCTCGACCTTCGCGCGCGGCAGGCCCGCGCCCAGGCCGACCGCGCACTCGCCCTCGCCGAAATCGAGTATCTGGCCGGAGAACTGCCATGACCCGTCAACACGTCGCGCTGCTGTGCCTTGCACTCTCGCTCGCGGTCCTCGGCGCCTGCAGTCGCCAGGCCGGAACTCCGCCGGTCGAGACGCCGCTCGAGCACGCCGCAAGGCACCTCGATCCCTCTTACCAGTGCCCCATGCACCCGGAGGTGACCTCGAGGACGCCCGGCGAGTGCCCGATCTGCGGCATGGACCTGGTCCTGCTGATGCCCGCGGCCGGTGCCGACGACGGCGCGATACAGGTCTCCGCGGCGGTCGCCGCAAACCTCGGGGTGCGCACCGGGCTCGTCCGTCGCGGCTCGCCCGGCGGCATGATCGAGACGGTCGGAACCACGGCGTTCGACGAACGCGGCCGCGTCGAGCTGCGCGTCAGGACCGAGGGCTTTGTCGAGCGACTGGCGGTGCGGGCGCCGGGTGAGCCCGTGCGTCGCGGGCAACTCCTGTTCGCCGTGTTCTCGCCACGCCTCGCGGCCGCGCAGGGCGAGTACCTGCAGGCGCTGCGGCTCGGCGACGACGCGCTGGCCGAGGCCGCCGCGGCGCGTCTCGTGGCGCTCGGCATGGAGCGGGGCGCGATCGCGCGGCTGCGTGAAACCGGCAGTCCCGGCGAGCGGGTGGCTTTCCGCTCCCCGGCCGACGGCGTCGTGCTGGAACTCGGCGTCCGCGAGGGCGGCCTCGCCGAGCCTGGAATGAGCGCCGTGACGATCGCGCCGATCGATCCTCTCTGGATCGTCGCCTCGATACCCGAGGCGCTGGCCGCGCGCGTCCGCCCCGACGCCGAGGCAACGGCGACCTTCCCGGCGCTGCCCGGCGAACGCTTCGCCGCGCGCGTGCTCGAGGTCCTGCCGGCGCTCGACGAGGCGACACGCACCGCTCAGGTCCGCCTGCGCGTGGCCAACCCCGCCGGGCGCCTCGCGGCCGGGATGCGCGCCAATGTCGTGTTCGACACAGGGACGGTGGGCGAAGTGGTCCTCGTGCCGACCGAGGCCGTGATCCGCACCGGCCGTGCCGACCGGGTGATCGTCGCCCTCGGTGAAGGGCGGTTTGCGCCGCGCGAGGTCGTCACCGGCCGCGAGTTCGACGGCGAGGTCGAGATCCGCGCGGGCCTCGCATCGGGCGAGCGGGTCGTGACATCGGGCGTGTTCATGCTCGACTCGGAATCGCAGGTGCGCCAGGGGCTGCGCCGATTCGAGGGCGAGCCCGGCGGCGGCGCCGCACCGGCCCCGGGCGCGGACGACCGAAACGATCACCGCGGGCACTGACGATGATCGAATACATCATCCGCGCCTCGCTCGCCAACCGCGCGCTGGTGCTGCTGCTCGCGGCGTTGCTGACGCTAGCGGGCTTCTGGGCGCTGCTGCGCACGCCGGTGGACGCCATCCCGGACCTGTCCGACGTCCAGGTCATCGTACGCACGCCGTTCCCGGGCCAGTCGCCGCGCGTCGTCGAGGACCAGGTGACCTACCCGCTCACGACCGCGCTGCTGTCGGTGCCCGGCGCCACTACGGTGCGCGGCTACTCGTTCTTCGGCGACTCGTTCGTGTACGTGCTGTTCGAGGACGGCACCGATCCTTACTGGGCGCGTTCGCGCGTGCTCGAGTACCTGAGCCAGGCCGCCGCGCGGTTGCCTGCGAGCGTGAGACCCGCGCTCGGCCCCGACGCAACGGGTGTCGGCTGGATTTACCAGTACGCACTGGTGGACCGCAGCGGGCGGCACGACCTCGCGCAGCTGCGCAGCCTGCAGGACTGGTTCCTCAAGTTCGAGCTGCAGGCCGTGCCGGGCGTGGCCGAGGTGGCGACGGTCGGCGGCATGGTCAAGCAGTACCAGGTCGTCCTCGATCCAGTGCGGCTGCGCGGCCAGGGGCTCACGGTGGCTGACGTTCGCATGGCGATCGAGCGCGGAAACGGCGAGGCGGGCGGCTCGGTGATCGAGATGGCCGAGGCGGAGTACATGGTCCGCGCCTCCGGCTACATCCAGAGCCTCGACGACCTCGCGAGCCTGCCGCTCAGGGCCGAGGCCGGCGTGCCGGTGCTGCTCGGCGACGTCGCCGACCTGCGCCTCGGGCCGGAGATGCGCCGTGGCATCGGGGAGCTCGACGGCGAGGGCGAAGTGGTCGGCGGCATCGTCGTCATGCGCAACGGCGAGAATGCCCGCGCGACCATCGCGCGCGTCCGCGACCGGCTGGAGGAGCTGAAGCGCAGCCTGCCCGAGGGTGTCGAAGTCGTCGAGACCTACGACCGTTCCGCGCTCATCCAGCGGGCCGTGGACAACCTGCGCGGCAAGCTGGTCGAGGAAATCATCGTCGTAGCGCTCGTCTGCGTGGCCTTTCTGTTCCACTTCCGCTCGAGCCTCGTGGTGATCATCACGCTGCCGCTCGGCATCCTTGCGTCGTTCCTGATCATGTATTTCCAGGGGATCAACGCGAACATCATGTCGCTCGGCGGCATCGCCATCGCGATCGGCACCATGGTGGATGCCGGCATCGTGATGGTCGAAAACGTGCACAAGAAGCTCG
Source organism: Gammaproteobacteria bacterium (assembly GCA_037443885.1). GTDB lineage: Bacteria > Pseudomonadota > Gammaproteobacteria > Steroidobacterales > Steroidobacteraceae > SG8-30. The sequence continues at coordinate 7,415 of JBBINN010000067.1, read as the reverse complement.
AGCACGCGGCCGAGGGGATCAAGGATCGCGCCGCGCTGGTGCTGGAGGCCTGCCGCGAGGTGGGGCCGTCGATCTTCTTCTCGCTGATGGTGATCGCGCTGTCCTTCCTGCCGGTGTTTGCCCTTGGCGCGCAGGAGGGCAAGCTGTTCGCGCCGCTCGCGTGGACCAAGACCTGGGCAATGGTCGCAGCGGCGCTGCTGTCGATCACGCTCTTGCCTGTCCTGCTCGAGTTGCTGGTCCGCGGCCCGGTGAAGCCCGAGACCGCCAACCCGCTGAACCGCGCCGCGATCGCGGTCTACCGCCCGGCGATCGACCTCGCGCTGCGCCAACCCTGGGCAGTGCTGGCCGGCACCGCGGTGCTGGCGCTCGCCACCCTGTGGCCCTGGTCCCGGCTCGGCACCGAGTTCATGCCGGAGCTCGACGAGGGCGACCTGATGTACATGCCGACGACGCTGCCGGGCGTCTCGGCGGACACCGTCCGGGCGCTGCTGCAGCAGACCGATCGGCTCATCAAGACCGTGCCGGAGGTGGAGCGCGTGTTCGGCAAGGCCGGCCGCGCCGAGACGGCCACCGACCCGGCGCCCTTCGAGATGCTGGAGACCACGATCATGCTGAAGCCACGCGAGGAGTGGCGGCCCGGCATGACCCCGGAGAAGCTGCGCGAGGAGCTGAACCGCGCCGTGCAGGTTCCAGGCCTCGCAAACACCTGGGTGCCACCCATCAAGACGCGTATCGACATGCTCGCCACGGGCATCAAGACGCCGGTCGGCATCAAGATCATGGGGCCGGACCTCGCCGAGATCGAGCGCATCGGCCTTGCGATCGAGCGGGTCGTCGCGGCGCTGCCGGGCACCACCTCCGTGTACGCCGAGCGCGCGGCTACCGGCCGGTACGTGGATGTGGACATCCGCCGGCGCGACGCGGCGCGCTTCGGCCTCAACATCGCCGACATCCAGGAGATCGTGGAGCTCGCGGTCGGCGGCATGACGCTCACCTACACCGTCGAGGGCCTCGAGCGCTATCCCGTCAACCTGCGCTATCCGCAGGACTGGCGCAATTCCGTCGAGCGGCTCCGGTCGCTTCCCATCGTGGCGCCGAACGGCGCGCAGCTCACGCTCGCGGATGTGGCAACGGTACGCATCACCGACGGGCCGGCCATGATCAGGAGCGAGAACGCCCGGCCCAGTGGTTGGGTCTATGTGGATCTCGCCGGGCGTGACCTCGGTTCGTTCGTCGACGAGGCGCGCGAGCGGGTGGCCGCCGAGGTGCCGCTGCCGCCTGGCTACAGCCTGCGCTGGTCCGGCCAGTACGAATACTGGGAGCGCGCGGCCGAGCGGCTGCAGGTGGTGCTGCCGCTCACTCTCGCCATCATCGTGCTGGTGCTCTACGTCAATTTCCGGCGCTTCACCGACGTCGGTCTCATTCTCGGCAGCCTGCCGTTTGCACTCGTCGGCGGCGTCTGGCTGCTCTACGCGCTCGACTACAACCTGAGCATCGCGACCGCCGTCGGCTTCATCGCGCTCGCCGGCGTGGCCGCCGAGACCGGCGTCGTGATGCTGCTCTACCTCAACCTCGCCTGGGCACGGCGCGAAGCCGCCGCCGCGGCCGCCGGCCGGCCGCTCGACGGGAAAGACGTGCACGAGAGCGTCATCGAGGGCGCGCTGCTGCGGCTGCGACCGAAGCTCATGACGGTGCTGACGATCATCGTCGGCCTGCTGCCCGTCATGTGGGGCACCGGCACCGGCTCGGAGGTCATGCGGCGCATCGCCGCGCCCATGGTCGGCGGCATGGTGAGCGCGATGCTGCTCACGCTGGTGGTGATTCCGGCGGCGTTCCTGCTGATCAAGCGGCGGGAGGTGCGGCGACGGACATGAGGCGACTGACGGGAGCCGCGCCGCGGCAGCGCCATGCACTGGAGGTCCCGGAAGCAGGTGGGTTGGTGCCGAACCTGAGTCCGCAGCCGGGCTGCGTTGGGTCGTGGTAAGGTCGACTTCGCCGCAGCCTTCGCGTGGTTCCCACTGCTGGCGCTCGTCCTCACCGCCTGGCCGGCCGGCTGACGGAACGGACGATATCGCCTCTTGCAGGACCGAATGAAGGAAGTTGGATGATCGGACGTCATTGAGGGAGGGCTGAATGACCGAAGCCATGAGCCCGTCCGCGGTGCTGGATTTCTGGTTCGAGGAGATCGAGCCGGCACAGTGGTGGAAGGCGGATCCGGCGTTCGATCAGGTCGTGCGCGAGCGTTTCGCCTCGGTCCACGGCGCAGCCGCGCGCGCTGAGCTGAGCGCCTGGCGTGTACAGCCCGCCGGCCGCCTGGCGGAAGTCATCGTGCTGGACCAGTTCTCGCGCAACATGTATCGCGGAACCCCGCTAGCCTTCGCCTTCGATGCCGTCGCCCTGGTGCTCGCCCAGGAGGCCGTGGCGGGCGGCCACGACGTCGCGCTGCCGCCCGGGCAGAGGGTCTTCCTGTACCTGCCCTACATGCACAGCGAGTCCGCGGTCATTCACGAAGGCGCCGTGAGCTTGTTCGAGGCGCTCGGACTGCCGTCGAACCTCGACTTCGAGCTGCGGCACAAGGCCATCATCGACCGCTTCGGCCGGTACCCGCACCGCAACGCGATCCTGGGTCGACCATCCACCGGGGAGGAACTGGAGTTCCTCAAGATGCCGGGGTCGAGCTTCTAGAAGCGAGGGTCGGAGCGCGGGCCGACATGATGGCTGGAGTCCCGGCAGGATGCGGCATAGGCTGTGCACGTTGCCGGGAACAATCCGGCTGCGCCGAAGAATTTCAAACGAGGGAGAACCTGGTGAACTGGTATCTCGAGGCGCTCAGGAAGTACGCGGTGTTCCAAGGCCGGGCCAGGCGCAAGGAATTCTGGTTCTTCCAGCTGTTCTTCGCGCTGGGCGTGTTCACGCTCGCGGTCGTGGACGTCATGCTGGGCTTCATGGACAAGGAGACGGGGACGGGGCTGCTCAGCACGCTGTTCTGGCTGGCCATGTTCCTGCCGGGACTCGCGGTCTCGGTTCACAGGCTGCACGACACGGATCGCACCGGCTGGTGGGTGCTGATCGGCCTGATTCCGCTGGTCGGCATCATCGTGCTGCTGATCTTCTACGTTCATGAAGGCACGCGGGGCAGCAACCGGTTCGGCAAGGACCCGAAGGAGGCGCCGCCGACGGGAATTGCGACTGCCATCAGCGAGGGCTGACGCCGCTCAGGCGATCCGCTGCAGTGACGGTTACCGGAACCTCCATTTCAGTCCGAGCACGGCAGCGTCGAAGCGGGCGAACGTGTACAGGTCGTCGTTGTCCGCGCCGCCGTCGAGGAAGCGGTACCCGTCGGCGACGGTGATGTCCGGCGTGACGTCGCAACCTGGCTTCAGCGCTGCGTCGATGGAGCGGCCTTGCGGTGCGGCGAAGCCTTCGAAGTCCAGCAGGCCTGGTAGCGGTGCCGGTCACTTCGACCTGCAACGGGGCGATGAGGAATCGCAGCCGGTGCTTTGCGCTCAACGGCCAGTCAAGCACCGCGCGTCCGGCCGGAAGCGGACCGTCGCCCGTCAGCTCGTCGATCTTGAACCGGCTATTCGGCGGTTCGTTCGGCACTTGCGCGGTGTTTCGTAACTGCCAGGTGGCCGCCAGCCCGACGGTCAGCGCCGGGGGATGGCAGATCCCGCGTCGAACTCGTGACGGGCGAGAATGCCGGCGATGGACGCGCCGCGCGACGGGACACGGACATTCCGCTCAATGGCCCGTGTCCGCGGACAGGAACGCGCGGCCGATCGAGACGTACCACCGGTTGTCGAGCCAGTAGCTTCGCCCCGAGCTCGAGCTGATCCCGATGGTGCCGTCACCGCGACTGAACAGGCGCCGCTCGCCATTGAGGACCATGACCTCGCCGTTGCCGCCGAGGCGATCGATGCGGCTGCTGCTGCCGAAGTCCGTGTGGCGGAGCACGGCACCGGCCGGGCTGCGGGTGAAGACATGCAGCTGGCCGAGGTTGCCGAGATCCGTGAAGGCGACCCAGCCGTCGCGGATCTGGTAGTCGAGGTCCGCCACGACGAGTTGCTGACGAGGGGCCGCCAGCACCGTGGAAGTTCCCGCCTGGTACAGGACGATCGCGTATGGGTGGGTGGTGCAGCAGGGTGTCCGCCGGTGGTAGAGCACAGCCTTGCCGTCCGTTCGTGGCCACACGTGCCAGTGCTCCGGATCGCTGATGAGCACGCTCTGCTGGCCGGACTTGTCCTGCACGATCTGGTAGCTGCGGTTCCAGAACACGACCGTGCCGTCCGCCGCCACGGCATTGTCGGTGTTGCCGGAGTCGTCGGAGACCAGTGTCGACCCGCCGCTGGTGGTGTTCAGGCGATGGAGATTCCGACCCTGGTTCCAGATCGCATACTCGCCGGCCACGGCGAGCGACCCGAGGGAATCCGGGAAGCCGAGGTCCGTGAGCACGCCGCTGGCCCATAGATAGAGCCGGCCGGAAAGTGCGCTCCCGCCCGTCGCCTGCGTCACGAAGATCGCGCCGCTCGGCGTGAGGAAGGCGGATCCGGGCAGCAAGGTCCTGCCGGAGGGGACAGGGATGGCTTCGGTGAGGCCCGTGCTGCGGTCGTGGATCGACAGCCGGTCGCCGCCAGAGCCAGGCTCGACGAACAGCAGACGTCGGCCATCTGCATCGACGATGGGTCCGGGAAGTTCGGTAACGACGGTCAGCCGGTCGGGCGACTCGACGTAGACCGTGAGGGCCTGCCGGGTCCTCTGGCCGGCGGAGTCGACCGCGGTCAGGTCGAGCCTCACCGGCCTGCCCATCCAAGCGCTGAGGTCCAGCTGCTCCCGCAGGACCGACGCCGCGCTGCGCTGGAGCTGGTCGTTCACGCGCAGTTCCACGACGCACGGTGCAACGTCGTCGGTGCAGCGGGCATCGAGTTCCACGGTCGGCAAGGCCACGCTCTGGTCCAGCGGAGAGATCACCGCGAGTACGGGCGAGCTGTCGTAGATGACCTCCACGGACAGGCGGTCCACGTTGCCCCGCACGTCGGTCGCCTCGACCGACAGCGCGTAGCGCCCGGTCGGTCGGCCCGCAAGCGACACCGTCCCGGCGAAGCCGGGTCCGCAGCCGAAGCGGCTGCACCAGGCATCGGGCGCAAAGACGAGCGGGACCGTCTGCCCGGCCAGCGTGGCGATGACCGACGACACCTCGAACGTCGAGGTGATCGTGACGACGATCCTGACTGTATCGCCGACCAGTCCACCGGCCGGCGGCGTCTGCAGCGTCGCTCGGATGGGCGACGGTGCGGTGGCCGTCATCGTGTGCGTGGCCGGAGCCGAATCGACCCGCCCGTCGTTGACCACGAGCTGCAGCTGGTAGCTGCCCGGAACATCCGGCGTGAACGCAGTCTGGGCGGCGGTGGGGGCGCCGATCGATGCGCCGCTGCCGCCGGGCGCCGTCAGGGTCCAGCGATAGGTCAGGGCGTCGCCATCCGGATCGCTGCTGGCTCGTGCGTCGATGCTGACCGCGGTGCCGGTCATGGCGGCAGTCGGCGCGCTGATCACGGCCACCGGCGCGCGGTTGGTCGGGGGCACGGGTGCGGGGCTGCCGCTCCCGCCCCCGGAGTCGCTGCTTCCGCCGCCACAGGCAGCGAGCGGCGCCAGGGCGACCACGAGGGTGATCGACCTCAGCAGGTTGAACGCGGGCTCCATGCGCAAGAATAGGGCCTTCACTGGTTGCAATCCCGACCTGGACTACCGGCGGTCGGCTCCGTTCCAAAAGAAACCGCCCACAGGCCGGACCCCGCATCCGGATTTGGCGCAGTGGTCGTCGGCCTCCGCGGCGATGTAGCCGAAGGCGGCCCAGGCGCCCGTGCCGAGGATGCGTCGGCGGATCCCGGCCGCGCGCTCGGGCTGGCCCTCGTAGAGATACCAGTTGGCCACGCCGTAGCCCTGGGTGACCAGCAGCAGGCTCTCGCCGATGCCGTCGGTCAGCAGTGCTTCGGGTGAAATCTCGCCGCGGTAGAGCCTGAGCCGCTGCAGGTAGGCCTCATCCTCGATGACTTCGATGTCCGGCGGGATGGCGGCAATCACCTCGGCGGCGGCCGCCTTCTCGCCCTGCCGGCGCAGCGTCATGTACAGCCAGTCTCTTGCGGCAACCTGCAGGTCCGGGTTGTCCGCGTAGTCGAGGCTCTCGCGCCACAGCCGCTCGGCGGCCACCCACTCGCCCCTCAGGTAGTGCGCGAGCGCATGGTGATAGAGGACGTTGAACTGGGTGTTGGACAGAGGGATGCCCCGCGCGTTGGGCATGCCGTCGGGCTCGGTCTCGATCGAGCCCTTCGGCATCAGCTCGTAGGCACGCTCGAAGTCGGCGATCGCCGCGTCGAAGTTCCGCAGCGTGATGTGGCGATGGCCACGGTGGCGATAAAGGCGGTAGGACTGCGGGAAGCGCTCGAGGCCCTTCGAGAACACGTCCACCGCCTCGCGGTAGCGCTGCAGGTAGGCAAGCCGGCGGCCGAGCCAGATGGTGTTCACCTCGCTGGGATCGACATCGAAGGCGTCCTGGGCGGCGGCCAGGTCGGCATGCAGGCGCCGGCTTTCCTCCTCGGACAGGACGGCTGGGTGGAGCGGGCTGCCGTCCAGCGAATGAGCAGCCGGGACCGGTGCCGAGGCGCTTTTCAGTTCCGCGGGTTCCTCGGGCGGCAGCGCTGTCGCAAGCGGTGTGGCGGCAACGGCCCACAGCACCAGGACACAGGCCGCCATCATCACCCCCTGCGGGTGGCCGCGACGCCCCGGCCTTCGCTGGACCCAACAGGACAACGTCCGCGGCCCCTAATCCGCGTAACTCACATAGTGCGGGTCGTACATCTGCTCCTGGATGAACCCGGGCAGGTCCTCCGGCCGTGCGATGCCTGCGAGTCCGTCCTCGAACGCGATCTCGGCGACTGCAACCGCGATCTTCGCCGAGACCTGGCGCACCTTCGCGAGCGGCGGATAGAGGCTTCCCTGCGCGAGGTCCTCCTCGCGCACCATCCCTGCGAGCGTGCGGGCGGCAGCCATGAACATGGCGTCCGTGGCCCGTGAGGCGCGCACGGCGACGAGGCCGAGGCCGACGCCAGGGAAGATATAAGAGTTGTTGCCCTGCCGCGGCACGTAGCGCCGCCCGTCGAGCGTGACGGGGTCGAAGGGGCTGCCGGAGGCGAACAGCGCCCGCCCGCCCGACCAGGCGTAGGCCTGCTCGGCCGTGCACTCGGCGCGCGAGGTGGGGTTCGAGAGCGCGAACACGAGCGGCCGGTCGTTCAACCGCGCCATGGCCTCGACGACCTCGCGCGTGAACGTGCCGGGCGTGGCGCCGACGCCGATGATGGCGGTGGGCTTCAGCTCCTCGACGGCCTCGAGGAAGTTCGCCGCGGGGGCATGCGCGTGCGCAT
>JBBINN010000066.1:0-15391 GCA_037443885.1 Gammaproteobacteria bacterium | reverse complement strand
GCCGTAGAACGCCGTGGTCGGCGGCCCGAAGATCCCGAAGTGACGCATGAGCGCCTGGTCATCGGCGTTGTTCGCGGTGACGTCCGCCTTCAGCAGCACGAATTCACCCAGCGCGGCCTGCACCCCGGCGTCGGAGAACGTGTACTTCTCCATTTCCTTGCAGGACACGCACCAGTCCGCATAGAAGTCCACCATCACCGGCCGGCCGGCGGCGCGCGCCGCGGCCAGTTCGCGCTCGAGGTCGGCCAGCGATGCGATTTTCCTGAAGGGCAGGGTCTCGACGCGGGCCGCGGCGCCGCCCTCGCCCCGCAGCAGGGCGATGCCCTTGAGCGGCTGCAGCGGGTCGCCCGCGCCGCCCGCGGCGCCGACGAGCATCACGATGCCGTAGGCCATGGCGAACAGGCCGACGCCGCGCGCGACCCTGAGGCCCGCCGAGGGGCGCTCCTCGCGCCGGCCGAAGCCTCCGAAGTAGTAGCCCGCGACGAAGGCGAGCAGGGCCCACAGCGCGAGCGTCAGCGGCGGCGGCAGGATGCGCTCGAGCATCCACACCGCGACGCCCAGGAACATCACGCCGAACAGCGCCTTGACCGTGTTCATCCACGGCCCGGCCTTCGGCAGCAGCTTGCCACCGGCCACGCCGACCAGCAGCAGCGGCGCCCCCATCCCGAAAGACAGCGCGAACAGCGCGAGCGCCCCGCGCAGCACGTCGCCGGTCTGCCCGATGACCGCGAGCGCCGCCACCAGCGGCGGCGCGACGCAGGCGGTGACGACCAGCGCGGACAGCGCCCCCATCACGAAGGTGCCTGTGAACGTCCCCGCGCGCTGCCGGCCCGAAGCTGCGGACAGCCGCGTCTGCAGCGACGAGGGCAGCTGCAGCTCGTACATGCCGAACATGGCCAGCGCGAGCGCGACGAACAGCAGCGAGAAGACGATGATGATCCAGGTCTGCTGGAAGAAGGCCTGCGCCTGCTGGCCAGCGGCGGCGAACGCGGCGCCGGCCACGGTGTAGGTCAGGGACATGCCAAGCACGTACACCAGCGACAGCATGAAGGAGCGCGAGGGCGTTGCCGCCGTGCCCTGCCCGGCGATGATGCCGGAGAGGATCGGGATCATGGGCAGGACGCAGGGCGTGAAGGCGAGCAGCAGCCCGAAGCCGAAGAAGGTCGCCATCACGAGCGCGAGATTGCCGGTTGAGACCATGGCCGCGAGGCGGTCCTGTTCGGCGATCATGCCGCCGGCCCCGTCGCGCGGCGGGGCGATGGCCGGGGCGGGCGAGCCCGGCGGCGGCAATGTGACGTTCACCGTCTTGGTGATCGGCGGGTAGCAGAGCCCCGCGTCGGCGCAGCCCTGGTAGGTGACCTTGAGCGAGAAGGCGTCGGTGCCGGGCTCGCGGCTGATGGGCACGATCACGTCGGCCTGCTGGTAGTAGGCCTGGATCTCGCCGAAGAACTCGTCCGTCTTCTCCTTGCCGGGCGGCAGCGACAGATCGCCGACGGTGACGCCCGGGTCCTCGGTCCTCGCCGCCATGCGGTGGCGATAGAGGTAGTAGCCGTCGGCGATCACCCAGCGCAACGCGACCGCGTCCCCGCCGTGCGCATCCGCCGAGAGCTGGAAGGCCTCGTCGGGGTGCAGGAACTCGTCGTCCTGCGACACCCCGCCAAGCAGGCCCTGGGCCGTGGCGGGTCCGGCGACCAGCGCCAGCAGTAGCAGCAGTCTCGGCAGCATCCTCGATCGTCCTTACGTTTGAGCCGCCTCAGGCGGGACCGGCCACGCTCTGACCCAGCCAGGCGAGGTAGCGTTCCGCGCCAAGCGCGACCGGCAGTGCAATCACCTCGGGCAGCTCGTAGGGGTGCAGCTCCTGGATCCGGGCCGACAGGGTAGCCACGCGGCCCGCGCTTGTCTTGGCGATGAGCAGCACTTCTGGATCTTCCTGGACCTTGCCCTCCCAGCAGTAGGTGGACCTGAGTCCCGCCACCCGGTTGACGCAGGCCGCGAGGCGTTCCTCGACCAGGCGTCGCGCCAGCACTGCGGCGGTGGTTTCGTCGGGGCAGGTCGTCAGGACAACAAAGTATTCTGGATTCAAGGACTTAGACTCCCGGGGCTGCGTGGCTTGAAATTTGGCTTTCTATCCCTATCATTAGCAGCCACTTGGGGGGAGTGCTAACAGCAGTCCTCCCGACCCAGGCGGAACCCGCCAAGCCATTCAAAACGTCAAGGAGTCTCCATCCATGAAGATTCGTCCGCTTCATGATCGCGTGATCGTCAAGCGCGAGGAAGAAGAGCGCAAGTCGCCGGGTGGCATCGTCATCCCCGACACGGCGACCGAGAAGCCGATCCGGGGCAAGATCGTGGCCGTCGGCAAGGGCAAGATCCTCGAGGGCGGCGACATCCGTCCCCTCGACGTCAAGGTCGGCGACAAGATCCTCTTCGGCAAGTACAGCGGCACCGAAGTCAAGGTGGACGGCGAAGAACTCCTCGTCATGCGCGAGGAAGACATCATGGCCGTCATCGAGAAGTGATCCAGAGGTAATTCAACATGGCAGCCAAGGAAGTCCGTTTCAGCGACGACGCGCGCAGCCGCATGGTGCGTGGCGTCAATGTCCTCGCCAACGCCGTCAAGGCGACCCTCGGCCCGAAGGGCCGCAACGCCGTGCTCGAGAAGAGCTTCGGCGCACCGACCGTCACCAAGGACGGCGTCTCCGTCGCCAAGGAGATCGAGCTCGAGGACAAGTTCGAGAACATGGGTGCGCAGATGGTGAAGGAAGTCGCCTCGGCGACCTCCGACGAGGCCGGTGACGGCACCACCACCGCGACCGTGCTGGCCCAGGCCATCGTCCGCGAGGGCATGAAGGCCGTGGCGTCCGGCATCAACCCGATGGACGTCAAGCGCGGCGTCGACCTGGCCGTCCACACGGCCGTCGAGGAACTGAAGAAGCTCTCCAAGCCCTGCAAGGACTCGAAGGCCATCGCGCAGGTCGGCACGATCTCCGCGAACAGCGACGACAGCATCGGCAACACCATCGCCGAGGCGATGGACAAGGTCGGCAAGGAAGGCGTGATCACGGTCGAGGAGGGCTCGGGCCTCGACAACGAGCTGGATGTGGTCGAGGGCATGCAGTTCGACCGCGGCTACCTGTCGCCGTACTTCATCAACAGCCAGCAGAACCAGACCAGCGAGCTCGAGAACCCGCTGATCCTGCTCTACGACAAGAAGATCTCCAATATCCGCGAGATGCTGCCGCTGCTCGAGGGCATCGCCAAGTCGGGCAAGCCGCTGCTCGTGATCGCCGAGGACGTCGAGGGCGAGGCGCTCGCGACGCTCGTGGTCAACACCATCCGAGGCATCGTCAAGGTCTCCGCGGTCAAGGCGCCGGGCTTCGGCGACCGCCGCAAGGCCATGCTGCAGGACATCGCCGTCCTGACCGGCGGCACCGTGATTTCCGACGAGGTCGGCCTGTCGCTCGAGAAGGCGACGCTGAACGACCTCGGCAAGGCCAAGAAGATCGTGGTCGAGAAGGAGAACACCACGATCATCGACGGCGCCGGCAAGCCCGTCGAGATCAAGGGCCGGATCGAGCAGATCCGCAAGCAGATCGAGGAGGCCACCTCCGACTACGACCGCGAGAAGCTGCAGGAGCGCGTTGCCAAGCTCTCCGGCGGCGTCGCCGTGATCAAGGTCGGCGCGGCCACCGAGGTCGAGATGAAGGAGAAGAAGGCCCGCGTCGAGGACGCCCTGCACGCCACCCGTGCGGCCGTCGAGGAAGGCGTGGTGCCGGGCGGCGGCGTCGCCCTCGTCCGCGTGCAGAAGGCCATCGACAAGCTGACGGGCGCCAACGAGGACCAGAACGTCGGCATCCGCATCCTGTCCCGCGCGATCGAGGAGCCGCTGCGCCAGATCGTGCAGAACGCGGGTGAGGAAGCCTCGGTGGTCCTCGGCAAGGTCCGCGACGGCAAGGGCAGCTACGGCTACAACGCAGCGACCGGCGTGTACGGCGACATGATCGAGATGGGCATCCTGGATCCCACCAAGGTCACGCGCCTCGCGCTGCAGAACGCGGCCTCGGTCGCCGGCCTGCTGCTCACCACCGAGGTGATGGTCGCCGAGGCTCCGAAGAAGGAGCACGATCATCCCCCGATGCCGGGCGGCGGCATGGGCGGCATGGACATGTAAGGTCCGCCGGATCCTCGGATCCGAAAGGAAGGCCCGGGAGGAGACTCCCGGGCCTTTTTCGTCGCCGGCCGCGAGGGATGCAGCGGCCGGCGGGCGGCACGGACGGGTGGCCTGGGTCTCCTGTCCGCCGCATTGACTGCTCGCGCGGGTTCGTCTTTGCTTGAAAGCCGACCTTGGCCCCTGCCGGGGCTGGAGGCAGTGTTCATGCCGGTCGCCCGGTTCGGAGGTTGCAGCTGATGAGCGTCACCCGCAGTCCTGCCGCAGGACACCTGGCCGGCCTCGTCGCGGCGGGTCTGCCGGTCTGGCTTGCGGCACACCCCCCGTCCCTGGCCGGAGAGCTGGACCGCCCGACCTGCACCGGACGCCTGGTCATCGCGGGCGGGGCCGTTCAGCCCGACAACAGCGAGGTCTGGTCCGCCTTTCTGGATGGCCTGCCGGACAGGTATCACGACACCATAGCCGTTATCGCCTCGGCCTCGGCCGAGCCGGTTTCGGCGTTCGAGAGCGTGAGGAAGACCCTGGCCCGCCATGGCGTTGCACCTGAGCGCGTGTTTCTGGTGCGCGCCGCGACCGAGGATGATTCCGCGACGCCCGAGGACGAAAGCCTGTGGGTGGCCGGTGGATCGGATGAGGCCGAGGTCGGGCGCGTGCGTACAGCGGGCGGGATCTGGTTTACCGGCGGCGACCAGGCCCGAACGGCGCGCGTGCTCCACGCCGGAGCCGATGCCGGAACGCCGCTTCTCGAGGTCCTGCACGAGCGGCTTCGGTCCTGCGCGGTGATCGGTGGCACGAGCGCGGGCGCGGCTATCCAGAGCCTGACCATGATCCTGCGCGGCGACAGCCTGACGGCCCTGCTGGACCCGGTGGCCGATGCCGCGGATGCATCGCGAATGGAGGGCGGCGCGCTGGTGCTGGGCGCCGGTGCCGGGTTCTTTCCCTATGGGGTCGTGGACCAGCATTTCGACCGACAGGCCCGTCTGGGCCGTCTCGCCCGAAGTGTCAGCCTCGCCCCCGGGGCCGCCAAGGGCTTCGGCATCGACGAGGATACGGCCCTGGTCGTCGACGTGGCCACCGGCCGGGGCACGGTCGCGGGCCGGGGCAGTGTCACGGTACTGATCCGTGATGAGCACACGCGACCGGGCGCGGGCGCTGGTCCGTTTCGCATCGATGACCTTTCGCTGTCCCTGGCGACAGCGGGGGACGGGATCGATCTCGTGACCGGTGCAGTGGAGCCCGCGTCCTACAAGTCCACCGACACCCTCGCTGCGCCCCACTATGATCATGTGGTGACAGCGGGTGGCGGCATCGCCCTGCCCAACTTCCGACTGGAAGATGTCCTCGGTGTCGACCTCGTGGACAACGGACCCACCCGGTCCCTCGAACGCTGGACCTTCGCGGCGGACGGACGGGCGGTGATGTACCGCTTCCGTGAAGAGCCGGGCACCCGTGCTCATGGCGGCCAGGATGCGTCGGGCCGGTATCGCTATGCGATCTCGGGCCTGCGCTTCTCCATCACGCCGGGCCATGTGCGCCTCGACGTTTCGGAAGAGGAATGACCCAGGCCGGCCGACGGGCCTGCAAGCTCGTTCAGACGTCTCGCAGCGCCAGCCATTGCCGCTTGCGCAGCAGCTGACGGACTCGCCGCGCCCTCTGCATGGTGCCGCTGCGCAGCGCGCAATGGGGTCGGACTGCGCCTCGCGAGGTCGAGCAGGCTGCGTGGAGATTGCGTGGCGCCAACGGTCGGTCCGCGGCCAGGCTGTACAATGCGCCCTCAACGCCGGGGATCGGTGCTTCATCCAAATGGGTAATCCAGCTCTTTGCTCCCGGCTCATGCTGCTCCTGGTGCTCTCCAGCCTGCTGCTGCCGGGGTGTGCGCTGACCAACCGGCTTTTTCGCGACCGGGCTGCCGAGGAGCGAGCGGCCTCGCTGCTTCAGCTGCAGCTCGCCGTCATGCGCTTCGCCGACGAGTACGTCGCGCGCATCGACTACCAGATCGAGGCGCTCCAGCGGGCGACAGAAGATCCAGGCGAGCGCCTCGAGTCGCAGACCTGGCTGGTGTCGCAGGCGAACGCCGCGTTCACCATCGCGGCCGGCCCCAACCCCGAGCTGAACGCAATAGACATGCTGATGTTCACCACGCTGAGCCGGCTGGTGATGGAGAACCGCTGGGTTGGCGAAGCCTACGGGCCGCGCGCGCAGGGCCTGCTGGACGATCACCGGGCGCTGGAGGAACGCATCTGGGACTACTCGCGCGCGCTGTTGAGCGAGGCGCAGGTCGAGGAACTCCGCTCCGCCATCGAGGCCTGGCACCGCGACAACCCGCTGGGGCGAGCCGTGCCCTTCATCCACCTGGAGGACTTCGTGTTCGCCACCAGCGCGATCCGCACCGGTGGTGGCTCCTCCGGCAGCATCTTCTCGTTCCTGGGCATCGATCCGCTGAGCAACCTGGATCCGGCGGTGCGCGAACTCGCGCAGACACGCCAGCTGGCCGAGCGGGCGGTCTATTACATCCAGCGCGCGCCCACGCTCGTGAGCATGGAGGCGCAGCGGCTGGCGTTCGAGCTGGCCATGGCGCCGGAGTCCACGCGCCTGCTCGACAGCGTGTCGCAGATCGGCGGTGCGGCGCAGGCGACCAGCGGGCTGGTGGCGGACCTGCCGCGGGTGATGGCGGAGGAGCGTGCCGCCATCATCGAACAGCTGAACGCGCTGCTGGACCAGCAGCAAGGCGAGCTGCGGGCGCTGGCCATCGAGTTGCGCTCGACCCTGGAGGCCGGTGGTGTCACCTCCGACTCCCTCCGGGAAACCATCACGGCGCTCGACGCATTCGTGGCGCGTTTCGACCGGGGCGCGGCGCCGCCGGCCGGCAGGACTTCGCGGCCTTTCGACGTGACGGAGTACACCGAGGCGTTGCGCCAGCTGGGCGACGCCGCGCAGCAGATCCAGGTCCTGCTCGACCAGGCCGACAGCAAGGCGCCTGCGCTGACCCGGTTGTCCGTGCACGCCACGGACCAGCTGGCTTCGCTGGTGGACCACGTGTTCTGGCGGCTGCTGCAGCTGGTCCTGGCGCTGGTCGTGGCCGGCGTGCTCGGCGCGCTCGCCTACCGCGCGATCGCGCGGCGCTCCTGACCATGGTCCGCATCGCGCTCCTGCTCGTGGCGCTGGGTATGCTCGCCGGCTGCGCCTCGACGGTTCGGCTCATGCCGACCCCGACGCTGCTCACCGTCGGGGAGCCGGGCATCGTCGATGTCGATCTGGCTGCGTACCAGGACATGACGATCGACGTTCTCTTCGCCACCAACCGGATCCCGGCCGGGCCGGCCGATGCGCGCCACTACACGCGTCTTCGCAGTGACGACCTGCGCCTCGGAGTAGCCACCCTGCAGGTCGGCGGCGGACCCAGGTCCAGGGCAGCGTCCCGAGCGGCGCCCGCCGCCGCTGCACCGGGCGAGCGCCCCGAGATCAGGCTCCGGGCCATTCGCGAAATGGCGGTGCTGGAGCAGGGATCTGAAGTGCCGGGGCCGGACGCCGTCGCGTTCTTCGCTCAGGTCGACCAGCTGCTCGGGCGCGGCGGGATCCGCAGTCTCCTGATCTACATGCCCGGCGCGAACACCACCTTCGAACGCGCGGCTGCGCAGGCCGCGCAGTTCCAGCATTTCATGGGTCGCGACGCCGTCGTGATGGTTTTCGCGTGGCCGTCCGCCGGTACCCTGTTGCGCTACCGGCGCGACGTGGCCACCGCGCGTCGCAGCGTGCCCGCGTTCGCGCTTCTGCTTGAGCAGCTGTCGAAGCACACGCATGCGGCGCACGTGGACGTGCTGGCCTACAGCGCCGGAGCGATGATCGTCAGCCCTGGGCTCGCCCTCGTCGCGGCCGATGCTGACGTCGCGGGCGAACCAGGGCAGCTGCGCCTCCATGCTCCACCGCCGGCGCGCGGCCTGGACCCGAATTCCACCGAGAGGTCGATCGCGTTCTGGACGTTTCCCGCCGACTACGAGACAAGGCTGTCCGCGCTGGTGCGGCAGCTGGCTGCAGGACAGGGCCCATGACGACCCGCATGAAGAGCTTGATCGGTCGACTGCTGATCGCCGTCCTGCTGGTGGGCGTGGGGGCGCTTGCCGTCCGGTCCCACCGGGCGATGCAGGGGCCGGAGCTGCAGCCGTGGCATACCTTCGTGCCCGACGAGCTGCGGGCCGACGAGCTCGACGCTGCCGACTGGCCGCGCTTCCTGAGCCAGGAGCAGGCCGTCTTCGACAGCGTGCAGGCCAACGTCACGCAGCGGCTCGGGCCCGAGGCGCGCGTCCCCTACAACCGCTACTTCGAGGGCAGCCCGGTGTATCCGCCGCGGTTCGCGCAGGACTGGAACCGTTCCTACGTGATCGAGCCGGCCTCGGAGCCGGTGGGCGCCGTGGTGCTCCTGCACGGGCTCACCGATTCGCCCTACAGCCTGCGGCACGTCGCGCAGCGCTACGCCGAGCGCGGCTTCCTCGCCATCGGCATCCGCATGCCCGGCCACGGCACGGTCCCGGCCGGCCTGACCGACGTGCGCTGGGAGGACTGGGCGGCGGCTACGCGGCTCGCGCTGCGTGAAGCGCGCCGCCGGGTGCCGGCCCCGGCGCCCCTGCACCTCGTGGGCTTCTCGAACGGCGGTGCGCTGGCGGTGCAGTACTCGCTCGACGCGATCGAGGATCCGCAGTTGCCGCGCGTCGACCGCCTCGTGCTGCTCACGCCGATGATCGGCATCACGCGCTTCGCCCGCTTCGCGGGGCTCGCCGGGTTGCCGGCGCTGCTGCCGCCGTTCGCCAAGGCGGCGTGGCTCGGCAACCTGCCGGAATTCAACCCGTTCAAGTACAACTCGTTTCCCGTGAACGGCGCGCGCCAGTCCTACCGGCTGACCGACGCGCTGCAGGCCCAGATCCAGCGGCTGGCGCGCGACGGGCAGCTGCAGGCATTGCCGCCGGTCCTGACCTTCCAGTCGGTGATCGACTTCACCGTCAGCACGCCCGCGATCCTGACGGCGCTGTACGCCTTCCTGCCCGACAACGGCAGCGAGATCGTGCTTTTCGACGTAAACCGCACGGTCAAGTTCGGGCCTTTGCTGCGGCCGGCGTCCTACACGGCGCTGGAGCAGCTGACGCCCACCACGCCGCAGGCCTACCGGTTCACCGCCGTCACCAATGCCGGCGAGGACAGCTACGCCACCGTGGAGAGGACGATCGCACCCGGCGACCTGCTGGCGACCGAGCGTCCGCTCGACTTGCCGTATCCGGCGGGCATCTTTTCGCTGTCGCACCTGGCGATTCCCATTCCGCCGGACGACCCGCTGTACGGCACGTCGCCCGATCCGGCGACCGGCGCGGAATTCGGGCTGAACCTCGGCACGCTCGACGTGCGCGGCGAGCGCGGCGCGCTGGTCGTCGACCAGGACTTCCTGACGCGCCTGCCCTCGAACCCGTTCTTCGCCTACCAGATGGCGCGGATCGAGGAGGGCATCGAGACGCCGCCGGCCGCCAGCGGACGCGAGATCACGACGCCCCCGCCAGCCGGACTCCCGGTCCGGCTCGAGGCGCTGCTGTCGACTTTCTCGCCTGCCGACGCCGACCCCCAGCCCTTCGCGGGCCCGTGACAGTCGCCGGGAGCCGCACCGTGAGCAGGAGCACCGCGTTCGTCGTCGCTTTCACGCTGCTGACCGTTGCCGCGGCATTCCTGCTGCCGCCGGTGCCCCAGCCGCTCGATTACCACGACTTCGCGGACAAGCGTCAGGCGCTCGGGATAGAGAACTTCCTCGACGTCGTCTCGAACGTCGCCTTCGTGCTGGCCGGGCTCGCCGGCCTGTGGGTGATCTTCTCCGGCCGGGCGAGCTTCGAGTTCCCGGGCGAACGCTGGCCGTACGCGGTGTTTTTCCTGGGCATCCTGCTGACCGCGGCAGGTTCCGGCTGGTACCACCTGTCGCCGGACAACGAGACCTTGTTCTGGGACCGGCTGCCGATGACCATCGCGTTCATGGGGCTGGTGTCCAGTCAGGTCGTCGACCGCATCAGCGTCAAGGCCGGACTCGCCCTGCTCGTGCCTATGCTGCTGGTGGGAATGGCGTCGGTCGTCCACTGGATCGCCACCGAGCGCACGGGCGCGGGCAACGTGCTGCCCTATGCCCTGCTGCAGGGCTACGCGGTCATCGTGCTGCTGTTGATGGCGGCGCTGCACCGCTCGCGCTACACGCGGGGGAACGACCTGTATTTCATCTTCGGCTGGTATGTGCTCGCCAAGCTGCTGGAACTGTTCGATGCCGAGGTTCTGGCGCACAGCCACCTCGTCAGCGGCCATTCGCTCAAGCACGTCGCCGCGGCCGTGGCCGGCTTCGTCGCCTGCCGCATGCTGATGCGGCGAACGCTGGCGGAGCCGGATCGGGAGGCGTAGCAACATGGAAAGACTTCGCGGCCTCGCGTACGGGCTGGTGCTGCTGCTCGGCATCGGCTGGGTGCTCCACGTCGGTGCGGAGATCTTCGTGCCGGCGGTGCTCGGCGCGGTCATCGTCTACATCGTGACCGGCCTGGCCCACGCGACGGGACGTCTTCCGGGCATCGGACCTGCGCTGCCGCTGCGGCTGCGCTACCTGTTCGCCATCGTGGCCATCGGCCTGATCTGCTTCCTATTCGCCTATCTCGTGATGGCCAACAAGGAGCGGGCGCTGGCGCTCGCGCCGCAGTACGAGCAGTCGCTGCTCGCGACGATCCAGCACTTCGCGGTCCGCTTCGGGCTCGAAACCGAGCCCACGTGGGCGACGCTGCGCCAGGACGTGCTGGCGCGCATCGACCTGCAGCGGATGATCGGATCGCTGCTCGCGTCGGTCGGCTCGATCGTCGTGACCTTCGTCGTGGTGTGCCTGTACGCCACCTTTCTCATGTTCGAGCGCCGCAGCCTCGAGACCAAGCTGGCCAACATCTCCGGCGACCCCGCGCGCGCTGCGCGGATCCGCCGGGTCATCGTGGCGATCAACCGGCGCATCGGCTCGTACCTGGCGCTCAAGACACTGCTCAGCCTTGCGCTGGGCGTGTCCAGCTATGTCGTGATGCGCCTGTTCGAACTCGAGTTCGCGGCGCTGTGGGCGGTGCTGATCTTCTTCCTGAACTTCATCCCCTACGTCGGCTCGGTGCTCGGCGTGGTCTTCCCGGTGCTGATGGCCGTCGCGCAGTACCAGGACGCCGGCACGGTGCTGACGATATTGATCGCGCTGACGGCGCTGCAGTTCGGCATCGGCAACTTCCTCGATCCGTACCTGATGGGCAACTCGCTCAACCTGAGCCCGTTCGCCATCCTCCTCAGCCTCGCGATCTGGTCCGAGCTGTGGGGCGTGCCCGGGGCCTTCCTGGCCGTGCCGATCACCGCGATCCTGACGATCGTGTTCTCGGAGTTCCCGGGCACGCGGCCCATCGCCGTGCTGCTGTCCAGCAACGGCCGGCTGGGATGACGCGACGGACCAGGGACTGGCCGGCCTCGCCGGCAGTTGCGAATGCCTGGGCAGCTGAACCGACGAGAGCGGGCAGGCCCCTCTGACCCCGCGTCGCACGGCCGGCGCGACTCCTCCTCTTCATTTTCCGATAGCGCAATCAGACTACAATCCGCCCTGTCTTTGCCGGGTTCCGAGGTTCTCGAGCAGTGTCCTACGTCGAGTGGTTCCTGCGGGCGCTGGTGCTGGTCCCCGTCACGCTGCTGCCGATCATCAATCCGCTGAGCACCGCGCCGGTGTTCGTCGCGACGGCGGGCGCGAACCGCGCCGTTGCCCGGCGGCTGGCGCGCCAGGTGGCCATCAACAGCTGGTTCATCCTGGTGGTGTCGATGCTGATCGGCACCTATGTGCTGGCGTTCTTCGGAGTATCGCTGCCGGTCGTCCGGCTGGGCGGCGGCCTGCTGGTGGCTTCGACCGCCTGGCGCCTCCTGCACCGCACCGAGGACGACGACGTGCACGCGGTCGCGGTGGAGAAGGCGGCGACCCTGTCCGATGTCGAGATCGTGCAGCGCAGCTTCTTCCCGATCACGTTCCCGCTCACGACCGGGCCCGGCACGATCGCCGCCTCGATCGCGCTCGGCGCGCAGATTCCGTCCGAGCCGACGCTGTTCGTGCTCGGCGTTCTGGTGGCGGTGTGCGGTGCCGCGGTCGTTTCGCTGGTGCTCTACCTCATTTTCGGCAACTCGGCGGCGGTGATGGCCCGCCTCGGCCGGATCGGGACACTGGTGATGGTCCGCCTGATGGCCTTCATCCTGCTGTGCATCGGCATCCAGATCATGTGGACCGGGTGGGCGGAGTTGAACGGGCTCCAGTGACCATGGCGCCAGATGCCGACAACGACGCCTCGCTGACCGGCCGGGTCCGCAGGCGTATCGAGGCCTGGGTGGACGGGCTTGCGCCACTGCGCAGCTACAATCCGGCCGACTTGCCGGGTGACCTCGCCGGAGGCCTCGCGGTGGCAGCGGTGACGGTGCCGGTAAGCATTGCGAACGCGCAGCTCGCCGGCCTGCCGCCCGAGCACGGGCTCTACGCAAGCATTCTCCCGCTTGCCGTCTACGCGGTGCTAGGCACCTCCCGGCAGCTGATCGTCGGCACCTCGGCGGCGACGGCGGCACTCATCGCCTCGGCGATCGGTGTGCTCGCGCCGGGCGATCCCTCGCAGCACCTCGCGATCGCGATGATGCTCACCCTGCTCGTGGGCCTGATGTGCCTCGGTGCCGGCCTCCTGCGCCTCGGCGCGATCGCCGACTTCCTGTCGCGTCCGATCATCGTCGGATTCATGAACGGGCTCGCCCTCAGCATCGTGCTGAGCCAGCTCGGCCCCCTGTTCGGCATCAGGCTCTCGGCGGAAGGCTTCTTTCCACGCGTGTACGAATTCCTCACGAGCCTGCCGCGCACGCACCTGCCTACGCTTACGGTGGGCCTGACGTCTCTCGGCGTGCTCCTGGCCGCGGGGCGCTACGCGCCGCGAATGCCTGCGCCGAGCCGCCGCCTGCCCAGGTCGAGAAAGCATCTCCGCCCTCGGTGTCTGTTCCCGGGGACTTCATTGACCCCGTCGAGCGAGGGCGTGTCGCTTACCAGCGCGCCTGCGCGGGCTGCCACGAGCAAGGCGTGGACGGTGCGCCGGTGACTGGCCGTCCGGAGCACTGGGCGGGACGCTCCCGGCTCTGGCATGCCGTGCTGGTCGAGCACGCGAAACAGGGTTATTTCGACATGCCCGCGAAGGGTGGCGACGTCACTCTGAGCGATTCGGACGTGCAGGCCGCGGCTGAGCACATGCTCACGCTCACCCATCCGCAGGAACCGGCCGGCTGATGCGCGACAGGCGTCATTCTGCCGCACCGCGCTCGCGGCGCTGGCCGGGCTCCGCTGCGCTCTGTGCCTGTGCGCTGCTGCTCGTACCGACGGGCGGCGCGGCCGCAGAAGCGGGGCTCTT
This sequence comes from Gammaproteobacteria bacterium, assembly GCA_037443885.1. Taxonomy (GTDB): domain Bacteria; phylum Pseudomonadota; class Gammaproteobacteria; order Steroidobacterales; family Steroidobacteraceae; genus SG8-30. The sequence continues at coordinate 1,780 of JBBINN010000066.1, read as the reverse complement.
CGACCAGGCAGCCGAGATCGCGGTCGTGCTGGAGTTTCCGGTGCGGCGCATGCTCCGCGAGAGGGACGCCCGCACGCCGATGCCGGCCACGCTGCACTACCACGACGCCGAGGGTCGGCAGGTCTCGCTGCCGCTGCAGGTGCGGTCGCGCGGGCACACGAGGCTCAGGCTCTGCGACTTCCCGCCGATCCGCCTGGAGTTCGACAAGGCGCAGACGGCGGGTTCGGTCTTCGCCGGCGAGCGGGGCCTGAAGCTCGTGACGCAGTGCAAGGCGGATCGCAAGTACCGCGACTACGTGCGGCTGGAGCAGCGGATCTACGAGGCCTATGCCCTGCTGACGCCCGTGGCGTTTCGCACGCGCACGTTGGCCGTGACGTTCGTGGACTCCGCCGAGCGCATGACGCCGATCTCCGGGCCCGCCTTCCTGATCGAGGACGACAGCGCCGTGGCGAAACGGAACGGGCTGCGCAAGCGCCGGGTGCCGTCGCTGACACCGGCGGACGTGGACCCGGGCCAGGTGGCATTGCTGGAACTCTTCCAGTTCATGATCGGCAACACCGACTGGTCCGTGCACCTGCCGATGGACGGCACCGACGAGTGCTGCCACAACATCCGTGTCCTCGGGCCGCGGAAGGAGGAGGGTGTCTTCACGCTGGTGCCCTTCGATTTCGACCAGTCCGGGATGGTGGACGCGGAGTACGCGGCGGTGAGCCCCGGCATCGGCGTGCGGCGGGTGCGCCAGCGCATCTACCGGGGCCTGTGCTCCCGCAACGCAGAGGTGCCGGCCGCCATCGAGCGCTTCCGGGAGTCGAGGCCGCAGATCGAGCAGGCGTTCCAGGGCCGCGGGCTCGGCGACTTCGCCGCGCGGCGGGCGGCGAGCTACCTGGGAAGCTTCTACGAGATCCTCTCCGACCCGAAGCAGGTCCAGGAGCGGATTTACGGCTACTGCCGGCCAGATCCCGTGATGACCTCTGCCCCGGCCACCGGCGGCGCGATGCTGCCGTCCGCGGCCGGCTCTTCCTTGGCGCGCTTGCCGTAGCCGAACATCCAGATGAGGCTCGAGCAGAAACAGAAGAAGATGGCCATCACGAAGCCGACGCCGAAGTGCCCGACGCCGGACGCGAGCCCCACCGCGATCGAGGCGAAGACGTACACGCCGTCGAGCTCGTTGTCGAGGCGGATGCGGAAGCGGACCGCGGCCACCAGGGCGGCAAGTCCGAAGGCGAGCGCCAGGCTGTCCTGGATCAGCCACACGGTGGCCGTGGCGCAGATGGGCAGCACGATGAGCGAGGCGATCAGGTTGCGGCCGAAGGTCTTGCGGTGGGTGTGCATGTACACCCACGTGATCGGGATCATCAGCGACACGGTGCACATGAACGAGAAGGACAGCACGAAGAGCACGGCCGCGAGGCTGGTGAAGCTCTTCTGCGCGAGCGAGGGACGGCGGCCCGATTCCTGCAGCAGGCCCTCGATGAGCGTCTGGGTGATCTCATCCGGGGCAACGCCGCTCTGCCCGGTGTCGAGCAGCATCGGGACGTAGCTGAAGATGGCCGCCAGCGCGAGGCCGAGCGCAATGAAATACGCCGCCAGCTTGGCGAGGAACGTCAGGTTCTGGGCAGGGGTATCCGCCACGCAGCTCGTCCCCGAAAAAACATGCGGGCCGGATCATAGCACCCGGCCCCCGGTGCATATGTTCGCCGCAGTCGGGGCGTGCCTGCTAATAGGTATTCCTGATTACGCAGCTGGGTCAGCCAGTGAACCAGGGGGTGGAGCAGAGTGG